>NZ_CP045384.1:1716944-2038055 GCF_009363615.1 Ruegeria sp. THAF33 | reverse complement strand
TCTTCGATGGTGATGCCGGATGCATCCACGCCCCAGCTTTGCGCGGCGGCGTTGATCAGCATTTCGCGCGCGGCAGCACCGGCCTGACGGTATTGCAGCCACGAATTCGCCATCGCGGTCGAACCGCCGGTGCCCTGGAATGGGCCGAACAGCAGGTTGTTGTAGACATTCGGATCCGAGGGGGCGAACTCGTATTCGATCTGGTCCATGGTCAGGCCGATTTCTTCGGCAATCAGCGTCGGCAGTCCGGTCGCCGGGCCCTGACCTTTTTCAAAATGTTTGACGATGGCGGTCACGGTGCCATCGGCATCGATCTTCACAAATGGATTGAACTGCGCGGTCTCGGACGAGGCCGCGGCCAGCGCACCGTCCGGACGGGTGCCGACCAGGAGGACGGCACCGGCAGCGGCGGCGCTTTTCAGAAACCCACGGCGAGAAGTGTTGATGGTCATGGATCAGGCCTCCAGAATTTCAGACGCGCGCTGGATGCCGGCGCGAATGCGTTGATAGGTGGCGCAGCGGCAGGCGTTGCCGGACATGTACTCGTCAATCTCCTGGACTGACGGTTTCGGGTTCTCGGACAACAGCCCGACAGCCGACATCACCTGACCCGACTGGCAATAGCCGCACTGGACGACATCCAGTTCGACCCAGGCCTGTTGTACGGCGGCACCGATCTTGTCGTCACCGACAGCTTCGATGGTCGTGACTTCGGCGTCTTCGACGTCTTCAATGAATGTCTGACAGGAACGGACGGGCTCACCATTTACGTGCACGGTGCAGGCCCCGCAGGATGCCACGCCGCAGCCGAATTTTGTGCCGGTCAGTTTAAGTTCGTCTCGGATCACCCAGAGAAGAGGCGTTCCGGGTTCGGCATCAACCTCGTGGGTCGTGCCGTTCAGGTTCAATTTAAGAGCCATGATGAGGGGGTCTCCTGTTGGTGCTGGTTTCCGCAATTGGTAAACTCGCGGGTTTACTCATGGCATATAATTTCGCCCTTGTAAACTCCTGCGTTTACCTAGTGTTTGACCGGGGCACGTCAATAGGTCTATAGCTCTGACATGAACGAATGCAGCGCACAGAATGCGTCCAAGCGCGCACAGATCATCGAAGCTGCCGTGGCCGAGTTCCAGGAAAAGGGCTTTGCCGCGGCCAGTATGGATCGCATTTCAGCAAGGGCCGAAGTGTCCAAGCGTACGTTGTACAAGTACTTTGAAAGTAAAGAAAACCTGTTCCGCTCCATCGTGGTCGAATTGTCAAGTCGCTTTGCTGAAGTGCTGGAAATTCGGTATGAAAAAGGTCGCGATATTCGTACGCAACTGACTGAACTGGCCTGGGCCGAAGGGCGCATTCTGATGCGGCCCGATGTTATCGCAATGGCCCGGATGGTGATCAGCGAAACCTTGCGCAACCCGACGCTTGCGGCGGAAGCGCAGGGCAAGCTGGACAAGACGGCGACATTCATTGCCATGCTCAAAGATGCGGCCGAGGATGGGCAGCTTCGGATCGATGATCCGGAACGGGCCGGGCGCGAATTCATTGGCCTGATCAAGGCGCGCGCCTTCTGGCCGCTGCTGTTTACGGGTGGGGTGCTCAGCGAAGCCGAGATGACTGAAACGATCGAAAGCAGTGTCCAGATGGTGATGAGCCGATATGGTGTCTGATCGGAAGCAACTCACTGATAATGGTCGCCGTCGGGACGTCGTCAGAGGAATGTGTTAGGGCTTTTCGACTTGATTCGGATGGTCAAAGCCACTGACAGGCCATCGGACTTCGAAGCATAGCAGGACGGAGGCGTTGCTGTGACAGGCAAGGCAACACAAGCTGCGCGTTTAAGCGTGGCACTCATGATGGATTTGTGCGACTGAGCGTAGGGTATTGTTTTATATGTATTTTTTGAGGGTGAATTTGGCGCGCAGCACATATGTAGCAATAGTCCCTACCTGATGTTGAAGCCGTGCTTCACTCGCTTGATGATGCAGCATTCTCGGTTTTTCGGCAAGCGAACGTAGAGGAGAACGCCGGGCCTCTTCTTTGGTGGGAACTCTGAGAATGACGTACCTTGTTGAAACGCTCTGGCTGCACAGCCGGAGGCCGGTGTCTTTCGCCTCACTGCGGGGGCGAGTGTTTCTTCGGGGTTCATGAAGAAGTCCAGGAGAAAAAATCTGATACCGCAAGTCGCGCCTGATTTCACTTCTTCAACGTTCAATCGGAATTCGAGAAGAGAACAAGGGTTTTCCAGCGTCCTCGTGACTACACCTGACTTCGGTCTCTCATGGCACGGGGATAGGTCAGGGGAATTCCGGCCCAAAGCGGCCATTCTGATAAGCCTTCGCTAACGACTGCTGTGAGCCCATACCTACCAAATGCTGCACACTGCACGAATGGCCACTTTCGAGCCGACCTACGCCCGAATCTCTTCACGCATAAACTCCACAAAGGCCCTTACACGCGGCTTTCGAAAGGCCGAAGGTAACTGCACGCTTTGGATCGGCAAAGTGCGGGAGTGGAACTCCGGAAAGAGTTGCACAAGACGTCCGGTTTCAAGGTCGTCCCCCAAAAACACATCTGGGCATATGAAGATCCCACGCCCGGCGCGCGTTGGTACGAGGCAGGCGGGAGGACTATTTGCCAGAAATGGGCCAGAGACAGGCACCTGCACGGTTTGCCCTTCGATCTGGAACGGCCAGCGGTTTGGATCGGGGTTGTTGGCATCACGGATGCAGATGTGGTCAGACAGTTCCGCAGGATGTGAAGGTGCGCCATGTTCTTCAAGGTAGGAAGGAGTCGCGACGACTTTCATATGCGTTTCACCGAGCTTGCGAACGACCAAACTGGAGTCACTGAGCGCGCCGATCCGTATTGCGATATCGAAACCGCCCTTGGCCAGATCGGCATAATGATCCGACAAGTCCAATTCGACCGTGACGTTCGGGTGTTGCTCTACGAAACGGCTTGCTGCTTTAGCCACCGCCGTGTCGCCATAGGTAAGGGGCGCAGCCACACGAACGATGCCCTTCAAGCCCTCTGAAGCGTCAAACTCAGTCTCCAACTGCTCCAATTCAGCCAGCACCCGTCGCGCTCCTTCCAGATATCGCTCCCCCTCGTGGGTCAACGACATAGACCTGGTGGTGCGATGAAGAAGATTCAGCCCAACCATGTTTTCAAGCTGGGCCACACGTTTGCTGACCAGCTTGTTTGAAATGCCAAGCCGTTGTC
Source organism: Ruegeria sp. THAF33 (assembly GCF_009363615.1). Lineage (NCBI taxonomy): Bacteria > Pseudomonadati > Pseudomonadota > Alphaproteobacteria > Rhodobacterales > Roseobacteraceae > Ruegeria > Ruegeria sp. THAF33. The sequence continues at coordinate 2,034,836 of NZ_CP045384.1, read as the reverse complement.
CAGCGGCGGTAAAAGAACCGGATTCCACAACAGCCACGAAGCTCTGCATCCCGTCGATCCGGTCCATAGCATTGTCTCCATTTACGCGATACACACTCGCTCTTATCGCCATTTCATGGAGAAAAGACCATCGCTAAGTTCCTCTCAAGCTGAATCGCAGGAGAAAAGAACATGGCAACGTCAGACGCCCCCATCTCAATAGGTCAGGTCGCCCTGACGGTGCGCGATCTGGATAAGACCGCCACCTTCTATGAAGAGGTGATTGGCCTCGGCCTGATCGAACGCAACGGTGAAAGCGCATTCCTCGGCACCGAGGCCGGAACGCTGATCGAGTTGCGCCAGGACCGAAACGCTAGACCCTTTCCTAAAGAGGCGGGGCTGTTTCACACCGCATTTCTGTTGCCGTCCAAACAAGACCTCGGCGCATGGCTGATCTACGCGGATGAGCGCGGTGTTCGCCTGGATGGCGCATCCCACCACGGTGTCAGCGAGGCGCTGTATCTGAACGATCCCGAAGGAAACGGCATCGAAATCTATCGTGATCTGCCTCGCGAAGCGTGGAAACGCCAAGGCGATACCATCCACATGACAACGCACCCGCTCGACCTGAAATCACTAACGGAAGATGCCACACAGTGGCAAGGCGCACCGCAAGGCACAGTCATCGGACACGTTCATTTACGTGTCGGTGATGTCAGCAAGGCAGCCAAGTTCGTTACCGACGAGCTGAGTATGGTTCAAACATTTGAGCTGCCCTCAGCCCGCTGGTTCGGGTCCGGTGGCTACCATCACCATCTTGCGGCGAATGCTTGGCAATCAAAGGGGGCAGGCCCGCGCTCTGTCGAAACCACAGGTCTCGCGAGTGTTGAGCTGTTGGCTGACCCCGCAAGTCTCACGCCCGGCCAGACGGTCGACCCCTGGGGCACAGAATTCACGATCACCTCAGTGCAGGCTTGCGCCGCGTGAATGTCGTCAAATCAAACCAAGAGAGGACTACAACAATGACACCTAAAGAACTCGTAATGGAGGCCGTAGCCGCCATTTTTGTCAACTTCGACGCAACTGCCGCCGAACAGCTGCTGGCAAAGGATTATATCCAGCACAACCCAGCCGTCCCCACAGGGGCTGCGCCGATCCTTGGCTTCATTCCTGGTCTGAAAGAAAGCGGGATCGAGGTGGACATCCACCGGGTGATCGCTGAAGGCGATATGGTTGTCCTGCACACCACCTACAACAACGCTCAGGCGTTCGGTGCTGAAACTCTGGTTGGGTTCGATGTCTTCCGTGTCGAAGACGGCAAGGTTGCCGAACATTGGGACAATCTGACACCAGTTACACCGCCGAACCCCTCGGGTCACACCCAAACCGATGGTCCGACTGAGATTACCGATCTGGACAAGACGGCCGAGAGCAAAGCCTTGGTCACGGACTTTGTGAACACCATCCTGAATAATGGCGAGGTTGACCGGATCACGGACTTCTTGTCCACCGAGACCTACATCCAGCACAACAGCAACATTGCTGACGGCCTGGACGGTTTGGGTGCGGCACTCGCTGGCATGGCCGAGCGAGGCATCCAGATGATATACTCGGATGTTCACATTGTTGTGGCCGAGGGCAACTTTGTCTTCACCGCCTCCGAGGGCACATTCGCCGACAAGCCGACAGCGTTCTATGATCTGTTCCGCGTCGAAAACGGCAAAATCGTTGAGCATTGGGACGTGATCGCAGATATCCCTGCGGAAATGGCTCATGACAACGGCAAGTTTTGATCGGGGGCAAACATGAGAGCATTCCTGATCACCCTCACGATGATGCTAGGAGGCACAGCTATGGCTCAAGAAACTGGTGTAATCGAGATTGTGACAATGAACCTTGCCGAGGGTGTTTCAGCTCAAGCGTTCGAGCCGGTCGACAAGGCCATTGAGGACGAGTACGTCAGTAAACAGCCTGGCTTCATCTCCCGGCAAGCCGCCTTCGCAGACGACAAATGGGCGGTTGTCGTCAATTGGGAAAGCGCGGAGGCAGCGCAAGCATCCATGGACAGCTTTGTCTCTGCTCCGGCTGCTGAGAAGTTTATGAGCATGATCGATGCAACTACAATGTCGATGAAGCGCTACCAACTGGCACGGTAAGAGCCTTCATACTAACCAAAGCGCCCATGGAAACATGGGTGCTTTGTTGCATTTTGATCATCAGCATTCATCACCGGACAATCGGGCTGTCCAGGCGGACGGCAACTCTGTCCGTATTTCGGTCGTTCGCAAAACTATGGCGAACGCAGCCATCGAGATCAGTGCGGACGCTTTAGCGAGGCTACCATTTGGCGCAAAGAACGCTTCTGTTGGTGTAAAAAAACGTTGATGCTACTCTGGCCCGGCTTGGAGGGTGCATGAACGGCCTAAGTGATTTTGAAAAGATGGAGCGCGAAGGCTGGGCCAATCCAGCTATCGCCAAAGGTTATGCAGATGGATTTCACCAAGCCACGCGCCTTGTTGCGCAGAGGCTCTCGGATGCGGTTTCCGCAGGACCCAAGTCAACGGTTCTTGATTTATGCACCGGGCATGGTGTTGTTGCTGCAGAACTGTCGGCAAGAGGGGCATCCGTAACGGGGCTCGACTTCTCGGGAGTTATGATATCTCTTGCTCAATCAGCTGTGCCAGACGCTTCCTTCATTCAAGGAGATGCGATGTCAATGGACTTTGCTGATAGCAGCTTTGACGCCGTCACTATTGGTTTTGGTGTCCCGCACTTTCCCGATCCTGAACGCGGTTTGGCGGAGGCGGCAAGGGTTTTGAGACCAGGAGGGCGAATCGCGTTTTCAATCTGGAAGGGGAAAGGATCAGATGGTGCTTTCGGTTGGTTGTTCGATGCGGTTGGGCGACTGGGCGATCCGTCTGTAGAACTGCCTTTAGGACCGGATGCCCATATGCTTGCCGACCGTTCTTCTGCTGAGCCTATGGTCACTCAAGCGGGATTTGCAGAGTTTCAGTTGTTCGATGTGCCTTCTGAATTGCACGTACAACACCCTGAGGACTTGTTTGATGCATTTGACCAGGGTGCCGTTCGCGCGGCGTCACTATTAAGATCGCAACCTGCTATGAAACGAGATTCAATTCGCTCTGATCTGGCGGAACGCACTCGCTCTTTAGGCAACATGCACAATGGCGGTTTTCTTGTCCCGGCCCCGTCTGTCATCATATCAGCCGTTCGCCGCTAACTTTTTCGAACCTTTGACGATTATGCACGCTCTTCGAACAGCAGCTTTGTCCGCATAACAGACTTGAAAGCACTTGAACCGATGGTTCAGGAGTGGCAACCCGAAAGGGAACCAGCGTCACTTAGGAAACGTCATATGAAAAACCTTATTCTAACGTGTTGCTTTGGAACTATTTCCCTATGTTTCACAGCGTTTCCGTTGACTGCACAGCCGCGGCTAGGTTGGGCGTATCAGGTTGATGGGCTTGCCGCTTTTCAAGGGGATGCGGATTTGAGCGGCGGTGGCGAATTCTCTGCAAGTCGAACATTTCTTCGTGCGACCGCACTCTACAACTTGGACGGAGGAAATTCAGTTGGGCTTTCCACCAGCTTTGGCAAGCTGGATTATCGCTTCAGCCAATCGAACAACCAGCCATGGGAAAACATCCGTGACCTCCGCGTCGCCGTTCCTGTGCGGCTTCGAGTGAGTGATACAGCAACAGTTTTTGTGTCGCCACAGATCAGATGGGACTATCAAAGCGGGGCCTCCTCATCTGAAGGAAGAACCCATGGTATTTTTGCAGGAATTGCTTGGCAACTGAGCGAGCGCTTGACGATAGGTCCGGCCTTTGGCGCGTTTTCTCAATTTGACGAAAGCGGCACAGATTTTTTTCCAGCCCTGCTGATCGACTGGGACATAAACGATCGCTGGAACTTGAATACTGGCTCTGGTGTAGGAGCGACGCAAGGTCCCGGACTGACACTGAGTTACGCGTTGAATGACACCTTGGACATTTCGTTGACCGCGCGATCGGAAAAAATTCGATTCAGGTTGGATGGGGATGGCCTTGCCCCGAATGGGGTGGGTGAGGATAAAAGTATCCCTGTAGTTCTATCTGTTGGATACAACCCGAACCCTGGGGTTTCATTAAGTGTCTTTGCTGGCGCAGAATTTGACGGCCGCCTGACGCTAGATGATGCGAATGGATTGGAAATTAGTCGTCAGAGTTATGAAACAGCGCCATTGGTTGGGCTGGCGTTCAGGGTCAGGTTCTGATCACAGCATTGAGCCAGTTTGCCAGTTGTGTGCGGAGTTTTCTCGCGGCTGAGTTCACGCGTCTAATTTGTCCACATAGGGGGCGTTCATCCCAAGTGCAGCGAACGGCTGCAACGAGCCACAAACTGCCTGTTGCTGCGCTGTGCATGAACGTCCGCTTGCCCACCTCCAAGGTCTTCGTAAGGTGCTAGGTCCGCCAAAGAACCACGATCAGATCAATGTCCCTTCAGTTTCGTTGATTGCGTCGCTAGGCTGTCAAAGCCAGAACCAAGGGATGTTTCAGTATGATCAGACTAGACCGCCGTGCATTTCTTGCCGGATCAGCAGCGACGCTAACAGCAACCGGAGGGCTGGCACCTACGCTCGCATCGGCCTCCGCTCCCGAGTTATTGGCCGCAGGGTACCCTTACAACCACGTAAAAGCGTTGATCGATGGGAATGTTGAAGTTGCCGGACATTCTCTCGATTTTGAGCTCGACAAGATCGGCGACTTGAACAACCACATATTTGAAGGCCCGCAAACCAGAGTGTTTTCTGAGGTGGGCTTAGGTCCATTCATGCTTGCCTACGCGAATGATGGCTTTCGAGACTACTCTCTTATCCCTGTGTTTCCGCTTCGAACCTTCCGTCACAAGAGCATCTTCATCAACACGGAAGCAGGCATCGAACACCCATCAGATTTGAAAGGGCGTCGGGTTGCTACGCCGGGGTTCTCCCAGACTTCTTTGGTTTGGATAAGAGGGATCATGCAAGACGAGTATGGGGTGAGGCCTGAAGACATTGAGTGGATCGTTTCAGCCCAAGACTCGGGAGCAGCTCTTTCGGGAACGGTGTCTAAGAATGAGAACGTGTTTCCAGAGGGATTAAACATCCGCACTGGCCCAGAAGGAAAAGATGAATCTGATCTCTTGGTTGATGGTGATGTTGACGCGTTGTTTCACGCGCTTGAACCCAGAGCATTTGTCGAGGGCAACCCGAAGGTCGCTCGGCTCTTCTCGGATGTCCGGTCAGTTGAACAGGCGTATTTCGAGAAGACTGGAATTTTCCCGATAATGCATGCTGTCGCTGTTCGAAACGACTTTGTCGAAAAAATGCCAGAGCTTCCGACCGCGATTTTCAAAGCTTATTCAGAAGCCAAGTCCAAAGAGTACGAAGCCCTGAAACAGAAATGGTACTACGAGACGCTGCCTTGGTTCTCAGCCGAACTGGCGAGTACAACAGAGGTGATGGGGGAAAACTTTTTCCCATATGGCATTGAACCCAACCGGAAGACCCTTGAAGCTCTTTTCCGCTATTCATTCGAACAAGGCTTGGCGAGCCGCGAACTAACAGTCGAGGAACTCTTCACGCCAACCAGCTTGGAGCTGATGGAGGAGTAGACCCGGATTGGTGCATGCAGTCTTGGTTTGAGAATAAGACTGCTTCTAGCCCAACAGCGGGCATGGGCACTAGAGAGCCTAGTGTCTGCAAAGTCCAGAAAGTAGACGTCCAATGAATTTGGGCGAACGACTACAACGAACCCATTTTCGCCATGAAACATGAGCGCGTTTTTGGTGAAGTTCTATCCCTCCGGAGTGTACCAAATGGGCGAAGTATAAGCCCGTTCTTGTGTGGATGTCGGTACTTCTTCGGGTAGTTCGTCGCCGAACCTAATAGCTTCGTAAACCGTCCATCGCGGCGTGGGGATTTCCAGCACGCGCGCGTAGTAAAAAGCCTTTTGTTCCGGATCAAATTCGGGATCAGACCAGACGGTTATCAATTCTGGCGATCCGATTGAGTTCGTGAACGTACCGGTTTCGACGTCCACGGTGTTGCCGACAGGCGGCAGCTTGCCTTCCGCACTGAGATCCCGATCGCCGGACCAGACGACATCAAAAACCTTCTCTTGTGTCTCACCGTCTTCTGTTACCCAGCCCTTGACTATCTGAATACGATCCAGATTACCCGAGTACGGATCCTTGAGTGCAGCGACGAGAAAATTTGGCGCTAAGGCATCACCGGGCGCTTCCGGTAGATCTGCCCCCATGGGTACGCCTTTGTCATAACCAATCTTCGCAGGAAGCCGCGATTGAGCGTCGTTTTCTTCGAAATCCCATCCCCCGAAGAAACGTACCGTGATCCGACTACCTGTTGTCCCATATACTTCCTTACGTTCCATCGCGTCGAAAATAGATGCTCGTGTATTTTCCTCGGCCCAAACCGCCGCGTAACCAGAGGCAGCCATCTGCCAGCCCAGAATTTTGGTCGCTTCAAACTCGCCGACAACATGCTGCCAACGCCCAGGCTCAGGTTCCACGCCCGAGTGCTTACCAAAAAAGTTATCTTCCTGGGCTGTCGCCAAAGCCGTGTGACTGTCTGTAGATCCCACGACACCGAACTTGTAAGGGTTGGTCCCAAGCTGCGCCTCAAGCTTCAGGCCATTTTTCAAAGCCTCGCGAGCATACTCGTACTGCAACATCCAGTCTTCTTTTGGGACAGGGCCAAGGTTTGCGACGTCCCATGTTTCGTAATCTGCAAACTCGTCATTTGGGCTCAGAAACGGGTGGGCCTCGCCGTCGCCTTTGATCTGCGTGATCTCGTACAGTGGCTCCCATTTGGCGCGTCTTTCCGCGTAATCTCCTGTGAGCGGTTCGCCGGTATCGGGGTTTGTCTCGACAGGAAACATCAAACCATTAGAAACATTTCCGTTGTGCGCCAATGCAAGGACGCGCCCGCCTGTCGTTTCTTCGTATCTTTCCATCCAATCCCACAGATCTTCCGGATTGAATGTCTCGGCAGTCGTAAACGGCAACATTTGCCGCGCCCGAATCCTGTCGTCCCTATAGATGACATTGCGGTGCAAGTTGTTGCCACCTTCCGTCGAGGTCCATTCGTAGCCGATAAACGCGGTAAACGATCCCGGTTGATCATAAGCATCCGCAGTTTCCGTAAAGTCATCCCAAACTGACTGTACGAAACGACGGTCAGCAATCGCCTCCGGCAAAGCTTCACCGGTAATTCCAGCGAAAGTCTCGATAACCTCCATTGTCGCTCCAAGGGCAACATTCCCTCCTTGGTTCAACCTGTCGTTCCAGTCACGTAACGTTGGGTCGCCCATCAAAGTTGCGTTCCCCGCGACGATCTCGTTCATCGCGCCCATCGCGTCTGAATGGTCTGAAACAACGAGCCAATCCAGCGGGCGAGACAGCTTCGCCCGCAGGCCGTGAGAAGTAGTTACTTCTTCTCCACGCGCAAACCGAAACGCGTCTGAAGGCGAAAGAAGTACACCAAACGCACGCGCGTCGAGTGAGAGCGATGTATGCAAGTGGGTGTCGCCCCAAAGAGGTCTAGTTGGAAAGTCGCGTCCTGCATAAGGCGAAAACGCATCTGATGCAGGGGCATGCATGTCGGCCCCCGAGATGGTCATTTCACCAACTTGTCCACCCTCGGCGGTTTCCTGTGCCCAAGCAGAGGTCGAGGACAAACAGAGACAAAAGAATAAGGTCGCACTGAAAGGAACTTTCATGGCTATATTCCCTGCAAATCAGATTATAGCTCATGCGACCATTCTCATATGCTTGCTGTCAACCTCGTTTTTGTTTCCGCGAAGAGCGTCTGTACTTGGTTGAATTGGTGTGTAACTACCCAAATCCCTCGCCGCGTCTTAGTCTCGTTTACTGCGGAAACAAACAGCGGCTTTGTCCGCAGATCCTTCACTGATGCACTGCGCAACGAGGACTGCTCCGAGCCCAGATCAAACGTTCATTTCTAACTGCTGATAGCCTTTGAAAGTCGCATGCGGGCGTTCAGCTTAAGCCTGATGGTAGCTGCTTTCGTTGACTTCCGACTTCCTCAAAGTACGCACATGCGATTGCACTAGAGCTTGATGCGGAATGCCGCGAAGCCATCTGCACCATCTCCGGCGTCTTCGATTAAAACGCCTTTGACATCGGCGATGTAGTCTCGGGCCTTAGGGCCGGTCTCGAATAGCACGGTCGTGTTCTCTAAAGGAGCAAATGACCAGTTGCCGTCCGCTTTTGGGTTGATCGTTCCCTGTTCGACAATATAGCGCACGATAACGTCGCGATTAGTGTCCGGGGCTTCGAACACGATTGTATCACCCAATGCGCCGGGGAATGAACCGCCACCCGATGCACGATAATTGTTTGTGGCGATGATGAACTCCATGTCATCGGTGACCGGTTCGCCTTGGAAGGACAAGTTCACAATTCGGGCCGCATCGGGATTCACCTCTTCCCCCTTTGGCCCAAAGCGCGACGGCTGCGACAGGTCGATCTGGTATGTTACGCCATCCATCACATCGAAATTGTAGGATGGAAACTCTGGATTCAGAAGAACCGCATCCTCTGAGCCTCGCTCGATCTGGTTGAACATACCGGCCGAACGCTCCAGCCAACCACGCAGTTGAACACCGTTCACTCGCACCGCGCGCACTGTGTTGGGATAGAGATACAGATCAGCCACATTTTTGATAGCAACATCCCCGACCGGGACGTCGGTGTAATAGTCCGGGCCCCCGCGACCACCCGCCTTGAACGGCGCCGCCGCTGACAGGATCGGCAATCCTTCGTGCTCGGTGCCTTTCAGCATTTCTTCGACATACCATTTCTGTGCGATCGAAACGATCTGTACAGACGGATCATCAGCAACCAATGCAAAATAGCTGTGCAACGGGGCAGATGTTTTGCCAACGGCTCGACGGACATAGGCGAGCGTTTCGTCGTGATCCTTCGCAACCGAGTCGAGAACCTTCTGATCGTCTCCGACCAAAGCGGTGATTGAGCGGTCTTCATTGCGTTTGGAAATCGCGCGGGCCTCGGACGTGGTAGTAACCACGCGCCACTCATTTCCTTCCCGTTCCAGCAGCAGGTCCAACAACCCAAGATGTGAGCCCCAGAAGCCGCCCATAACAGCAGGTTTACCCATCAGGGTGCCCTTTTCGACGTCAATGCCGGGTCGGTCCGCAAATGTCGGCGAGGGAAAGACAAGGTGATTGTGCCCCGTGACCAGAGCGTCGATTCCGTCAACACCCGCCAAAACGACTGAGGCGTTTTCCATACCGTCCACATGATTGGCGTCGCCGATCCCAGAATGTGAAAGGGCGATGATTAGGTCACATCCTTGTTCCTTCATCTCTGGCACGTATGCCCGCGCGGTTTCAACAATATCGCGGGCCTGAACATTGCCTTCCAGATGCTTTCGGTCCCAGTTCATGATCTGCGGCGGCGTAAAACCTATGACACCGATTTTGATTGAGTGCTTGGTCCCATCACCCATTTCGATTTCACGGTCGATAATTGTATATGGTTTAATCAGCGTTTTGTCGTCGCGCGGAGTTGCGCCTTGTGCCTTTGCAACATTGGCCAAAACGACCGGGAACTCTGCGCCCGCGAGTGATTTTTCCAGGAAATCCAGCCCGTAGTTGAATTCGTGATTGCCCAGAGTTGCAGCATCATAGCCAACCGTGTTGAAAGCGTTGATGATGGGGTGCGCGTCCCCTTCTTTCATGCCACGCTCATAGGCGATGTAGTCGCCCATTGGGTTCCCTTGAAGAAAGTCACCGTTGTCGACCAAGATCGAATTTGTCGCCTCAGCGCGAATTTCGTTGATGATTGAGGCCGTACGGGACAAGCCCACTGTGTCACGGGGTTTGTCGGCATAGTAGTCATAGGGGAACACATGAACATGGATGTCCGTTGTTTCCATGATGCGCAGATGCGCTTGAATGTTGGATGCCAAAACTGAAAAAGGATGCAAGGTGATGGCCGCTGCACCGGCTGTTGTTGCAAGAAATTGGCGACGCGAAATTGACGAGCGGTTGGAAAAAGACATGGGTCACCTTTCGAGTTGGCTGGCAATGAGAATAGTTGCCGGTATTGCATAACGATCTTATGACAGTGTCTTCTAACACATTTTGCAGACTTATTTCAGGGGGTATGGACGAGGCCATGCGCCAGATCCGTGAAGTCGCTGAATGATTGGATCAGGTGAAACCAAGCCGGGACTGGTTTGACAACGTATGTGAAGAATAATCAGTGCCTTTTCCCATCACCCGTGCTGTATTGTCGGCGCAAAACTATTCTGGAGATGGTTGTTGGAGCCGGCATTTGCCGATGTGTTGCCCATGCCCGCCAGCGACGTACACTACCGATAATCGACGTGAACGACGCTGCCCGCGTTGCCGTTGCCATGACTTAAGAAGGACGCACCGGGATACATCTTTTGTTGTCACGCAATCTCCGTACCTGAGGCCCAGTGAAAGCTGACTGTAAACATTTGGCCAATCGTCGACTCAGAGCGGGCGGCCGAAAAACATTTAGCTCCGCCGCGACATTTCGAAAGTCTGGTGCTACTGACGGTGAGTTATGATGCTAAAACCCTCTTCGGGTGATGGTGGCACGAAATACCGCGCAATACGCCGATATTGATCTTCCGTCGCTGCAAATGCATGCGCGCCTTCTTTGTTGCGCTTGTGCAGCCGGTGCAGACAAACCTCATCTGACACATCCAAAAAGTGAAGGTGGTGCTGCGCAGCAGTGTCTTCCAGCAGGTCGCGCATCCAGGCCCTGTTTTCAATTGTGTTCGCTGGAAAATCGAGAACGACCGAAACGCCAGCCTTCAGCAGAGCAGCCACGTGAGGACCCATGAGCAGTCGCAGTTTCAAAGCGCAGTCTACATAATCCTGCAGGGACTTCATTTGATCCCCAAACAGCGCGCCAAGCCATTCATCTTCTGAAATGAGCACGGCCCCGTCACTTTTCGCAAGTCTCGCTGCCAGAGTTGATTTTCCTGAAGCAATTTTGCCGCATAACAAGTGGAGCATTGGAATAGCCTTTAACATAGAGCGAACTCCCGGATTACCTGATGGTCCCTGCGCTAAGTTGGTCCGCCAGTTGATCAAACACCAACCTGATCCTTCGTGCGGTATGTAGCTCGGAGTGCGTCGCCAGCCAAATCGGGAACTTAAACGGCTCATGATCGGGGAGCACGCGCTCGACGCCGGGTGTTAGGGCAGCCACGTCATCCGACATTACACATATGCCAAACCCTTGGCGCACCAGCTCCCAGGATACAATCCCGCTTTGTGAGCTGACCCGGAAGCTTTTTCGGGTGACCTTAATGCCCGCCGGATCAAGAAAACCGATCATCGTGTCAATGTCACCAAATCCGACAAAGTCCAACTTAGCGAGTTCGCCTTCATTTTTTGGCCGTCCAACCTGATCAAGGTACGAAGGTGCCGCGTAGAAATGTGCCGTGGCCTCGGCGACAAGCTTTGCCGTCAGATCCGGCTGCGTCGGACGTACATGTCGGATGGCGATATCAGCCTCACGTCGCTGTATGTCTCGTATGTCATTTGCAGCAACGATGTCTATCTCCAGTCGCGGTGCTGCAAGTCGGATCTTTTTCAGTATAGGCGGTAGCTGATAGGCAGACATCACATCGGACGCAGTGATCCTGACTTGACCTTCAACAGCTTGCGACTGACTTGTCGCAGTAAGTGAAATCCTGTTCGCCACATCCGCCATTTCTCTGACATGCAACAAAAGCTCGGCGCCAGCAGTCGTCAAATTAAGCGACTTGCCGACTCTTTCGAACAGGGTGATGCCAAGTGCCATTTCCAGCGCGGCAACTTGCCGGCCGACAGTGGGTTGAGTTTGCTCAAGAACGCGCGCCGCTGCGGAAAACGAGCCCTCTTCGGCTGTCGCGAGAAAGGACCGTACCTGATTCCAGTCGAAATTGATGGCTTTCCAGTTCATGCATTTATGCATAACACTTCTGCGGATTGTGGCAATTTCATAAATGATTGTTTGGAAGTAAAGGATACGGCAACAACCTTGTAAGAGAGTAATGAAATGGCTGCTTTATCCAAGGATGCCGCGTTCTGGAGCAAAATCTCGCGAAAGTATGCGGCAGACCCAATCCGCAACATGGAAGGGTACCTGGAAACACTGGAACGTACCAAGTCGTACCTGAAAGCGGAGGACAACGTACTCGAAATCGGGTGCGGGACAGGTTCAACTGCGCTGCTGCTTGCACCGAATGTCGCCCATGTCACTGCCACGGATCTCGCTCCGGGCATGATCGAGATTGCCGATGAGAAGCTTGATAAAGAAGGGCTGGAGAATGTCACTTTCAAGGTGGCCGACGTTCTTGAGCACAGTCTTGATGAAGGCTTTTTCGATGCGGTTTTGGCGCATAACTTGCTTCATCTTCTGCCCGATTTGGACCAAGCGCTCGAGCACATTGCTGCGCTGACAAAACCGGGTGGGCTTTTCATATCCAAAACCGTCTGCGCGCCTGAGAGCGGTGGTTTCCAGTTTGCGATGATCAGTCGGATCGCAATCCCAATCATGCAGGCTTTTGGGAAAGCCCCATTTGTGAACTTCGTGTCTGGATCGGCACTTGAGAGGAAAATTGCGTCCGCAGGCTTTGAAGTTCTTTGTACTTCTGATCAAGCCTCGATGCTCCAGAGTCGTTATATTGTCGCGCAAAAAACATGAAGCTCCAGTTCGTACAGCTTCGTCCTTTGAAATGATCTTTGCATCACAGTGTTTTATATAAACTGTTCACAAGTGATCGGATGTTACAAAGGTCTGTTTCCGATTTAATAATGCGACTGCGAGTGGCAGCATTGTCCGCATAGCGATCGCTCGCGATATTCAGTCGAATGTCAGCATCGATTCCGAAGCAGAAGAAAAAGTGGTCCAGCAAACGCTTTGGCGTGGTTCCGAAATGCGGCGAATTCAGTCGTGACCAATTACGTGTTTGAAGCGCTGGAAAAAGGTATCGGTCAGTTCGTTTAGTAAAGCCATTTAAGTCGACAGGATTTTTTTAATTAACTTGCGCATTTCCGCCTGAAATCCTGGAAACCACAAGGGTCCCAACAAAAAATTTCGAACTTGTGGTAGGTTATTCGGTGATAACAAGAAATTTTGGGAGGACGAATATGAAGTACAAAACAAAATCCACCATAGTAGCGGCATTATTTGCCGCAACCGCTACGGCCGTTTACGCACAAGATGAACCTCCTATGAACTTCCTGATTATTTGGGGAGATGACATTGGGTTTTGGAATATTAGTGCCTACAACCATGGCATGATGGGTTATCAGACACCCAACATCGACCGTATAGCCAAAGAAGGCGCGCTATTTACTGACTGGTACGGAGAGCAGTCCTGTACTGCAGGACGAGCGGCTTTCATAACTGGACAATCTCCCATTCGTACGGGTTTGACGAAGGTCGGCCTTCCTGGCGCACCTGAGGGCATGCCCGTGGAAGACCCCACCATCGCTGGACTACTCAAAAACCACGGGTATATGACAGGCCAGTTTGGCAAAAACCATCTAGGTGACCGTGACGAGCACCTCCCCACCAATCACGGTTTCGATGAATTTTTCGGGAATCTCTACCACCTCAACGCAGAAGAAGAGCCTGAAAATCCAGATTATCCCAAGGATGAATCCTTTAGGGAGAATTTCGGCCCGCGCGGGGTGATCAAATCGACCGCAGATGGCTCGATCGAGGATACCGGGCCGCTTACAAAAAAACGCATGGAAACCGTTGACGAAGAAGTCACGGCAAGTGCGTTGGACTTCATGGATAGAGCTGTTGAACAGGACAAGCCTTTCTTCCTTTGGTGGAATTCCACTCGCATGCACATTTTTACGCATCTTAAGGAAGACTCCGACGGAGTGACGGGACTTGGTGTTTATCCTGACGGCATGGTCGAGCATGATGGGCACGTCGGTGTACTACTTGATAAACTTGAGGAGCTTGGGATCGCCGAAAACACTGTCGTAATGTATTCAACAGACAACGGAGCCGAGACCTTCACGTGGCCGGACGGTGGTACTACCCCTTTCCGCGGCGAGAAAAACACGCAATGGGAAGGTGGCTATCGTGTCCCGACTGTCATCAAGTGGCCGGGCGTCATCGAGCCGGGATCGAAGATCAATGGCGTAGCTTCACATGCGGACATGTTGCCAACCATTATGGCTTCTGTCGGCGAGCCAGACATCAAAGAGCGGCTACTTGATGGTAGCGTTGAAGCGATCGGTCGCCAATACAAGGCACATCTGGACGGCTACAATCTACTTCCGTCGCTCTCAGGTGAAACTGATGATTGGCCACGCAGTGAATTCATTTATTGGACTGACGATGGCAGCGTAGCCGCCTTGCGCTATGAACAGTACAAGGTGACATTCCTAAAACAGAACGCACATGGACTTGATGTTTGGCTCTCACCTTTCGAGGTGTTGCGCGCTCCGATGCTTTCAAACTTGCGCAGCGATCCGTTCGAGAGAGCCGAGGAAGAGAACGCTATGGGTTACCAGCGCTGGTTCCTCGAGCATATGTTCGCGATAGCTCCGGCCTCCGCCTACGTTGGGCAATGGCTTCAAAGCTTCGAGGAATTTCCGCCAAGGCAAAAACCCGGCAGCTTCAACCTCGACAACGTTATGGAGGAACTCACCAGTCGTGCCGGCAATCAATAGCTCTGACGAAAGCCAGTGATCTTGAATTCAAAGACAACGTTCTGTCGAATTTAAACGCGCAAATCATCCCCTTGGACTGAAAATTGGCGCAGTCCATTGGCGCAGTCCAAGGGAGAGAATGAACGGCGGCTTTGTCCGCAATGCGGTCATTGGCACTGAGCGCAGCGAAGGTCCTTGGCATCCCAAATTAGCAAGCGGCCCACAGCGACCATTTGCGTCAGCCGCAGCAAAGGTCTGGTTCGAGCGCATTGTGCCAATTGATACATTTTGTTGGAAGGTCGGCTTTTGAGTGCCCGTTCACAACAACCAGTGTGAAGGCCCAGCTCGCTGTTCGCATCTCTGTTTCAATAATCCCCGAAACGTCCAATCAGCGTTAATGTAAGATTCCACTTCCCGTTCACTGATCACTTTGGATGACTTTTAAGCATTCCGAGTTACTTCTTCGGTATGCGCAATATTGTTAACCAAGCGTATGGAATTTTTTCGTCAGCAGTGGCCGTTGTCCTGCTACTTGGCACCATGGTTGTTATCCTGCTTGCGACCGGCAGTTTCCTGAAGGAGATAGCAAATGTCGTCACCTCATCAGGTGCGGGGGTGTCATATGAGGAATTACAACAGCTTTTTGCACTACTTCTCGGGGCTATCATTGCGCTGGAGTTGGCGCATTCCGTGCATCTTATGGTAATGGGCAGCAAGGGCTATGAGCAGGTCAGAATCGTGTTGATGATCGGTATTTTAGCCGTAGTCAGAAAACTGATCGTCATGGAAATGGATCAGGTTTCGGGCATTCTGATTTTTGGCTTGGCCGCGGCTGTATTGGCATTGGGTGGTGCTTTTTCGTTACTGCTCTGGGTCGATCGGACAACAGCCTCGAGTGAGAAAACCTAAGTTGATCTGGTTCACAGCAACTTTCCGACATCTACAAAATGAGGTTCAACTCAGAATGAAATCCGGGAGTGGGCAAAAAGCACTGCAAAGGCGTCGTACTATCAACCACTGACAATAACTTGGGAACTGCTTCCAAGCATTGGAAGAAAGGTCATTTCTTTATCGAGTTTCTGATTGAGGCGACCAGATCGTGCAATTGAGAAATTTCGCTGAGCAAGCCAAGGCGAACGAGCTCGGACAGAGCTTCATTCGTTGATTTAATCCTGTTTGCTTTTCGCCATCCTTCGGCCGCGGCGGCGAGCTCAGCATCCAATTCAATCAGGTAAGTCGCAGCACCTGATGCTCCGTTGGGTGCAGGACCATGCTGCGTGCTGCCGTCAAAAGGCTGACTTGCGTCAGTTGGCACGTTCTTTCCCCTAAGTTGCGGTGAGTACTAGGGTAGGTAGGTTTCGGGTCGCCCGGTAGTTGTGGTGATCCACTACGTAGTAATACGTATAAGTGTAGCCGCGGCTCTATTCCGTCATCCTGATGAGGTCTGCGATTCCGCGTGCCTGCATTTTTTCACGGATGCGGGATCGGTGAACTTCAACCGTGCGACGGCTAAGCCCGAGTTCACCGGCAATCTCTTTGTTGAGCTTGCCTTCAAGAAGCAACTGCAAAACCTGATGTTCGCGATCCGTCAGTTTCGACAGGCGCTCTTCTACGATTTTCTTTGGCACAGTTGCAATCGGCTTGTTGGCCATACTGATTTCAGCCGACTTGATTGCCTCAAGAATTTGTTCAACGGGCGGTGGCTTTTCAATGAAGTCAACGGCGCCCAGCCGCATGGCCTGAACAGCGGCAGGTACGTCGCCATGCGCTGTGATTACGATGACTGGGCAGCGCGCACCTGTTTCGCTCAGATGCTTAAGTAGTTCCATCCCACTCATGCCCGGCAGTCGAAGATCCATAATGAGACAGGAATTTGCATGCCTGTCGAACTGATCAAGAAAAGCTTCAGCTGATGTCAAAGGCTCTGTTTGATATCCATAGGCTCCGAGGACAGCGCAGAGTGAGTTCAAGACTGCCGTATCGTCTTCTACAACGTAGATCAGCATGTCATTGAGCTTGGTAGACATTTGCTTCCTCATTCAGCGGTAGGCCGAAGACCATAGTCGCACCGGTGGGCGCGGGTTCAACCCAGATTTTTCCGCCATGTGCTTCAAGGATAGAACGGCACAAAGATAAGCCAATACCCATGCCCATTGTTGTCGTTGCGCGTAGTGGCTCGAAAAGAAAGTCCTGTATCTCATCAGGAATCCCGGGCCCGGAATCCCGAACCACGACCTGAACTTGGTTTCCCAGCCTCTTGCTTTCTATGGTCAGCCGGTGGTCTTCACGGTTTTCCATGGCCTGAAGACTGTTGCGCACCAGATTGAGGACCACTTGCGATAGTTGAACCGGGTCCCCGACGACCTTGGGCAACCCGTGATCAAGATGGGTGGTCACTTGCAGGTCAGGAAGCTCGCTTGCGACCAAAGCCAGATCCAGCCCCTGTTGTATCACTTTGTTGATGTCAATGAGGTCAGTGTTAAGATCACCGCTGGAAATGAAATTTCTGATGCGTTGAACCAATTCGCCTGCGCGTGCTGTCTCGTTGACGGCCATATCGATATGGTTTTGGGCGGGCTCTGGAATTTCGACGCCGGACCGAACCAACTCTTGACGGCACGCGTTTACATAGTTCGATACCGCCGTAAGGGGTTGATTGAGTTCATGTGCGATGGCCGAGGCCAATTCCCCCATCGAACTTGCCCGGGCGGCATCAAGCAGAGCATGACGCAGCTTGATTTTCTCAGCTTCTGCTTTCTTCTGCGCCTCTAACGCGGCCTGTTCATGTTCCAGACTGTTCAATGCAAAAAGCGCACGCCGTAGGATGCGCAAGGCGTCCCGGTCCATGGCGTCAAAAGGTTTGCTCTGTCCGCGTCGCTCCTCGCTCCAAAGCGCGAATGAGCCGCGTGGCGAAAGGCGGGTTGCACCTTTATCTGTTTGCGTTTCAATCTTCTCGGGTTTCCCGGCCCAGCTGATCGTCTGGACGTATTCCGAACGCAGGAGAACCAGATAGTCTTTCCCATCTTCCGAAAGTTCCAGAAACGCTGCGCCGGCTGCCTGTTCGATTTGCTCATCATTCAGTTGCGTCATTGAGGACAGATGCGAGGACGTTGCGACACCGTCATTGGAATGTGCGCGTAAAGGCTGAAATTCGATTGGATGCGATGGTACCGAACCGACTGTGGTGACTGTGCGACCCAGAACCAGAACCAAGCCTTGGGCGTCTATCATCTCCATCAAGGCTTCGGCGTGATCTCTGACCAGATTACTCAAAGCAGCTCCGCTTCGCGCGCGCTGTTCGATTTGGAATGCGGTCTTTTCCGCGGTAATGCATTTTTTCAGTTGGTTTGTGTTTTCGATGCTTTGAAGCAGGGCAGAGGTCGTGCTGGCCAGAAGCTCTGCAAATCGCAGCCTGCTGGAGGACACGAGGCGTTTGCCGTAATGATGGCAGGCGACCAGCCCCCAAAGTTCATTGTTTGTCACCAGCGAGATCGAAAGGCTGGCACCAACACCCATATTGTTCAAGTACTCGACATGAACCTGAGCCACCGCGCGCAGTTTCGAGTACGTCAAATCAAGTGGACGAGAGGACGTTTCGCTGGCCACCTCGCCTGACCGGGAGACGATCGGGATGCGTGTCCCGTTTATGTCGGGGATGGTGCGGATGACATTCAACGTAAAATGGCGGCGCGCTGGATCGGGTATGTCAGACGCAGGGTAGTGCAGACCCAGAAAGCTGTCCGGTCGGTTTGTGCTTTCGGCGATGACTTCACCGTGTTTGTCTTCGGCGAATTTGTAGATCATGACGCGGTCAAAACCGGTCACGTCCCGGATCATCTTGGCACTGGCTTCGGCAATCTCGACCAGAACGCCGGGTTTGACGAGTTCGGAAATGATGCCCTGCCGCAGAATTTCGTCTTCCCAAACGGCAGTGGGGCTTGGTTCGGGTTCGACGAACTCCAGAATTACGTGGCCGCGATATCTGTGCGGAAAGCACTCGACGCGAAGCGTATCGCCCGTTTGGCTTACGATGCTGAAGAACCAGGGCTTGAGGAGTTCCGGATTGGACGGCTCCAATGGCAATTCAAGCAATCGCCGTGTGTTTTCGTCGCCGATCAGCTCGGAGATATGCCTGCCCAGAATGGCTTCAGCGGAAACACCGACGAACGCGTTCGTGTTCTGGCTGGCATACTCGATCACGAGGGTTTCTTCCGATAGGGCAACGAGCGCGCCATGAGGCTGAACAGCCCCGATCAGATGGATCGGTTCGCGGTCGCACGTGCTGAGATCGACACCATTAGACATCAAACCGCTCCCTGTTTGGGTCTCGGATCCAGTGGCGCAAGCCAGTCGTCCAGCAAACGAAACGTGTCCTTTGCGCCAGAAACAACATCATCAAGCGAACTGGCGGAAGACTGCAGGTGGTCCAGATATTGCAGGGTCATGCGCCACCGGTTTCGGCCTTCTACGCGGCACCAGTCCCAATATCTTCTGCCAAGTATATTTTCTGTGCTCAGCAGTTTTTCCGCGGCCTTGTTGATGAGAGCCCCGCCCATTGTTGCACCCTCAACGACGTAGAGCACACCACCGACCGTTTTCGGTGTCACAACCTGGGCAATTTCTCTGCAGGTCGGGCCGGTCGAAACGTTGTCGTGATCACCTTCCAGATCGCGGATATCCTGCGCGATCAGGCGCGATCTCTTCTCGTACCAGAACGTTGGTGCCGAAACGTCATCAACAGTAAGCGCCTTCAAGACTGCGTCATCCAATGGCGCATAAAACCCATACAAGCGTTGAATTAACGCCCGATATTCAGACCGTTGTAGCGTACCGTCGAGCAGCGCTGCGAAACTGAATTGCGCGTGCAGTTTGTTGTGCAAGACGTCCGTTTCGTTCCGCAATACCGCCCGCAAGGACTGGCCGTCCATTTTTGACAGAGCTTTCAAAAGTTTTCCTCCGATCTGCGCAATTGGCAAGTCTACGGACCAAGGCGATGAACGAGACCTCCACAAGCTCGGCAGGATCATTTCGAAACGACCGTGCGCTCATAACTTAGGTCTATCGTGAAAAAAATCTGGTGCAAAATCAATGAGACACTGGGTGAGCGATTTGAAAATCTGGTAGTTCTGCGGTATGGCTTTTCTACACTGGAAAAGGTGAGACGGCGTTGTGAGTAGTCAAGACACGGGTTTGTTGACCCAATTTTCCGAACTTGATGCTGGGACACTGAAGTCTTTGCTGACGCACGCGGCGGATGTCCTTCTTTTCGTTAGCGAGGATGGCCTGATCAACGATATCATCGGTGACTCAAAGTTGCTCGACAGCATTGGGGCCTCCAGTTGGGGAGGACAATTCATCAGTGATGCACTGCCCGGCGACGCTTGTGCCCAGTTCCGGGAGTTCCTGTCAGACGCTGCAAATGACCAACTTCGGCGGGAATGTGTGGTTCAGCACGAGACGGGCGACGACCGTACGAAAACGATCGCCTACTCGATCGCGCCTATGGTTGAGGCGCACCCTGGTATCGTACTGGGTAGGGACATCAGCGCGTTTTCGGAATTGCAAAACCGTGTCGTCGAATTGCATCGGATGATGGGAGAAAAGCTCGATGCTCAGAAACGGGTCGAGGCTGAATACAGAACCCTGTTCAGCATTGGGTCAGAGCCGTTTTTGATTGTGAACGTGGCCTCCGGGCAGATTATTGACGCCAATCCGGCGGTTGCCAAAACTCTGGGGGAGGAACTGGAATCGCTATCGAAACGGCCAGTTGTTTCCCTGTTTCGAAAATCGGATCACAAAGAGCTGAAAGCGCTCCTTGATGCCGTCGCGCGTACGCAGGCTCCGGCATCGATGCAAGCGCGCTTTTCAAACGGGCAGCCGCTTATTGTGGACGTTTCGCCGAGTTTCGGCGGTAGCGAAACGGCCGTTGTGCGGTTGCGCCCGGCAGGGACGGCGGGTAGGCAGAAGGTGACCGAAGACGTTCTCGTCGAATGGGTTCGGGCGGCAGTTGAAGCCATTGTCGTCACTGACGACGCGGGTAAAGTCATTTGGCACAACACGGCGTTTGAGGAACTGGTCCATCTCGCCCCTTCGATTTCCGAGCGGGGTCTGGGTGAGTTCTTTGATCCTGCGGACTTGGATTTCGCTTCCGTTCTGAACATTCTAAAGGACAACCCTCGCATTCGGTCCCTACCTGCCAGCGTTAGACGGCCCAACGGTCAAACCCTTGAAGTCGAGCTTTCCGGGACCGTAATCCCTGACTCTGATCCTCGCAGGATCGGGTTCGTATTTCGGAACCTTTCAACCCGGTTGACCGACGATAGCGCAAATTCCGTCGCTGACGCGTCGATTGAGGCGATGCTCAGTCGGATCGGAAAGGCTCCGCTGCGCGAATTGGTTCAGGAAGAAACGTCGGGTCTGGAGAAAAACCTGATACTTGCTGCGCTGAAACTGACTGGCAATAACCGAGCCGCGACGGCCAAGGTGTTGGGCCTCAGCAGGCAAGGTCTCTACAGCAAGTTGGACCGTTACGGTCTTGGGTCCGATTGACGGGAGTCTTGAATCGCTGAGCGGACAAGCGAAACGAACAGCGCTGGCGCTTCTTCATGCGCGAGATGCCCAAGATTGGGCAGTTCGGTCAGCGTCGAGTTTGGTAGCGATTTTTGCACCTCAGCAGTACGGTCCGGCGGCACCGCCTGATCGTTCAGTCCAACTACGATTTCCATTGGGGTCTGCGATTGGGACAGGGTTGTTCTGAAACCCCTCAACGACCATTGCGCCATCATGAACAAAGCCCCCTGAACATGTTTGCGGTCCTTCAACAGTCTTGCATACAGCGACAGTTGCTCGGCAGGGATCGTTGACCCAGTTGAAGCGATCAATCGTTTTGCTCGAGACATGGCGTCGGGACCAAGTGTAAAGAGCCACGGTGTCAGAGGGTTCACCGCCAAAGACTTGGCTATGAGCGGGAAGAGCACTCCCGCTAAACCGTCAAAGTCGGTGAAGGCCGGGTTTATCGCCAAAACGGATTGAGGCTGAGTGTCTGGCGTCAGGTGATGTTCACAGAGTTGCAGAGCGATTGCAGCCCCGGCGGAATGGGCAATTATTTTCTGTGGCCGCCACCCTTCCTGTTTGCAAAGGGCGGCGACATCTTCGGTCATCGGGTTCAGCCCGCTGCGGTTTGAAGCGCCCAAGGTCGTGAAACCATGTCCGGGCAGATCGATTGCAACCACATGATGGTCCCGCGAAAGCTCTGTCATCATTGCGTTCCAGCTATGCGTTGAAGCGCCAGCACCATGTAGGAAGAGCAGCGTTGGTCCTTTGCCATGTTCTTGTACATGCCAGCGATGTGGTGCGCAGACTACGCGTCGAGACCATGCATTGTGCGGCCAGGTTGGTAAGTCGCGCTGCCAGTCCATCGCTCAGGTGTGGACGGCGGTTTCAATCGCCTGCGTCAGCCCCACCGTGGTTGCGCGGGGCAGGGCGACATGGTCGGCGCCCATTCGATGTGCCAGACTTTGAAGCGCCTTCTGGGGGCGGATGGCGGTATCCAGAACAACGCTGCGGATTTTTGAGGCGCGCAGCCAATCAGCGGTGTGTTCTGCATCTTCGGTGGCCTTTTGTCGGTTTCTCTGGCCATCCAGCGCCACGTTCGCACGGCCATCTGTTAGCAGGATCACGGTTGGGGTCATGCCCCGCTTATGGGCGCTGCCCGCCATGATGCCTGCGCATTGCAGCCCGTCGGCCAATGGCGTCGCGCCACCTCCTGGCAGGGCGGCCAGTCGTCTCTTTGCCAATACCAAAGACCGGTTCGGGGGCAGAAGGACATCAGCCGAGTCATTGCGGAACCCAATCAGGGCCACGTGATCTCGATGGGAATAGGCGCGGGCCAGCAGGTGCTCGACCGCGCCCTTGGCTTCGTTCAAGCGGGCACGTGCAGCAGATCCTGAGGCATCGACAAGGAAGATCAGCAACCGTTCGGTCTGGGTCTCAAACCGTTTCAGGCAGATATCGCTGGGCAGCACGCTGACATGGCCCTCGGCGGCACGTCGCAGTTTCTGCCAGGGCGCGGCCATGCGCAGCGTGGCGATCAGATCAACCCGGCTGCGCCCGTCCGGTCTGCGGCGGCGCGATGCGATTGGCCGTCCGCGTTGTTTGGCTATCCGCGCGTCCCCGGCGCCAGTTCCTGTGGCTCCGGCGCGGCGTGGGGATGCGTGTGGCAGAATCCCTTCGGGTAAGACCATCCGCACGGCTTCAACCAGCACGTCTTGATCGGGGTTACTATCTAATGCCGAGGAGGGCACTGGCTGTTCGGGGGTGGGCGCTTCGGCCTCGGGTTCCGGGGCGGGCAGGCAGGTCGCACGATGCGCCAGAACCAACGTGGCCGCGATTTCGAGGTCTTCGGTTTCCACAAGCATTCGCCCACTCAGCGCTGCATTACATCGAGCGGCTTTCAATGCAAAAGATGGCGCGCGCAGGCTGGGGATGCCCAGCCGTGCAGAAAGATGCACAAGGGTGGAAATATCCGTTGCCTTTGTCTGAACGGCTGGTAGCAAAGCACGCGCGTAATTCAGATCTTCGGTGTCTATGGCAGGTGGATCGCACGCGCGCAGATCAGTCAGATCAATGCGCAAGGCAAGGCGGTCGGCCAAGGCTGGGGCCAGAGTTTCCTCAGGCTCGGCGCCTTCATCGAAGGCAATCAGGCAGGAATGACCTTCATCCAAACTGCGCGTGAGTTTGGCGGCCAGTTGAGAATGACAGCGTTCCGCCATGCACAAGTGATAAGCCGCGGGTCGGTGCAAAAGACCTTGGCGATAGATTTGCTGTCCTTTTGCAAGGGTTGCCGCAAAATCCATCGAGGCAAATAGTTCGGCATCCGTCAGAGAAGGATGTAGCCGCTGGTGTGGTAAGCCCAGATCAGGCAGTGTCGCCACACAAACATCGCGGGCGGGTCCAGCGCGGGCACGCAAAACAATGCCGCCCAATCCAACCGGGTCGACGGCGAACAGGCGCAGGCTGCGCCGCACATGCGCCCAAGGATAGGGCGAGGGTTTCATCCCAAAACCTCATCCAAGGCACGGCGGACACGAGCGACCGAACCGGCCTCGTCCATCGGGTCGCGGCGCAGGCGGTGGGCCAGCGCGATTGGCGCAATACGACGGATGTGCCGACGCGTGACCGAGGCCGCGCCTTCGTAAGCCGCCAATGCACGGCAGGCGCGAACAAGGGTCAGTTCTCCACGCAACCCGTCCGAGCCGAGCGCAATGCACAGTTCCGCGCAGTCGCGTAGTTCGCGCTTGCGGATTTTGATGTCTGGCTGGGTTTCGCGCGCGGTCAGGATGGCTTTGCGCACACGGGTATCCTCGCGGTGCCACTTCTTCAGAAACTTGTCGGGCTGCAACTCAAACGCATCCCGGCGTTGTACCACTTCGACCCTTTGTTCGATATCATCAGGTGACCGTACTTCGACCGACAGGCCAAACCGGTCCAGCAATTGCGGACGCAGCTCGCCTTCTTCGGGGTTGCCCGACCCCACCAAAACGAACCGAGCCGGATGGCGGATCGATAGCCCCTCGCGCTCGACCACATTCTCTCCGGTCTGGGCCACATCCAGAAGCAGATCGACAAGGTGATCTTCCAACAAGTTGACCTCATCAATGTACAGATACCCGCGGTTCGCTTGCGCCAGTAGGCCCGGTTGAAAGGCTTTCTCGCCATTCACCAAAGCGCGCTCGATGTCCAAAGCGCCCGTCACCCGATCTTCGGTCGCGCCCAAAGGCAGATCGATGACGGGGGTGGGATAGTCCAGCAACTGCGCGTCCTCAGCCACCTCGACCCAATCCGGGCAAGCGGACCGTGTTGCGGATTGCACCGGGCAGCCCTCAACCGCCGAGATCGGTGGCAGCAAAGCGGCCAACGCGCGGACGGCAGTAGATTTGCCGGTGCCCCTGTCGCCAAAAACAAGGACCCCGCCCAGTTTCGGATCAATCGCCGTCAGGATCATGGCAAGCTTCATCTGATCCTGACCAACAATTGCGGAGAATGGAAACGCGTGCGTCATGTGTTGTCCTGACCCTCCTTCAAGACCACTGGGTGCTTCCCTTCCCAGTGGCCGGCTTCGTTTATGACGTCGAACCTTGCGTAAAGCTCTTCGCGGAACCAATTGCCTTCGCGCACCGCTTTGACGGCCTCGGAGTGTGGGCCGGGGTGACGGGCGAAAGCGGCCATCGATCCGGTATCTGGCCAGATCGAGAACGTGATTTGATGGAGGAACGGTACCTCTCCCAACCCAACTTTCATCAGCACATCCGAGTTCGCGCCGATCATCTGGCTGATATCTGGCACCCTGCGCCAGAACCGCATCAGAATCTTCGGCTTCAGCGTCGCGCGCGTGAGTGCTGCGGTGAGCGACCCGGTGGGCGTCGGGCTGTCGACATGGAACGGGTTCTGCCCCGACCAAGCGCCGCGGGATGAGATCGGGCGCAGGAACACGGTCCAATGTTCGCAAGCATGGTTTCGATACCATCTGAACGGGCTGGCGGATTTCAGGAGGCTCTGCGCCGTTTTCTCATCTGACCAGACACATAAGACAGCCCAAACGGCGGTATTGGGGCGCGGCGTAAACCCTTCGCCGGTGCCAGAGCCGCAGAGTTTCCAGAATTCCAGTCCGTTGAGTCGCGACAACGGCCAGCGTGCCAAGCCCATCATAGCAAAGGCACCGAGACGGCTGAAAACGCCGTCGAAACGAAACAGGCTCAGGGTTGCGACTTGAATGATCGAACCTCCATGGTGTCAATTTAGATTGACATATTAACGTCAAAACCGGAAGACTTTTGATGGAGTGTGTCAATTTAAGTGAACAGATTGGACTGCTAACGCATGACTCGCCTTGACGCGCAACTGACCCAAGACGCGATCCCTGTTGGGGATGATCGGTCTCATGCCGTGGTGATCGGTGCGGGATTGGGGGGATTGGCGGCTGCGATGCGGCTGGGGGCGAAAGGCTACCGTGTCAGCGTTCTGGACCGGCTGGATATGCCCGGTGGACGCGGCTCTGCTATCTGGCGCGAGGGACATCGGTTTGATCTGGGTCCTACGATTGTAACTGTGCCCGAGGTATTTCGCGACCTTTGGGCCGATTGCGCGCGCGACTTTGACGAGGACGTGAACTTGGTCGCGCTGGACCCGTTCTACGAAATCCGCTGGCCGGATGGCTCGAAGTTTGCAGCGCGGCAGGGCGCTGATGAAATGGAGGCCGAAGTCGCACGCCTGTCGCCTGGCGATGTGAAGGGCTTGCGCAAGTTCCTAAAGGACAGCGAAGCGCGCTATCTCTTTGGCTTCGAAGATCTCGGACGTCGTCCGATGAACCGTCTTTGGGACCTGATCAAGGTCCTGCCGACCTTCGCCCGGATGCGCGCGGATCGCTCGGTCTATGCCCACGCAGCGCGGCGGTTCAAGGACCCGCGCCTGAGGATGGCGTTCAGCTTTCATCCTCTGTTCATTGGCGGAGACCCGACGCAGGTGACCTCGATGTATATTCTGGTCAGCCATTTGGAAAAGGCGTTTGGCGTGCATTACGCCATTGGCGGTGTCGCGGCTATTGCCGAAGCCATGCGCAGTGTCGTTCGCGATCAGGGCGGGCTTGTGCGCCAGAATGCTGAGGTGGATGAGATTCTGATCTCTGGTGGCGCGGCGCAAGGTGTGAAGCTAACCTCTGGAGAGGTGATCAACGCAGACATCGTCGTCTCCAACGCCGACCCGGGCCATACCTACACCAAGCTTCTGCGTAAAACCGGGCGCAAACGCTGGACCGATGCCCGGCTAAAGCGCACCCGTTGGTCCATGGGTCTGTTCGTTTGGTATTTTGGAACCAAACGCACCCGCAATCTGTGGCCCGATGTTGGGCACCACACGATCATGAACGGGCCGCGCTATCGCGGGCTGATAAACGATATCTTCCAAAAGGGCTATCTGGCTGAGGATATGAGCCTTTATATCCATCGCCCGTCGCTGACCGATCCGACCGCAGCGCCGGAGGGGGATGACACCTTTTATGCCCTCAGCCCCGTGCCGCATCTGGGGCATGACAGTTCTGTTGATTGGGTCACGCATGCCGAGACCTACCGCCTGCGCGTGCAAGCGGTGCTGGAGGATCAGCTTTTACCGGGGTTGGGCCAGCACCTGACAGCGTCCGAGGTATTCACGCCGGACACGTTCCGCGACCGCTACTTGTCACCTTTGGGCTGCGGGTTTTCAATTGAGCCCCGCATCCTTCAAAGCGCATGGTTTCGGCCGCACAACATCAGCGAAGAAGCAAAAGGGCTGTATCTGGTTGGTGCAGGTACACATCCAGGCGCGGGCTTGCCGGGCGTGGTCAGCAGTGCCGAGGTGTTGGCGAAACTCGTCCCTGATCCGGTGAGAGTACGATGATCGACCCGCAGGATATGCAGTTTTGCCGGGATGCGATCCGGCACGGGTCCTTGTCTTTCCATGCGGCCTCCAAGCTGCTGCCACAGTCAGTGCGCGATCCGGCGCTGGCGCTCTATGCTTTCTGTAGGCTGGCGGATGACGAGGTTGATCTGAAAACCGAAAAGGCCGCCGCCGTTCTGATGCTGAAAGAACGATTGGAGCTGGTCTATGCCGGGCGCCCGCGTAACGCGGCACCAGACCGGGCGTTTGCGGCGCTGGTGCAGGGGTATGAGATGCCCCGCGCCTTGCCCGAAGCCTTGCTGGAAGGCCTCGCTTGGGACGCGATGGAGCGGCGTTACGATGATATCTCAGATCTGATCGCGTATTCCGCACGGGTCGCGAGCGCCGTGGGTGTGATGATGTCTGTGCTTATGGGCGAGCGCAACGCCGACGCCCTGGCGCGGGCCTGTGATCTCGGTGTCGCCATGCAATTAACCAACATCGCCCGCGATGTTGGTGAGGATGCGCGTGAAAACCGTCTTTACCTGCCGTTGAATTGGCTTAAGCACGAAGGCGTCGACGCGGATGCTTTCATGGCAGATCCACGCGCCGAGCCGGGCATACGCATCTGTGTCTCTCGGTTATTGAAACACGCGCAAGATTTGTATGTGCGGTCAGAGACGGGAATTGCGGAACTGCCATTGCAATGTCGCCCGGGAATTTATGCCGCGCGTTTTGTTTATGCCGGTATCGGCGGGCAAATTCGCAAGTCCGGTTTTGACAGCGTGTCGCAGCGTGCACGGACGGGGCAGGGGCAAAAACTCGGCTGGCTGATGTGGTCCCTGTGCCGCACTGCGTTGAGCGCGGTTGCGCCTCGGTCACCTCGCCTATACGCTCGGCCCTTGCCTGAAACCGCTTTTCTGGTGGACGCTGCGGCGCATAACCGTCCCGCTCAAACGGATTGGAGCGATACGTTGTACACAGCCTTTGCGCAGTTGCAGACGTCGGAAAACGCCCGGCGACAGCACACAATGGCCTCAGTACGGACGCATGCAAGATAATGTTTATTCTGTATTTTCTGATCTTCTTTGCGGCTTGTGCTGCAGCCGGTGCGACTGGCGGTATGTTTCCGCCGGGCCAGTGGTATCGTGACCTGCGAAAGCCATCGTGGACACCGCCGAACTGGTTATTCCCGGTGGCCTGGACGACACTTTACGTTTGTATGAGCTGGGCAGGGGCCCGTGCTGCGGTGGCTGGTGATGCAAGCCTCGCGCTGGCACTTTGGGGGTTGCAGATCGCGATCAACACGCTTTGGACGCCGGTCTTCTTTGGCTTGCGGCGTTTGCGGGCTGGAATGGTGGTGCTGTCCGCGCTTTGGGTTGCGGTGGCGGCGACCATGCTTGCGCTTTGGTCCGTCGATACTTGGGCAGGTGTACTCTTCGTTCCCTATCTGGCTTGGGTCAGTGTCGCGGCAGCGTTGAATTGGTCGGTGCTCCAACTAAACCCCGAAGTTGCCAATAGCCCGCCTCCGATCGAAACCTAAAAGGTCCAGCTTGCGCGGCGTGGGACTCGCAAGGCCAACATTGGTTTCAACAACGGAGACCGAAATCTGCGTAAGTCCAGCGCTTCATACACGCCGGTTGTTTCCACTCCGCCCAGTTGAGTTCTGACCATAGCACGCGAGTAGAATGGTGCATCCAGCATGTTCATCACCTGTTGTGGGCGATATCCTTTGTCTGCCCGCGTTTCTCGTCGGACGGCCCAAAGGCTGCGGTTCAACTGCGCCTTGGGTGGCAACGGAGCCTTTTTAGCGGAGCCATCGGAATGGAAAGTAATGGCCTGGCTCAAGGTTGAGCCATCCAGCCGTTGGGCATCATAAAAACAGGTGCTTCCGTCGGCTGCCGGGAAGCGGCCCCATGTCCAGTACGCGAAATCATCCTCCAGCGCGCGGGTACCGAAATTTGCGTCGAAATACCC
The DNA here is from genome assembly GCF_009363615.1 of Ruegeria sp. THAF33. Classification (NCBI taxonomy): domain Bacteria; kingdom Pseudomonadati; phylum Pseudomonadota; class Alphaproteobacteria; order Rhodobacterales; family Roseobacteraceae; genus Ruegeria; species Ruegeria sp. THAF33. The sequence goes on along the minus strand of NZ_CP045384.1, from coordinate 2,005,722 downwards.
ATGCCCAGTCCACTGCCAGCCTGTGGCTGTCAGATCGACATCGATCCGTGCGGTTGGGGCAAACGGTCGCCAGATATGGGTATTATCAGGGGTCAGCGGCAGTTCCACATCGGTCAGGGCTGTCGGTTCCAGAACCACCTGTCCCCGAACAGGCGAGATTATTGGTGGAGCCCCCATCTCATTGATGTCGATGATCAGCTTGTCACCGTCCCACCTGAGCGAAGAGGGGCCAACGGTCATGCTGTCGCGCGTCAATCGCAAGGCCGACCTGCCGCGGTCCGTCATGGTAAACCGCCCGCCCGGCCCGTAAGTGGCCACGTTGATACAGACATGGTTTTCCGGGTCTTTGCGACCCGACCAACGGTACCACGGCGAAAAAACCGAACCGATGAATGCTATGATCGAGATTGCCCGGCTCTGATCGTCGCTGATCCCGTCGACATACCACCAGGCGTAGCCGTTGGACGGGACATTGAGGGCGAAGTTTGGTCTTGCATGATCGTCTCGACCGCGTGCCGGGCGGAGAGCGCAGCCATCGGCAGACCGGCACCCGGATGTGTGCCGCCGCCCACCAGATACAGGCCCTTGATCGATGTCCGCGCCCGCGGGCGCTTTAGCGCTGCCGTCAGCCCATGCGGGCTCTGACCGTAGAGTGATCCGCTGCTCTCGGGGAACAGAGCCTCGAAATCCGCCGGTCGAGTCAGGTTGGCTTGCCCCGGTAGCGGATCGAAGGTCAGGCCGAAGCGGCGAAGCACGTCGAAAGTACGCGTTTGGCATATCTGGAACTCCATATCGGGTGCAGGGCCGGTGCCAAGGGGCGGGGCGTTCAGAATGATCTCGAACCGTTCGCGCACCCCGGGGGACTTTTGCATGACCGGTCCGCGGTCTTGCGCGCAAACATAAATCGACTGCTGGCGGGGAAAGAGACCGGCTTGCAATTCTTCAAACTCCGGACTGCTCGGATCGGTGAAGAAAACGTTGTGATGCTCCAGATCCAGACCACGCGGGACTGCATCGAAACTCCACACCACCGCTGACAGGCTGCGCGGGGTGTTCAGTGTCTGCTGAGCGACACCAGTCACATCCGGCCCCAGCGCCCCTTTAGCCAGCGCGCGGGGATCCCCGTTGAAGATCACGAGATCTGTCTCGATTGTAGCCCCGCCGTTGTATTCGACACCTTTAACGTGGCCGTCTTCGCAAGACACCGAAGTCACCTCGGTGTCATACTGAAAACGTGTACCGTGCCTCTTGCACAACGCCTCCAGCGCCTTTGGCAGGGACTGCATACCGCTCTTAACCGACCAAACGCCTGCTGCTTCGGCTTGCCAAATAAGGCTTAGCAATGCCGGAGACTGGTGCGGCAGACCACCAACATAGGTTGCATACCGGTTGAACAATTGAGCAAGACGCGGGTCACTGAACCTGTGCGCCAGCTTCCCGCGAAGGCTTTGTGTTGGTGCCATTGCCGCAAGCAAAGCGGGGTGTCGAATAAACGTAGCCGCAAGTTCTACGGGCGAGGGCTGCGGTTTCTCCATCATGGCCGGGTTCAGGGCAACGAATAGGGCTTTGGTTTCAGCGTTAAAGTGCATGAATTCCGCCTCTGCCCTGGGTCCGGCAAATTCTTCAATCGCTTTGCGGTTCGCATCCAGTCGGTCGTGCAGATCAAGCTGGGTTCCATCGGGCCAGAAATGCCGAGCGATAGTTGGCAGCTTTTCCAACCCCAGATGATCATCCAGCCGCTCACCCAAACTTTCGAAAACGTCGTCGAATATATGCCTGAGGGTCAAAACAGTCGGGCCCGCATCAACAGCGCCACTTTCAGAGGGAAGAGTCCTGACCTTTCCGCCCGGATCGGCCTGTCGTTCGAGAACAGTCACACTGAACCCGGACGCACACATCCGCGCGGCGCTGCACAGGCCGCCAATGCCCGCGCCGATGACCACCGCGTGGCGCATATGCGTTTGTTTCGCGCTCATAAGGAATTGTTGACTCCGAACGGATAACTGTCCAGTGTAATTTACACCATTGTGTCAATTTAAACTTTCACACTGGGTTGTCAGAGCAAAGGGATGCGCATGGAACTGAAGGCAAGGATCGATAGTGCGATACAGCAGAACATTGCTCGCGCAAGGGTTGCCCCAGCACCGGATCAGCTTGCAAGGGCCTTGGACTATGCTTGCTTTCCTGGCGGCGCGCGGGTGCGTCCGACGATCTTGATGTCTGTCGCGCTGGCCTGTGGTGACGATAGACCCGCCGTAGCAGAAGCTGCCGCGGCTGCGCTCGAGATTATCCATTGTGCGAGTCTTGTTCACGATGATTTGCCCTGTTTCGACAACGCGGACATCCGTCGCGGCAAGCCATCTGTTCACCGTTCGTTCTCAGAACCTTTGGCGGTTTTGACCGGTGACAGCTTGATCATCTTGGCCTTTGACATTCTGACACGCGCCGCCACGCATGAACCGCAACGCGCACTGGGGCTACTGTCCTTGTTAGCGCAGCAGACGGGAATGCCGAATGGCATCTGTGCCGGGCAAGGATGGGAGAGCGAGCAAAACATTGATCTGGGCGCGTATCACCGGTCAAAGACCGGTGCGTTGTTTGTTGCAGCGACTCAAATGGGAGCCGTTGCCGCCGGGCACGATGCTGAACCTTGGTATGAATTGGGTGCACGGATTGGCGAAGCCTATCAGGTCGCAGATGATCTTCGGGATGCGCTTTACGATGAAAAGACACTTGGCAAGCCTGCCGGGCAGGATGATCTTCACGGTCGTCCAAGTGCGGTCGAGCAGTTTGGCATAAAGGGCGCAATACAGCGGTTGAATGATATCTTAAGCGGCGCAATCGCCTCGATTCCGTCCTGTCCGGGCGAAGCCATCTTGGCCCAACTGGTGCGCAAACAGGCAGAAGCGTTGACACCAGTTACGCCGGCAGTTGCGAAGGCCTGACAATGGAACGGTCGCCTCATGTTGCGCGCCCTTTTTCGATCAGCACTAAGCTTGAACGTCTTTTGGGACGGAGTGATGTGCAATCCTTTGCGATGCGCATTCCGATTGCACGCCGGTATGCCAAGCGGGACGGGGTCGAGATATTCGAGGTTATTCAAGGCTTTGTTTCAAGCCAGGTGCTTATGGCACTGGTTGAGTTTGAGCTTTTCGACCGCTTGGCGGATGGTCCAAAATCGGTACGGCAACTGGCCCATGAAATCGGAGTGACCGCGGAACGTCTGCAAGTCTTTTTGCAGGCTGGCGCGGCTTTGGGTTTTCTACGCCAGCGAAAGGGTCAGTTTGGCCTTGCTCGCAAGGGCGCGGCATTGCGTGGTGTTCCCGGCCTTGCCGATATGATCCTGCATCACCGCGCTTTGTATCGCGACCTTGAAGATCCAAGCGCATTCCTGCGCGACAGCACGAGCACCGAGCTTGCCGAGTTTTGGCCCTATGTTCACGACGCATCCAAAGTTGGCCGGGAAGAGGCAGACCGCTATTCCCATTTGATGGCGCGCAGCCAGCGGTTGGTGGCCGAGGATACCCTGCGCAAAGTTCGACTTCACGGTGCAGACCATCTTATGGACATCGGAGGCGGCAGCGGTGCCTTTCTCGCCGAAGTCGCGCGGCGCTACTCGCAGATGCAGTTGACACTGTTTGATCTGCCGGAAACACGCGCAGCCGCAAATGCTTATCTTGCGTCCGTCGCGCTGACGGATCGCATCAACTGCATTGCAGGCAGCTTTCGATCGGACCCATTGCCAACCGGAGCGGATGCAATCAGCCTGATCCGAGTGCTTTATGACCACGACGATGCGACGGTTTGTAATCTTTTGAATAAGGTGTTCAAGGCACTGCCGCCCGGCGGGCGTCTGGTCATTTCCGAACCGATGTCCGGCGGAGAAAAACCGGACCGGATCACAGATGTCTATTTTGCAATATACACTCTTGCGATGGGCACCGGGAAAACCCGTTCGGCAGCACATATAACTGAATTGCTGGCTGAGGCAGGGTTTGTGGATGTCAGTCATCCAAAGCCGCTTCGAAGTTACATCACAGGGGTTATCACAGCTGTGAAGCCGCAGTAGCGGGAAATCTCTCAAAGTGTCAATTTTAATTGACAGATAAATACGTAAAGTTAAACTGACATAATAGCTCGCCAGGGACTCACCCATCGGGTGTCCCAAGTCGGCGAGGGGAGGGAAGACCGTGAGATCTTCAGCCGTAGTACTGCATGGACCCGGGCATCTGTCTGTTGAGTCTGTGACATTATCCCCGCCATCCGCATCGGATCTGGTGGTTGAAATCCGTCATTCCGGGGTCTCGACTGGGACAGAAAAACTGTTTTGGTCCGGGGAGATGCCGCCCTTTCCCGGCATGGGTTACCCACTGGTTCCCGGCTATGAGGCCGTAGGCGAAGTGGTCGAGGTCGGATCCGATACGCGGTACGGTGTGGGCGATGCGGTGTTTGTACCCGGTGCCACTTGCTACGAGGATGCACATGGGTTGTTCGGCGGGTCCTCGCGCCTGATCGTGACGGATGCGGATCGTGTCACGCCACTCGACTCGGGCTGTCAACGTGAGATGACACTGTTGGCGCTGGCCGCCACAGCGCGTCATTCGATGGCCGGTTTGGGCCATCAAGTGCCTGAACTGATCGTCGGCCACGGTGTGGTTGGCCGCCTGCTCGCACGTCTCACCATCGCTGCTGGAGCACCCGCGCCGCTGGTGTGGGAGACCAATCCAGCCCGCCGTGACGGGGCCGAAGGTTATCAAGTCATCGCCCCAGAGGAAGACCCGCGCCGCGACTATGGCTGCATCTACGATGCCTCGGGCGATAGCGCGATCCTGAACATTCTGGTCTCGCGCCTGAAACGCACGGGCGAGATCGTTCTGACCGGGTTCTACACCCAACCGCTCAGCTTTGCTTTCCCGCCGGCCTTCATGAAAGAAGCCCGGATGCGCATCGCGGCGGAATGGACGCCCGAGGATATGCGCGCGACCCGCTCGCTGGTCGAAAGCGGGGCTTTGTCGCTGGACAATCTGATCAGCCATATCGCGCCCGCGTCGGATGCCGCAACGGCCTATGCCACAGCTTTCGAAGATCCCGACTGCCTGAAACTTGTTCTTGATTGGGAGACCACATGAAAGACGACGCCCCCAACCTGAAAGAGTTCGACGCCCGGCTCAAGGCCGAGGCCCATGAGGATTTGGCCGACGTGTTGCCGACCGAGGCGGTCAAGAAAACCCAGATCATCGCGATCTATGGCAAAGGCGGGATCGGCAAAAGCTTCACGCTGGCCAATCTCAGCCACATGATGGCCGAGCAAGGCAAACGCGTGCTGCTGATCGGCTGTGATCCTAAATCTGACACCACCTCGCTGCTGTTTGGCGGCAAGGCTTGTCCCACGATCATCGAGACTTCGACCCAGAAGAAACTGGCGGGCGAAGAGGTTAAAATCGGCGATGTTTGTTTCAAGCGTGGCGGTGTCTACGCGATGGAGCTGGGCGGCCCCGAGGTCGGGCGCGGCTGCGGTGGTCGCGGGATTATCCATGGGTTCGAGCTGCTCGAGAAGCTGGGCTTCCACGATTGGGATTTCGACTTCGTTCTGCTGGATTTCCTGGGCGACGTGGTCTGCGGCGGCTTTGGACTGCCGATTGCACGTGACATGGCACAAAAAGTCATTCTGGTTGGCTCGAATGACCTGCAATCGCTGTATGTTGCGAACAATGTCTGCTCGGCGGTGGAGTACTTCCGCAAGCTTGGCGGTAACGTTGGCGTCGCCGGTTTGGTCGTCAACAAGGATGACGGAACGGGCGAGGCGCATGCTTTTGCCGAGGCGGTCAACATCCCGGTTCTCGCGTCGATCCCGCAGGATGACGACCTGCGCAAGAAATCCGCGAATTATCAGATTGTTGGTACGGAATCCGGTCTGTGGGGGCCTCTCTTTGCGGCCCTTGGTTTGAACGTGGCCGACGCGCCGCCGGTCCGGCCCGCGCCTTTGGATCAGGACGGTCTGCTGGCGCTGTTTGACGGCAAGGAAACCGGTGCAGGGATCGAACTGGTTCCAGCCACCGACGAAGACATGCGCGGCAAGAATGCAGCGCCCAAGAAATCCCTGGAAGTGATTTACGACGACGCATGAACAAAGAAGTCACATATGACGCGTCCGCCGAGGCGCAGGTGATCAAGGGCGAACCCCGCGTGGAAACCGCCGGTGAGCCGCCTGCCTTGGGCTGTCATTCTGGGTCCGAGATGGAAGACGCCGCGCGCATCGCAGGCCAGTCCGAGTTGCTGGACCAATATGCGCGCGATTACCCGCAGGGCCCCCATGACAAGCCGCAAAGCATGTGTCCCGCTTTTGGCTCGCTGCGTGTCGGGCTGCGGATGAAGCGGGTGGCCACGGTGCTGAGTGGCTCGGCCTGCTGCGTCTATGGCCTGACCTTTGTCAGCCATTTCTACGGTGCACGACGGTCGGTCGGCTATGTGCCGTTCAACTCGGAAACGCTGGTCACCGGCAAGCTGTTCGAAGACATCCGTGCGGCAGTTTATGATCTGGCGGACCCTGAGAAATACGATGCCGTCGTCGTCACCAACCTCTGCGTGCCAACCGCCAGCGGCGTTCCGCTGCGCCTTTTGCCTAATGAAATCAATGGGGTGAGGATCGTCGGAATTGATGTGCCCGGGTTTGGTATTCCAACCCATGCTGAGGCAAAGGATGTTCTGGCCGGTGCCATGCTGGCCTATGCCCGCTCCGAAGCCGAGGCAGGGCCGGTCTCCGCCCCGGATGGTGCGCGGCAGGACCGGCCTACTGTCAGTTTGTTGGGCGAAATGTTCCCCGCCGATCCGGTTATGATTGGCCAGATGTTGGCGCCGCTGGGTCTGGCCGCTGGGCCAGTTGTTCCCTGCCGCGAATGGCGCGAGCTCTACGCCGCGCTGGATTGTGGTGCGGTGGCGGCGATCCATCCGTTCTACACCTCGGCCATTCGGGAATTTGAAGCCGCGGGCCGTCCGGTTCTGGGAAGTGGGCCCGTCGGGGTGGAGGGCACCGCTGCTTGGCTGTCGTCCATCGGTGACGCATTCGGTCTTCCTGCGGAGAAGGTAGGCACAGCGCAGAACGCGTTCTTGCCCGCAATCAAGGGCGCATTGGCCGCCGCCCCGATTTCAGGAACAGTGACTGTCTCTGGCTATGAGGGCAGCGAATTGCTCGTGGCGCGGCTGCTGATCGAAAGCGGCGCGAACGTGCCATATGTCGGCACCGCCTGCGCCAAAAGCCAATGGTCCGCGCAGGACGCAGTGTGGTTGGAAGCGCATGGTGCAAAGGTGCAGTTCCGCGCATCGTTGGAGCAGGATTGCGCGGCGATGGAAGGAGTCAAACCCGATCTGGCCATCGGCACAACTCCGGTGGTGCAAAAGGCCAAGCAATTGGGCATCCCGGCGCTTTATTTCACCAACCTGATATCAGCCCGCCCACTGATGGGACCTGCGGGCGCGGGATCATTGGCGCAGGTGATCAACGCGGCGATCGCCAATAAGGACAGGATGGACCGCATGCGCGACTTCTTCGAAGAGGTCGGCACTGAGGATACCGCCGGGATCTGGGAAGGCGACCCAAATCTGCGCCCCGATTTCCGCGCCATAAATCAGAAAAAACTGGAACGGCAGGCCAAGGCCGCCAAAGCGCAGGAGATGATCTGATGCTGATCCAAGATCATGACCGCGCCGGGGGCTATTGGGGGGCTGTCTACGCTTTCTGCGCCGTGAAGGGCCTGCAAGTGGTAATCGACGGGCCGGTTGGTTGTGAAAACCTGCCTGTTACGTCCGTCCTGCACTACACCGACGCTCTGCCGCCGCATGAATTGCCCATCGTTGTGACTGGTTTGGGCGAAGAGGAACTGGGCCGCGACGGGACCGAAGAGGCGATGAAACGCGCTTGGGGAACGCTTGATCCCGCGCTGCCAGCGGTGGTTGTCACCGGGTCGATTGCCGAGATGATCGGCGGCGGCGTGACTCCTCAGGGCACTAACATCCAGCGCTTCCTGCCGCGCACGATTGACGAGGATCAATGGGAAGCCGCCGACCGTGCGATGACGTGGATTTTCACAGAATTCGCAATGACCAAGGGCCGCATGCCGCCCGAGAAGAAACGGGACGAGGGCGCAAAGCCGCGTGTCAACATTCTTGGGCCCATGTACGGCACGTTCAATATGCCCAGCGATCTGGCCGAGATCCGGCGTCTGGTCGAAGGCATCGGGGCCGAGGTCAATATGGTCATGCCTTTGGGCGCGCATCTGGCCGAGATGCGCAATCTGGTGAATGCCGACGTCAATGTCGTCATGTACCGCGAATTCGGTCGGGGCCTGGCCGAGCTGTTGGGCAAACCCTATCTGCAAGCCCCGATCGGCGTGGACTCGACCACCAAATTCCTGCGCAAATTGGGTGAGCTTACTGGATTGGATCCGGAACCGTTCATAACGCGCGAAAAGCATTCCACCATCAAACCGGTCTGGGATCTGTGGCGTTCGGTCACGCAGGATTTCTTTGCCACGGCTTCGTTCGGAGTTGTCGCCAATGAAACTTACGCGCGCGGCCTGAGGCTGTTCTTGGAAGAGGATCTGGGCCTGCCTTGCGGTTTCTCGGTCGCGCGCTGCGCCGGGACCAAGACCGACAATGATCAGGTGCGGGCGCTGGTGGCGCAGAAGAAGCCTCTGGTCGTGTTCGGCAGCATCAACGAAAAGATCTACCTCGCGGAACAAAAGGGCGGGTTCGGGCCATCCCCGGCCTTCATCCCAGCCAGTTTTCCGGGTGCCGCGATCCGTCGGGCGACCGGTACACCCTTCATGGGCTACGCGGGCGCGACCTATGTTCTGCAAGAGGTCTGCAACGGGCTGTTCGACGCCCTGTTCCACATCCTGCCGCTTGGCACCGAAATGGATGCGGGGCCAGCTACACCGGCCACGCAACGCACCGAATTGCCGTGGGACGAGGGTGCCAGCGCAGCGCTGGAACGCATTCTGGAAACTCACCCCGTTCTCACCCGCATTTCCGCCGCGAAATCCCTGCGCGACGCCGCAGAGAAGGCGGCCCTATCCAACGGGGACGCGCGCGTCTTTGCCAGCACCGTTCAGGCGTTGGACCCCGCGCGTTCCAAAACTGATCCAACCGAAGGAGGAGACCTGTGCCAGCAGCAACCCTGAATTCACACAGTGACACGGACAAAAAGCGGACACAGCGCCCGCCCGAGTTCATTTTCTACTTCACGATCCTGTTCCTGATTTCGATCCCCTTCGCGATGATCGAATGGATCAGGCTGTCCCTGCGCCGCCGCACGCTGAACCTGCGTGGACCTTTGGCGCGGGCCTGGTCCGAGGCCGACAGGATCACGCCAATCATCTTTTCCAGATGACGGCGACCCGAGATCCGGCCCGCACCACGCGGGACGGGGCCCAGCCGCTGGGTAAGCGGCGTCAGCATAATGATCCGGAGGTTCTTTATGGCTGATAATGACGACCTGTCCTTCACAGGTCTTACCGACGAGCAAGCTCAGGAGCTGCATTCGGTCTACATGAGCGGCCTATGGCTGTTCGCGATCGTTGCGCTGGTTGCACATATCGCAACCTACATCTGGGCTCCGTGGTTCTGAGGAGGGATCGACAATGGCAAAATTTTACAAGATTTGGCTGATCTTCGATCCGCGTCGCGTCTTTGTGGCGCAAGGCGTATTCCTCTTCCTGCTCGCCGTCATGATCCATCTCGTAGTGCTTAGCAGCGGTCTCAACTGGTTTGAGAACGCGGCATCAACCGCCGGGTTCTGAACCCGATCGGCGGCATCGCGTGATGGACTGAGAGACTGCCGCGGGCGGCATGACTCGCCCGCGGCGCAGACCGGGACACTGGCACCCGGCACGGACCGAAAATGTCGGAGCAAGACAATGGCGATGCTGAGTTTTGAAAAGAAATACCGTGTCCGGGGTGGGACGTTGATCGGCGGAGATTTGTTTGATTTCTGGTTCGGCCCGTTCTACGTGGGCTTCTTCGGCGTTACGACCGTTTTCTTTTCTGCACTCGGCACGATCCTGATCTTCTGGGGCGCAGCGATGCAGGGCACGTTCAACCCTTGGCTCATCAACATCGCCCCACCTGACCTGAGCTATGGGCTTGGTATGGCCCCGTTAATGGAAGGCGGGTTGTGGCAGATCATAACCTTCTGCGCGGTGGGCGCGTTCGTCAGTTGGGCTCTGCGCGAGGTCGAAATCAGTCGCAAACTGGGGATGGGTTATCATGTGCCTTTCGCTTTCAGCTTTGCCATTCTGGCTTATGTCACGTTGGTTGTGTTCCGCCCGCTGCTGATGGGCGCGTGGGGGCATGGGTTCCCCTACGGCATCTTTAGCCATCTCGATTGGGTTTCGAACACCGGCTACGCCTATCTGCATTTTCACTACAACCCGGCCCATATGCTGGCCGTGACGCTGTTTTTTACCACCACCTTTGCCCTTGCCCTACACGGCGCGCTGATCTTGTCGGCGGCCAATCCGGAAAAGGGTGAAGAGATGAAAACGCCCGATCATGAAGACACGTTCTTTCGCGATTTCATCGGGTACTCGATCGGGACGCTGGGCATTCACCGTCTCGGATTTCTGTTGGCCATCAACGCGGTTTTCTTCTCGGCCGTGTGCATCATCATCTCGGGGCCCGTATGGACGAAGGGCTGGCCCGAATGGTGGAACTGGTGGCTTGAACTGCCGATCTGGCCCTCGCAGGCGGGGATGTGATCCATGATTGAGTATCAGAACATTTTTACCCAAGTGCAGGTCCAGGGCGAGCCCGAATGGGGCATGGATGACAACCGCCGGATGGGCCGTGAGCGTATCGGCAAACCGTTCTTCTCGAAACTCGTGGGCTGGCTTGGCAACGCGCAACTTGGGCCGATTTACCTGGGCACCTTCGGTGTTGTCAGCATTGCGACGGGCATCCTGTGGCTCAATATCATCGGTCTGAATATGCTGGCGCAGGTCAACTGGTCTATTTCAGAGTTTCTGCGCCAAGGCTTCTGGTTGGCGCTTGAGCCGCCCAGCCCGGAGTATGGTCTTACAATCCCGCCGTTGAGTGACGGCGGCTGGTATATCATCGCCAGTTTTTTCCTACTGGTCTCGGTCTTGTCCTGGTGGTTGCGCACCTATGCGCTGGCGGCGGAACACAAGATGGGTAAGCACGTGGCCTGGGCCTTTGCGTCAGCCATCTGGCTGTTCCTGGTGCTGGGGCTGTTCCGTCCAATCCTGATGGGGTCTTGGTCCGAAGCGGTACCCTATGGCATCTTCCCGCATCTGGATTGGACCACCGCGTTCTCGATCCGATACGGCAACCTGTATTACAACCCGTTCCACTGCCTCTCGATCGTGTTCCTTTATGGCTCGGCCCTGCTGTTTGCCATGCACGGGGCGACGATCTTGGCGGTTACACGCTTTGGCGGCGACCGCGAGTTGGAGCAGATCGTGGATCGCGGTACCGCCTCGGAACGTGCGGCGCTGTTTTGGCGCTGGACGATGGGATTCAATGCCACGATGGAGGGTATCCACCGCTGGGCCTGGTGGTTTGCGGTGCTTACCCCGATCACCGGTGGAATTGGCATCCTGCTGACCGGCACGGTGGTCGACAACTGGTTCATCTGGGCTCAGGAACACAACTTCGCCCCCGCTTATGACGGATCATACGGATACGAAGCCTTTGGCACGTACGAAGGCTTCCTAGGGCAGGAGAACTGAGATGTTTCCTAAGTGGTTCGATGAGTGGAACAAAAACAACCCAACGGACGTCTTTGGCCCTGCCATTCTTGTCGGCGCGCTGGGCGGCGCGATCTTCATCGCTGCGATGCTGGTGGCCTTCGGCCAGCCCTTTGCTACCAAAAGCATCCAGACCGGCCCGCGTGGGACCGGTATGTCGGTGACAGAATTCATCAGGGATGCCGAACGTCCCGATCCAACAATCGAGGAATACCTGACCGAAGAACCCTATCCCCCGCAGCCTGGAGACGTTCTGGCCCGGGATGTCTACGAAAACGTGCAGGTGCTCGGTGATCTGACTGAAGACAACTTTAATCGCCTGATGACGGCGATGACCTTCTGGGTCTCGCCTGAGCAAGGCTGCGCTTACTGTCATGGCGATGGGGATCTGGAAACCTATGGCGAGGATAATCTCTACACCAAACTGGTTTCCCGACGCATGATCCAGATGACCCAGAACATCAATGAAAACTGGGACGGGCATGTCAACGCCAACAAAGAAGTCGGCGTGAACTGCTATACCTGCCACCGAGGTCAGAACGTGCCCAGCGACATCTGGTTCCGCATCACTCCAGTCGTCGATGCGATGACGGGATGGGGTGCGGTACAGAACCGTGCCACGGTGCAAAGCCAGTCAACATCGCTGCCGTCAGATGCGCTGGAAACCTACCTTCTGGATTACGGGATCATTGGTGTACATGACTTGGAATCCCGCGTTGCAGGATCGCCCGCAGACGAAGGCTTCCGGTCCATTCAGGATACCGAACGCACCTATTCCCTGATGAACTATATCGACAACTCCTTGGGCGTGAATTGCGTGTTTTGCCACAACAGCCGCGCCTTCTACGACACGGCCGAGGTCACCCCGCAATGGGCTACCGCCAGCCTTGGCATCGCAATGGTGCAGGAGTTGAACAATGATTACCTGGTGCCGCTGGGCGAGCTTTACCCGGAAGAGCGACTGGGGCCGATCCATCAGGACGCGCCCAAAGCGGCGTGCCGGACCTGTCACAAGGGCTATCAGCAGCCGCTACAAGGCATGAATATGATCGCGGACTGGCCGGAACTGACAACGTCAGAGGCGCCAGAATACGAATAGGGCCAGCCGTCTCCCCATGACCGGCAAGGCCCTGACGCAGCACGGACCCCGTGGCTTCCTCGGTCCGCGCAAGGGGCGTAAAGTGCCTCGCAACTGTTCTGTGGCGACAGAACCTTGGCCGGTGATCTGCACGGGCGTGCGTTCCATCCTGCGCAGATCGCCGGTCGACTGACCGGAGTAAGGCCATGACACACCCAGACACACCCCTTTTGGATCGCGTTGCCGGCCCTGCTGATCTGCGGATGCTGAGCGATGCGGAATTGGCGGGGATTGCCGGAGAATTAAGAGATGAGGTGATCGACATTGTCTCGGAAACCGGCGGGCATCTGGGGTCTTCGCTGGGCGTGGTTGAGCTGACTGTTGCATTGCATGCTGTGTTTAATACGCCAATGGACAAGCTGATCTGGGATGTAGGTCACCAGTGTTATCCGCATAAGGTGCTGACTGGGCGGCGGGACCGGATGCGGACCTTGCGCCAAAAAAACGGGCTAAGCGGTTTTACCAAACGCTCAGAGTCCGTGTTCGATCCATTCGGAGCAGCGCATAGTTCTACTTCGATCAGCGCAGCGTTAGGGTTCACGATTGGTCGCGATATGGGCATGCCAACAGGGGATGCGATTGCGGTGATAGGTGATGGCTCGATTAGCGCGGGTATGGCTTATGAAGCGCTGAACAACGCGGGTTGTGAAGGGCGGAGGTTATTCGTAATCCTGAATGACAACGAGATGAGCATCGCTCCGCCAGTCGGTGCAATGTCGACCTATCTGTCGCGGCTCTATGCCTCGGAACCTCTGGCACGGATGCAATCCCTGTCCGAAGGGTTCGAGGCCGCCATGCCTCCACCGGTGCGTGCCGGAATGCGCCGGGCGCGACAGCTGGTGTCGGGGCTGCCGGGCGCAGGTACGCTGTTCGAGGAATTGGGTTTCGACTATATCGGTCCCATCGATGGGCATGACATGGAACAGCTCTTGCCCGTGTTGCGCGCCGCGAGGGCGCGCGCGACCGGGCCGGTCCTTATCCACTGCGTGACTGTCAAAGGCAAAGGCTATGCCCCCGCCGAGAATAGCGCAGATAAGTATCATGGCGTGTCCAAGTTCGACGTCTCAACAGGGGCAATGAATAAAGCTAAGGCCAACGCGCCCAGTTATACCTCGGTGTTCGGCGACACCCTGACAGACGAAGCCAGCCGAGATCCGTCTATCGTTGCGGTGACCGCTGCAATGCCGGCCGGGACCGGGGTCAAAACGATGGCTGACCGGTTCCCTGGTCGTGTGTTCGATGTTGGCATCGCCGAACAACACGCCGTCACTTTTGCGGCCGGGATGGCGGCCAGTGGTCTAAAGCCCGTCTGCGCCATTTATTCGACCTTCCTGCAGCGCGGGTATGACCAAGTCGTACATGACGTTGCTTTACAGGGGTTGCCAGTCCGCTTTGCGATTGACCGCGCGGGCCTTGTTGGGGCCGATGGGGCAACCCATGCGGGGGCTTTCGATCTGACCTATCTGTGCAGCCTGCCCGGATTTGTTGTGATGGCCCCATCGGATGAAGCTGAGCTGCGCCACATGATTGCAACCTCGCTATCCCGTGATGAAGGGCCGTCGGCTGTTCGCTTCCCGCGTGGGGCAGGGGTGGGCGTAGAGCTTCCCGAACGCGGAGAGATCCTTCCCATTGGCAAAGGGCGGATCGTTCGCGAGGGCGAAGACGTGGCCATCCTCTCACTGGGCGCACATCTTGCCGAGTGTATGGCGGCGGCAGGTATGCTGGCTGATCAGGGGCACCAACCAACGATTGCAGATGCAAGATTCGCCAAGCCAATCGATACAGAGTTGCTGGCGGAACTGGCTGCCCGCCACAGCGCAATCGTCACAGTGGAACAGGGCGCGCAGGGCGGGTTCAGCGCTCATGTCCTGTCACATCTGGCGAATTCGGGCGCTTTGGATCGTGGCCTGAAGATGCGTACGGTCACGCTGCCCGACAGGTTTATCGAGCAGGCCGCGCCGAGTGAGATGTATGAAGATGCGGGAATGACCGCGCGGGATATCGCAGATGTTGTCCGCGGGCTTTACGCTCGCGAGACAAAGGTCATCTCTTTCCCTGCTGCCCGTTAGGTCTGAGGGCCGACCGAGTTCAGATAAGCCCAGATGTTGGCGGCCTCATCTTCTTTGCGCAGTTTAAATGTCATTTTTCCACGCGCGCTGGTGTCGTCGAGGTATTCCTTCAGGAATTTGGACGGATCAGCCACATAAGCGGTAAAGTCTGCCTCTTCCCAGACCAGACCGGCTTCTCCTGCCGCGACCATCGAGTCCGAGTAGTTGAAGCCTTCATATGTCCCGGCAGTCCGGCCCACGACACCATACAGGTTGGGCCCGGTCTTGCCGCCTTTTACAATTTCTTCGCCAGCGTCATCGACAATGACATGGCAGGCTTTGCATTTATTGAAATTCTTTGCGCCTTTCTCAGCGTCCCCCTCGGCAAAAACGGGACCCGCGAAAGCTGCCAGTGCTGCGCCGGCAGACAGGATTCTTTTCATCTGTATTTCCTCCTCCGAAGTTCTCTTAAGTTAGAGCATCAGTCTCAAAGTCAATTTTGCGCACAATGAGATCAGGCAACCGCGTGCGCCAAAGCACACTGCTTCCAAAGCACCATCAACGCCTCGACCAGGCGGTCGATATCGTCATCGCTGTGCAAGGGCGACGGTGTAAATCGCAACCGCTCAGTTCCTTTCGGGACAGTCGGATAGTTGATCGGTTGCACGTAGATGCCGTAGTCGCGCATCAGGATATCGGACAGCATCCGGCATTTGACCGGGTCCTTGATCAACACCGGGATAATGTGGCTGGGGTTGTCCATATGCGGGATGCCATAGGCGTCCAGCTTGTCACGCAGACGTTTTACCTGACGCCGTTGGGCCATGCGTTCGGTATTGCTGGTCTTCAGGTGCCGGATGCTGGTGGTCGCTGCTGCTGCAACCGCCGGAGGCAGGGCGGTTGTGAAGATAAACCCGCTTGAAAAGCTGCGCAGGAAATCGCACAGCGCCTCGGACCCGGTGACATAGCCACCGACGCAGCCGTAAGCCTTGCCCAAGGTGCCTTCGATCAGGGTGATGCGATCTGCCAGACCTTCCTGTTCGCTAATGCCTCCGCCGCGCGGACCGTAGAGGCCAACGGCGTGAACCTCATCCAGATAGGTCAGAGCGCCGTGCTTTTCGGCCACTTCGACGATCTCTTTCATCGGACAGATGTCGCCATCCATCGAATAGACCGACTCGAACGCCACGATCTTGGTGCTGTTGACAGGGAGGGCCGCCAGCTTGCGATCGAGGTCTTCGGGATCATTGTGCTTCCAGATGACCTTTTTGGCCCGCGAATGGCGAATGCCCTCGATCATCGAGGCGTGGTTCAGCTCATCGCTCAGGATCACCGCGTCGGGCAGACGACTGCCAAGGGTCGACAGCGACGCCCAGTTCGACACGTAGCCCGAGGTAAAGACCAGCGCGGCCTCTTTACCATGCAGATCGGCTAGCTCGGCCTCGAGCCGGACGTGATGGTGGTTCGTGCCAGAGATATTGCGGGTGCCCCCGGCACCCACACCGCAAGAGTCGATGACATCTTTCATCACCTTGCGCACTTTCGGGTTCTGACCCATGCCCAGATAGTCGTTCGAACACCAGACAGTGACCTTGTCGGGGCTGTCTTCGACATGAGATTTCGCGGTCGGGAACGCACCGCAGAGCCGTTCAAGCTCGGCAAAGATCCGGTAATTGCCTTCCTCTTTCAGCTGATCCAGCTGTGTGTTGAACATCTTGTCAAATTCCATGACGTCCCTCCCTTTCGGTATTCATGGTGAGCGGTTTCGGGTCCGGCAGCATCCAGCGCCAAAGCTTGGCGTCGGGCAACGGCAGAACCAGCAACCAATGTTCCAGCAAGGCCAAACCGGTGAGGCTGGCCAACAAGATTTGCGTTGTCTTGATAGGGTCGGTCGCAGCATGTCCGGCGCGCGCCATGAACAGGGCGACGGCGACGGAAAGCAGCGATACGGAAATCGGGAAAAACCAATTCATCCGTGCGATGCGGAAGTGGCTGGGCAGATGAGACAGGTGATCTGGCAGAAACTCGGCATTGAATTTCGGCACGCCAAAAAACAGGTTCAGCTTGGCTGAGATGCGTGCGGCGAAGAGGATGCCGAAGCACCAAGCGCCGGCGGTGTTGGGCTGGCTCCAACTGATCAGCGCCAGCACGATAGTGATCAGGACCAATAGCATCTCGTGATAAGCAATGGTGCCCCAGGCGCGGATAAAACGCTCCCAAAACGGCGCGTCGGCGGGGCAGGGATAGGCGTTGGGTCCGGTGATCATACCGCAGAGGAAGGCCAGTTCGATCCAGCCCCAAATTGCCAAAGCGCTTGTGAAACCCAGATAGATCGAGCCGGTGCTGTCATCGCCCAGCGACAGCCAGAACCCGGCCAGCCCGGCGATGAGCACGGGCAGGGACCACAGCGCCGCGCGGCTGCGCCCTCCCACGCTGCGGCGGACCACCCACAGGATCGCCCCGGTGGAGAACCACCAGAGGAAAAGCGCAATGGGCGCGGCGATCCAGGGGGCGAGGGTCATCAGTAGCAGGGCTCCAATCTTGTTTTGGTCGGAACCTGATGCTTTTTCGCCGGGATGAAATACAGCGCGACAAAGGCGCGTCCGGCGCGGAGCGAACCCCAAAGCTGAGCGATTTTACCCGCGATGCCACCGCGCTCCTTCGCCTTGGCAATGTCTGCGTTGGCCCGATACAGCGCACGGCAGTTCTTGAGCCAGCGTGGATCGTCGATATCCAGCGTGATCGGGAAGATCTGCTTGCTGAGCTCGCTGGTCTTCTCGAACACCGCGTGGGCATACCAATCCGGATCGACGCCCAATGCCTCGTGGAAGGCTGGCCGCTGATGGTCGCGCACGAACATGGTCGCGTAGACGGCGGTCAGGAAGAACTTGATCCACAGCACATTGACGCCCGAGGTCAGCTTTGGGTCGGTCTTCATCAGCAAAGCAAACGCCTCGCCATGGCTGAACTCGTCATTGCACCACTCTTCGAACCACTTGAAGATCGGGTGGAACCGATGTTCGGGGTTAGCCTGAAGGTGGCGGAAGATAGTTATGTAGCGGGCGTAGCCGATTTTTTCCGACAGGTAGGTGGCGTAGTAGATGAACTTGGGCCGGAAATAGGTGTATTTCTTCTTCTGGGTCAGGAAGCCCAGATTCACCCGTAACCCGGCCTCGCGCAGCGCATCGTTGATGAAACCCGCATGGCGCGCCTCATCCCGAGCCATCAGTTGGAACAGCTGGGTGATGTCCTTGTTGTTCCCACGCCGCTTCATTTCTTTGTACAGCACACAGCCCGAGAATTCGGCGGTGCAGGACGAGATCAGGAAGTCGATGAATTCCTTCTTGAGCTGCGGATCCATGCCGTCCCAGTCGATCTGGTCCCAATCTTCGTTCTTCTTGAAGTGTCCCTTGTTCGGGTCTGAGAGCATCTGAGCGATCAGCCCGTCCCAGTCCTCGCGCACCGAGGAGACATCAATGGCATCCAGCTCATCAAAGTCGGTGGTGTAAAAGCGCGGCGTCAGCAGAGTGTTCTGCATCGCCGTCTCGGTCGCCATCTCGTCGTCGTAGATTGCGTCCTGTTCGGCAGCGATGGCCAGGCCCTCTTCGACCGTGGTGGCGTCGGCGGTGTGTTTGGATTGCATATTCATAGCGTGACCTCCTCAGAGAAGGAGAATTCGCACAGCTCCATCACTTCGAAATCGCCCGTAAGGCGGGTCCAGAGACGTTCGAGCAGGCTGGCGCGGATGATTGTTGCTTCGCGCTGTTCAATGACGATCTCACCGAACGGGGCCATGATTTCAGGACCCTTCACCTGCACCTCGTCGCCGGGATAGATCACGGCACCGTTGTCGAACCTGACATGGGCGTGCAGGCTCTCGAATTTGTGGCTCACCTCGATTGTGCAGGGCGCGCGTTCAAAGTCTTTCGTCAAAAGTCCCATGTTGGCTTCCTTTCAAGGTTGATCCAGAAGTCTGGCGAAACGACTGGCATTATCGGCACCAAACCCCATGAGGTCGGCGCTCCATCCCGTTACGGGATCGGTGATATCGAGACGGCCATTGGCGCGGCGCGTTACGATGACGGGGGTGTGCGCAGGCAGATTGGCCTGCGCGCGGTTGCGGTCGATGACCCGGGCGACACCCGCAACAAAGCCGCCCTGGGTGGCGTCCAGCCGGGCGATGACCACGCCTTCGGGCGACATCACGCTGACGGCACCGCTGACGCCATCGCTGATCAGGATCATCGCGCGCTCATGCGTGATTTCCGCCGCCGGAGGCGTCGCCGAAAGTGGCACATCGGCGATACGCGCATAGGTGACAATGGCCAGAACAGCACAAACCAACAGCCCCATTGCCCGAAGCAGCGCGCGCGGGATCAACTCGCGGTCTTGGCTATGGGTTTGGGTATCGGTCATGCCGTTCTCCTATTCCGCCGCGATTGGGTTCATGGTGCGCTCGACGCGCGGGATGCTGACCTGCGCCTCGGCGGCATCTGCGAAGATGCGCGCAACGTTTTCGGCATCAGGGATGCAGCGCAGTGCAGGCTGGGTGTTGAAGCGCCACGGCCGGACATGTGGCCAGCAGAGCAGATAGCTGAATCGTGTCGGGCCTTGCAGCGTAAGGGCAATCGTGCCGGTGCCATCCTTGCGCAGGTCCAGATCTGCGCTGGCGATTTTCGAGTATGGCAGGTTCAGCGTGATGGTCAGCGCGGCGCCGATCCGCATGGCTACGCGACGGTTGGTTAGCGTGTACATCGTGCACCGGGCCTGAATGACCGAAAACAGGACGAGAAGCGCGCAGGTTACGGCCCCAAGGATCACGAAGGGCAGCGACGCAGCAATGGCCAGATCCAGTGGCATCAGGTCCACCACCGAGACAAAGCGCCAGAGCGTCAGGACCGCAAAATAGCCCGCAACCCACAAGACACTGACAGAGGATTTCGCAAGCGCCCACCAGTGCGGGCGACCCTGCCAAAGGATCACCTCACCCTCGGGCGGGCGTTCCGGTAGGCCCGGCACCGGTTCGACTGCGAAATCGTCATGTGACATGCGGGTGGCTCCTGTCCTTAGATCTGCGGCTCTTGCCGGGCTTCGCTGGCGTAAAGCGTGCCGCCGGCGTAGTAGGCGCTGATTTTCTCTTCCTCGAGCAGGGTGACCTGATCGGGGTCCGCGATCTGCGGCACGTCCTTGACATGCTCGGCAAAGATCGAGCGGACCTTGACCCGGTTCGACCAGATGCGCGCCATGGTCAAAGGCACCAACCGGGTGCCGCCGCCATGTTCCGCGTCCAGTTCGTATTCGAGATAGCGGACCAGTTGCTCAGGTACGTCGACCCACATGTCGGTGACGGTGCCGACGGCCTGATTGTCGCCGGTCACAACGGGTTTGCCGCGCGGGTCTCGGCCTGCGGCGTGCGAGAATGCCTCAAGTTTGCGCATTGGCTGCAGTTTGAGGTGTCCATGGCCGTCCAGCTCCGGAATATCGCGTCGCGGAGCCCAGGCGGCGGGCCCCACACCGTCGACCATCGGGTTGCCGGTGGGCTCGAACGGATACCCTCCAGCGGCGTTTGTGCGTTCCAGTGCCAGATTATCGCGATCACCGCGTTGGCCGCTGGGAACAGTCAACTCTCCGCGCCCGTGGGGCAGTTTGAAGGTCTTGTCATCCGGGACCGGGAACAGACCCTGATTGGGCGCTTCCTCACCGTCGTCATCGACCAGAGGAAAGCCCTCGCGCATGTTTTCCCGCTGGATGTAGAAGATCAGAAGGGCGAAAAAGACCCAGAAAAGCCAGATCGACAGGCTGGCGAGGTCGAATTCTCCGAAAAAGGTCTGGGTCATGCCGTGATCCTTTCATTCAGTGTTTTGCGCATCATGTCGGGAACTCCGGCAGACCGGTTGGGCCAGTCGCCCGACGTTTGCGCGTCGCCAGCGGCCCAAGCACGATGAGTGTGATGAAAAGCAAAGCGATTTCAGTGTGGTAGACGACGGAATAACCCGTCGCGTTCGAATTCAGTGCGGTGCCGAGGTTGCCCTGCAGCGCTTGTATGTTGACGATGTCACGCAGTGCGCCGCCAAGGGCGATAGCAAGCCCCGAGGCGGTTGCTTGCGCAGCACCCCATGCCCCCAAGGCCAAGCCACGCCCGGCAAAGCCCTGTTCTGGCAGGGACATGGTTGAGATCAGAGTGCAAACGGCGAAGATACCCCCGCCAAAGCCGATCAGTCCGGCGCCGGTGAAGAACAACAGCGGGGCCTGCATCGGGGCCGAGAAGATCACAGCGCTGAACGCGGCGATCCCGACCAGGATGCCACCGCAGGAGAGGCGGATCGGATCGCGACCCAGCCCGAGGAGGCGCGCGGACAGCCCATACCCTGCGAGTGCTCCGGTGGCCCACATGGCCGTCAGAACGGTCGTGGACGAGACCGAAAGGCCAAGAATTTCACCGCCATAAGGCTCAAGCAGCACGTCCTGCATGTTGAAAGCCATGGTGCCCAGGAAGACGACCGCCAGCAGGCGCCCAGCTTGACCTCCGCTTAGCAGATCGGACCAGGCATCGCTGAACCGGGGTCGAGGCGCTGCACGTTCTTCGGCGCTCATGGGGCGGACTTTTTCCTGCCGCCAGAGGGCGATCAGGTTCAATACCATGCCAACCACTGCCGCGCCCTGAACCACGCGGATCAGGCGCAGGTCTGAGAAATCGCGCAGCAGCCAGCCGACGATCAGGGCCGAAGCCCCCATGCCAATCAGGAACATCACGTAAAGCAGGGCGACGACCTTGGGCCGCGTTTCGGGCGTGGCCCGGTCACAGGCCAACGCCAGACCGGCGGTTTGCGTCATATGGATCCCGAGGCCGGCCATTAGGAAAGAAATCGCCGCCAGCGCCTCACCGGCGTAAGGGACATGCAGCGTGGAATGGCCGCCCAAGACCAGCAGTGCGAACGGCATCACAGCCAGCCCGCCCATCTGCCAGATCGAGCCGAACCACAGGTACGGGATGCGCTTCCAACCAATCGCGCTGCGATGGGTGTCACTGCGGAAGCCCAGAAGAGCGCGGAAGGGCGCAATCAGGACCGGCAAGGCGATCATGATGGCAACGACCGTGGCGGCCACGCCCAACTCGACAATCATCACGCGGTTCAGCGTGCCCAGCAACATGACCGAGGCCATCCCGACCGACACTTGGAATAGCGACAGCCGCAGCAACTGGCCCATCGGCAGGTCCGCACTGGCGGCATCTGCGAAGGGCAGGAACTCGGCCGGTATCCGGGTGAAGGGCGAGGGGCGCTGGCTCATAAAGCAACCTCCAGCGCGTGAGAGATGTAAAAGCCACAATTAACGCGACCCAGATCGCGGACCGTTCCGGCATCATCGAGCCTACGGGTCAGCACCTTGGTATTGTGGGGCACCATAGTTGGAGAGCGGTCGCTTTTCGGAAAAACCTTGCCTGCGTACCACATGGCGGCCAGCAGAGGCGTGCGCGGAGCCACGGTAAACCGGACGTTTGCGCCGTGACCTGCGAAGCGATCCACCGCGTCACGGATATGGTCGGCGTCATAGTAGATCAGGCTGTCCATGGCGAAGACTTGATCAAACGGGCCGTTGGGCTCATGCAGCATGTCGCCCGCGTGGAAATCGACTTGGTCCTGCAGCGCCGCGGGCAAGCGCGCGCGGGCGATGTCGATCAGGGCAGGGGAAATGTCGATGGCCACCACCTCGGCCCCACGTGCAGCAAGGATTTCGGTCAATTGGCCAGTACCACAGCCCGCATCCAGAACACGACGTCCCGTCAGATCTGCGGGCAACCCCTCCAACAGGCGGTTGCGCATCTGATCGCGGCCTTCGCGCACAGTCTGGCGGATCTTTGAAACAGGCGCATCGCTGGTCAGCCGCTCCCACGTGCGGGTGGCGGTACGGTCGAAATAGGTTTCGACCCGAGCGCGTGTGGCTTCATAGGTCATCAGTCAAACCCCAACAGCTCAAAGATTTCCCGGTCTGGCAGAGGTTCAGGCGCCAATGCCTCAGTCCCGTTCCAAAGCGTCTCAGCCAGCCGGACATATTCAGCACGGCAGCGGACGATGTCCTCGTCATCATCCATCTCGAACAGGGTTTTCTTCTTCAGGCGCGAACGGCGGATGGCGTCGACATCGGGCATATGCGCGATGCGCTTGAAGCCGACCTGATCGCAGAAGCGGTCTACCTCATCCGTGTCGCGGCTGCGATTGGCGACGCACCCGGCCAGACGGACTTTGTAATTGGCGGATTTCGCCTGAACAGCAGCGATGATCCGGTTCATCGCATAGATCGAATCAAAGTCGTTCGCAGTGACAATTACCGCCCGGTCGGCATGTTGCAGAGGTGCTGCGAACCCACCGCAGACTACATCGCCCAAAACGTCAAAGATCACGACATCGGTCTCGTCCAGCATGTGATGCTGTTTCAGCAGCTTCACGGTCTGCCCAACCACGTACCCACCGCAACCTGTGCCTGCCGGAGGGCCACCGGCCTCGACACATTGCACGCCGCCCCAGCCTTCGAACACGAAATCCTCGGGGCGCAACTCTTCGGGGTGGAAATCAACCTCTTTCAAAATGTCGATCACGGTCGGCACCAGGGACCCGGTCAGGGTAAAGGTGCTGTCATGTTTCGGGTCGCACCCGATCTGCAGCACTCGTTTGCCCAAGGTCGAGAACGCGGCTGACAGGTTGGAACTTGTAGTGGATTTCCCGATTCCGCCCTTGCCGTAGACCGAGAACACCTTGGCCCCTTCGATCCGCGCTGTGGGGTCCTGGTGCACCTGAACTGAGCCTTCACCATCAAGGCCAGTCAGGTTCGGAGGGTTTTTGTCCAATGGGCTCATGATGTGTTCCTCATTCCGCGGCAATCCCTTCCATCCGGTCTTCCAACGCGTCTGCCGCACGTTGCAGCGCGTCGAGGGTTTCCGCATCGGGTTGCCAATAAGCGCGATCGCTGGCCTCGAGCAGGCGGTTGGCCATGCGGCTGGAGGCGACCGGGTTCAGGTCGGCCAGCCGGTTGCGCATGTCTTCATCCAGCACGAATGTTTCCGAGATGCGCTGATACACCCAAGGTTCCACCTGACCGGTGGTGGCCGACCAGCCCAGTGTGTTGGTCACATGCGCCTCGATCTGGCGAACGCCCTCGGCGCCGTGCTTCAATAATCCTTCGTAGAATTTCGGGTTCAGCGAGCGGGACCGTGTCTCCAGCGCCACCTGATCGGCCAGCGTGCGCACCTTGCCGTCGCCACGTGTCTGGTCACTGATATAGACCGCAACGTCCGAGCCCCGCGCCCGGCGCACCGCGCGAGAGATACCGCCCAGAGTATCGAAATAGTGGTCAACAGTAGTGACACCCAACTCGACTGATTCGAGGTTCTGATAGGCGACCTCGACATCTTTCATCGTTTGTTGCAGCAGATTGGTGTTCTTTTTCGCTTTGCCGTTGGTGTCATAGGCGAAACCCTTGCGGGCCTCGTAGGCGTCGGCCAATTCGTCCTCGTCCACGAAGGCCAGACTGTCGACCAGTTGATTGACGTTCGAACCATAGGCTCCTTCGGCATTCGAGAAGACGCGCAGGGCAGCCTCTTCCAACGGCACATTCATGCGCTCGGCATAGGCAAGCGAATGCGCGCGGATGAAGTTCTGATCCAGCGGTTCATCAGCTTGCGCGGCCTTCAGCGCGGCTTCGGCCAGCAGACGGGTTTGAAGGGGCAGCAGGTCGCGGAAAATACCCGAAAGGGTCATCACCACGTCGATCCGTGGACGGCCCAGCTCCGATAGAGGGATCAAGTCCGCCCCGGAGAGACGGCCAAAGCTGTCGAACCGGGGTTGCGCACCCATCAGGGCCAGAGCCTGTCCAATGGGGCCGCCATCGGATTTGATGTTGTCGCTGCCCCAAAGCACGAGGGCCACGCTGCGCGGCAGGGTATCATGGGTTTTCAGCAGCAGTTCCGCCTGTTTCGCTCCGTCCTGACAGGCATAGGCTGTGGGCATGCGGAACGGATCGAAGGCATGGATGTTGCGGCCTGTGGGCAGAATTTCGGGGTTGCGCAGCAGATCGCCGCCGGGGACGGGCGATGTGAACCGACCCTCCAGCGCGCGCAGCAGGGCGGGGAGTTCGGTTTCGCGGGCCAGAGCGGTGTCCATTTCGGCGCGACCTGTCGTGTCCAGATCGAGCAGGTCCAGATATTCTGAGCGCTGGTGCTCAGCCATCGGTTGGCCGACCACATGCAGACCTTCGGGGATCAGCGCACCTTCTGTATCCAGCAGCGTGTGCCACAAGGCCGCTGGGTCTTTTCCGTCCAGATCCACGGCCTCGGCTTGATCCACAATCAACGTTTCAAGATCGGCGCGGTCGGTTGCGTTGGGGGGCAGGGCACGCCAGCGGCTCAGGCTGTCTTTCAGTTCGGCCAACCCTTTGTACAGCCCCGCGCTGGAAAGCGCTGGCGTCAAGTGGCTGACAGTCACCGCGCCCGACCGGCGCTTGGCCAGAGTGGCCTCGGACGGGTTGTTCGCTGCGTATAGGTAGATGTTCGGCAGGTCTCCGATCAGGCGATCCGGCCAGTCCGACCCGCTGAGGCCAGTTTGTTTGCCCGGCATGAATTCCAACGCGCCGTGCATACCAAAGTGCAGTACGGCATCCGCGCCGAAGCTGTTGCGGAGCCATAGGTAGAACTGAGCAAAGGCGTGGGTCGGGGCAAAGCCGTGTTCGAACAGCAGGCGCATTGGGTCGCCCTCGTATCCGAAGCCCGGTTGCAGACCGACGAAGATATTGCCGAACTGACGGCCCAGAACAAAAACGTCGCGCCCATCCGTCTGAACCCGACCGGGGGCGGGTCCCCAACTTGCCTCGATCTCATCCAGCCATGGCGTATCGCGCACGATGTCATCGGCGCTGATCTTGGCAGCGACGTTGGCCTCCTGCCCGTAAATTTCGGCGCTACCACCCAGTACGGCGTCTCGTAGATCTTCGACCGTTTCGGGTGGGTCGAGATCATAGCCATCCGCCCTCAACGCCCGCATCGTGTTCAGCAGGGACGTGAAGACATCCAGATGGGCGGCGGTTCCAGCGGCCCCGGCATTGGGTGGGAAGCCGAAGAGAACAATCGCCAGTTTGCGCTCGGCTGCGCGGGATTTGCGCAGAGCAGCTAACCGAGCCATACGGGCGGCCAAAACCTCAATCCGCTCGGGGCAGGGGGCCATGGCTTTGCTGACGATGGGTTTGCAGGCCCGAGAACAACCGGTGCAGCCCTTTGGCCCATGACGCCCGGCAAAGACGGTCGGCACGGTTGCGCCATCCAACTCGGGCAGGGCGATCAGCATAGTGGTTTCAATCGGCCCAAGCCCTTGCGGCGAGGCGGCCCATTGATCGAGCGTTTGGAACTCGAGCGGGTGTGCGGAAACGTAAGGTATATCAAGGTTTTCAAGAACCTTGATCGCGTTCTCATTATCATTGTAAGCCGGGCCGCCCACAAGCGAGAATCCGGTCAGCGACAACAGGGCATCGATCTTGCGCGCACCATCCTTTTGAAAGAACTGGTCTACGGCGGGCCGCGCATCCAACCCGCCTGCAAAAGCCGGGATCACCCGCAAGCCTTTTGCCTCAAGCGCGCGGATCACCGCGTCATAGTGCGCCGTGTCAGAACTGAGCACATATGACCGCATCATAAGAACGCCCACGGTCGCACGCGGTCTGCGGGGACCTGGCAAGTCTTGCACGTTGGTGGTGATTCGGTGCGACAGGTCTGGGTGGTATAGCCCCGCATCGGGATACTCGCGTGGTTCCGGAGCCTCAGCATTCTTCCATTCCGATCGATCAGCATAGCGGCTGATCAGAAAGCGGACCATCGCCTCCATATTGTCGTCAGAACTGCCAAGCCAGTACTGCATGGTGATGAACCAAGCGCGCAAGTCCTGAGCCTTGCCGGGGATGAACTTCAGGATCTGCGGCAAACGGCGCAGGATTTTCATCTTGCGCTGGCCGGTATCGGAGGATGGCTTGGACGAGCCCCGCAGCCTACGCAGCAGTTTCAGAGCGCCTGAGGTTGGCGCGGCCATATCCAGTGCACCCATGCGGGTCAGCTTGACGATCTGCGCGTCTGCGATGATGCCGATCATCGCGTCGCAATCGTCGCGCCGGGCCTGAAGCGCGGGCAGGATTGCGTTGATATGTTCTTCAAGGAACAGAAGATTGGCGATGACGAGATCGGCCTTGGCGACACCTTGTCGGGCGGCTTCAAGCGCAGTCGGGTCTTCGCCCCATTCCGCAGCGGCAAACACTTCAAGTTCCAAGCCGGGAAAATCGGATTGCAGTCGCGCCAGAACCCGATCACACGGACCGGCGGCGTGGCTGTCCAGCGTCACGATCGCGATGCGATAGGGCCGATATGTCTGGCTGTCATCGCGCATAGTGGGCCTTGGCTTCGTAAAGAGTTTCAACGGAGATTTCGGACTCGCCCCGCGCCTCGGCAAACGCTTCCGTATTGCGCCGCGCCTTGCCGCGCACGAAGAAGGGGACTTTGCGCAGCTCACGCTCGGCGTCATCCAGCCAGATGATCTGGGCGCCGGTGGATTCAGCTATTTCTGCAACCTGCTTGGCCCCATGGGCATGATGCGAGGGGCCGGCGGCGTCGTTGAATTCGGGGTCTTCGCGGAACATGTGCAGCAGGTGTTCCTCCAGCCCCATGACCAGCGGATGTACCCAAGTGTCAAAGATCACGTTGGCGCCTTCGATACCCATTTGCGGCGAATAGCGGGCGGGGAAGTCCTGTACATGAACCGGAGCTGAGATGACGGCACAGGGAATGCCCAGACGCTTGCCGATGTGGCGTTCCATCTGCGTGCCGAGGATCAGTTCAGGCGCGAGGTCCGAAATCTGCGCCTCGACCTCAAGGTAATCATCGGTGATCAGCGCTTCGACACCGATCTCCTTGGCCAGCGCGCGGATCGGGCGGGCCATTTCGCGGTTGAAACAGCCGATGCCAACGACCTCGAATCCCATTTCCTCGCGAGCGATGCGGGTGGCGGCAGCGACATGGGTTCCATCGCCAAAAAGAAAAACGCGTTTGCCGGTCAGATAGGTGCTGTCGACGCTGGCCGAGTACCACGGCAGGCGCAGCCGGTCGGTATCCAGACGCGGTGCGCATCCGGCGAGCGCGGCCACTTCATTGACGAACTCCCTCGTCGCACCGACGCCGATGGGAATAATGCGTGTATAGGGTTGGCCGAGGTTCCGTTCCATCCAGCGACAGGCGCTTTCACCGGTTTCGGGATACATCAGCACGTTGAAATGTGCGGCCCCCAAGCGCGTAATGTCGGACGGTGTCGCGCCAAAAGGGGCAGTAACATTAACTTCGACGCCCATTTCGTTCAGTAGGGCTGTGATTTCGGTGATGTCATCGCGATGTCGGAACCCCAGCGCGGTGGCACCGATCAGGTTGCATGACACGCGTTTCGTGCGCTCGGTCGGTTTGGCGAGGCAGCGCACGATTTGCAGAAAGGTCTCATCCGCACCGAAATTCTCTTTCCGCTGATAGCTGGGCAGTTCAAGCGGGATCACCGGAACGGGCAGTCCCAAGGCTTCGCCCAGCCCACCTGGATCGTCCTGGATCAACTCGGCGGTGCAGGAGGCGCCAACGATCATGGCCTGTGGTTGGAATCTGTCATACGCAGCCTGACAGGCGTCGCGGAACAACTTGGCAGTGTCAGACCCCAAATCACGCGCCTGGAACGTCGTATAGGTCACCGGCGGGCGGTGATTGCGACGTTCGATCATAGTGAACAGCAGATCAGCGTAAGTATCACCTTGCGGCGCGTGCAGAACATAGTGTAGCCCGGTCATCGCGGTCGCGACGCGCATAGCCCCCACATGGGGCGGGCCTTCATATGTCCACACCGAAAGCTTCATTCTGCAGCCACCCCCAAAAGGCCGCGCCGACGCAGCGGGCGGGCAAACAGACCAGCCAGATCACCGGCTTGTTCGTAGAAATGGATGGGCGAGAAGACCAACTCGATGGCCCATTTGGTCGCCAGCCCTTCGGCCTCGAGCGGGTTGGCAAGTCCTAATCCGCAAACCGTCAGATCGGGCTGCGCAGCGCGCACCCGGTCCAGTTGTTTTTCGACATCTTGGCCTTCGGACAGGGTTGGGTCGCTTTGGATTTCAGCAAGGTCCTCGCCGACCAGATCGCGGTGCAGGTAAGGCGTGCCGACCTCAACCAGTTCCATGCCGCATTCACGCGTAAGGAAACGTGCCAGCGGAACCTCTAACTGGCTGTCAGGCATCAGAAAAACGCGCTTCCCATTGAGCGGTTCCGAGGCTTGCGCAATCGCTTTTTGTGCTCGCAGGCGCGCGGACTGAGTAACCGCGTCCACATGATCTGCCGAAATACCGAAACGGGCGGCAACGGCATGCAGCCATGCAGTTGTACCCTGCTCACCCAACGGGAAAGGCGCGCGGATTTGGTGGGCGCCCCGGCGCACCAGAACGTCATGGGTCTCACCCAGGAATGGTTGCACAAAAGCGACCTGAGTATTTGGACCGATCCCAAACTCTTGGTCGCTGGATCGATTGGGGAGAAGCCGAACACGAGGCACACCGATCTTCGACAGCAGGTCCAGCATTTGATCCTGAACAACGTCGGGCAACCCACCGGCGATAACCAGTTGCGTGGTGTCGCTGTTTGGCATCGCTGCAACCATCGCGGCCAGGCAACTGTCTTCGCCCTGCGTGAAAGTGGTCTCGATCCCCGACCCGGAGAAATTCAGTACCCGGATCTTCGGCGCATACCGCGCGTTCAAGCGTTCCGCCGCTTTGGCAAGATCCAGCTTAATCACCTCGGAGGGGCAGGATCCGACAAGGAACAATCGGCGAATGTCAGCCCGTCTTGACAGTAAACGGTCAACTTCGCGGTCGATCTCTTGCTGCGCGTCGGCCATGCCGGCCAGATCGGTCTCTTCAAGAATCGCTGTGCCAAAGCGCGGCTCGGCGAAGATCATGACGCCAGCGGCGCTTTGCAGCAGATGCGCGCAGGTGCGCGAGCCGACCACAAGAAAGAAGGAATCCGGCATCATCCGGTGCAGCCAGATGATCGATGTCAGGCCGCAGAAAACCTCGTGCTGTCCGCGTTCGCGCAGGACTGGCGTCTGGGTGCAACCCGAAGATATGGGTGCTGCTGTATTCATGCGCTGGCCTGCATCTGCAGTCGCGCGCGGCGGAGCTTCCACAGGAACTGCCCGGCGTTGATCACATAGGCCAGATACGCGGCCAAGGTCAGCAGCATCAATTGCGTCGGTGTTAGCCAACCTGTTGAAAGGGCAATTAAATACGTCGTGTGCAGGGCGATGACCAGAAAGCTGAAAACGTCTTCCCAGAAGAAGGCAGGGGCCAGCAAATACTGTCCGAACACGACTTTTTCCCAGATCGCGCCGGTCACCATAATGAGGTAGAGAACGAGCGTTTTCAGGACAATCGAAACGGTGGCGATCGCGTATCCCTCACCGGTCGCAAGGTAGCGCAGCACCAACCCAAGCGAGACAACAAACACCGCAAATTGCAGCGGTGCCAGAATGCCCTGAACGGTCGTCCAATATGTGCTGTCCCGACGCGCCAGTTGATCCGGTGTGTAAAGCTGGTGCGTTCCAGGCGTACTCATGGCTGGTCGCGCCATGGTGGCCTCCCTCCTGAACTTCTACACCAGCGTAGAGGGTTGGATTGGAAAGTGTCAATTAAAACTTACACTCTGGAAAAGTTGAAGAGAATCTACGACTTTCTGGATTTGCAACTCGGATACTGAATTATATCATTGAAATTAAGAGATAATATGAAATTCCGCATTCATTCCGGATGGAGATATCCACAATATGTCTACTAAGTTTGACAAATCCGTCCACTTGAACCAGACTGATCCGAGGTCAGTTAACCACCCCAATAACGATTCCAGTCGCAGCCCTTTAGCAAGGATTGGATACTCCGATGCCACCTGTCGATCCATTTCAAGGCAATCGACCACTGGATCAAAACCAGCTTGAAGCGTTTGCGAAGCAGGTCTTGAGTTCCCTTGACTCGAAATCACGGAACCCGTCGTTGCTGGATCTCAATGAGGTGACAGATTGGCTGTTTGCCGAGGTGATGTACGACGGAGGCTTTTCTCAAGAAACGGCAATTGATTTCTTGAGGGAAACTGGTGTGTCATCGTCCGAAATTATTGACGTATGCATCCCTGAAGCCGCTCGTCGCGCTGGTCAGATGTGGGTGGATGATGAAGCGAGTTTCGCGACGGTGACATTTGCGTCTTCGCGTCTCTATGCACTGTGCAAGGCCTTGTCAGATAACTGGGACATGCGCCCGCGTCATACTGGGCAGCCCACGATCCTTGTCGCTATAGCACCTGGTGAGCAGCACATGATCGGATCAGTCGTGATGACGTCGCAGTTGCGCCGCATGGGATGTTCCGTTCAGTTGATCGCCGGAGCCAAACAAAAGGAAGTGGTATCATGCATTCGGCGGGGGCGGTTTGATGCTGCGCTGATCTCCTGTGCTGGAACCCAGGCTCTTGACAATGCGGTACGTTTGATCACACGTATTCGGTCAGAAATAAACCGGCCGCCAAGGTTGGTTATTGGCGGGGCAATAGAGAAGCAGGTGAAGTTGACTTCAACAGGAACAGGCGCGGATATTACCACATCCAATTTCGAAGTTGCGCTTGCCGGACTGGCGAACGCCAAGGATCGTGCGGGTCCTCTCGCGGCTCAATGACATGACGTCGGGCAAGCCGAACCCTTGGCAGATCGCCGCACTGCCAATGATCGAACCAGAGTTCTTAGCGGGCGTTCTTTCTGAAGCGTCAGATATCGCATTGATCATAGATGCTGAGGGCGTGGTCATGGCCGCGTTGGTCAGCGAGAACGGAGCCCCTTACGGCGATCTGGATCATTGGGTTGGCAACAATCTGACAGACTATTTGACCGAGGAGTGCCTTCCCAAGCTGGACCGCATACTCAAGCAGTCTGCCGAAAGCGCCAGTATTCAGCAGGTCGAATTGAACCATCGGGACAAAATGGCTTGGCAATATCCGGTTCGATATTCGATACATCCGGTCGGACATAGCGAGCCTGCCATCCTGATGCTTGGGCGTGATTTGCGACAAGTCGCTGAAACTCAGCAGCAATTGGTTCAGGCTCAACTGGCGTTGGAGCAAGGCTACGAGGAGCGGCGTGAGTTTGACGCGCGCTACCGCATGCTGATGTCGGTCACGCGTGACGCTTTTGCGTTGGTGTCGGTCACAGATGGGCGTATTCGCGATTTGAACGACGCGGCCGCGCATCTGTTAGGGGCCGCTAAAGACCAGCTTCAGGGCCAGCCCTTTGCAAATGAATTCAAGGATCGCGGACGTTCCGAGTTTGTTCAGAACATTTTGGCTCTGGCTCTTTCAGAGGTCGACGCTGAGGTAACCATTCAGGCCAAGCGTACGCGCAGTGACATAACGATAACGCCGATTAGTTTCCGGGCCGGCGGGGAGCGTATGCTGATCTGTCGTCTGGAATCTGGTACAACTGAAGAACACGCCAGCGATCAGCTGTCGGACAATCTGGCTCGGCTGTTCCGGACGGGGGCTGAGGCGATTGTTTTTACGGATAGCAAGGGTGTCATTCAGTCGGCAAATGAAGCATTTCTCAGGCTCGTCGATTTTGCCCATCACGTAGATGTGCGGGGAACCAGTCTAGCTGAATACATGGCGCGCGGTCAGATTGACCTGAATGTACTGCTTGATAATGCAATGAAATCAGGTCGCATGTCCGTATATGCGACCAAGTTTTGCAACGACGTGGGTGTTTGGACAGCTGCTGAGGTCTCGGTTTCCTATCTGAACAGCCGCTCTAATCCATCCGTCGCATTTGTGATCCGGGACGCAACGCGGTCCGAGGCGATGCGGGCGCCGGTCAACAATCGTCAGAATCTGGCGGGTGGGGACGTGGTGGATCTGGTAGGTTCGGCACATCTCAAGGAAATCGTGTCCCAGACCACGGATGTGATCGAGCGCATGTGCATTGAGACGGCGATTGAGTTAACCGGCAATAACCGGGCTGCCGCAGCCGAAATGTTGGGCCTGTCGCGCCAAAGTCTATACGTCAAATTGCACAAGCTGGGAATTCAGGAAAAACAAGACGGCGAGTAGCGCGCGTTTTTCTTGCATCGACTCAAGTTGTCAATCAAGATTGACACATGAGCGCAAATACAGATTTACACTCATCCTCCTGGCCGCAGCCACTGGCGGCGTTGGAGTTGATCAAGCCCATCACCTGGTTCCCGCCGATGTGGGCGTTTTTGTGCGGGGTGGTCTCCTCGGGCGGCGCGTTATCTGGACAGATCGGATTGATCCTATTGGGCCTCGTCCTTGCCGGTCCGATTGTCTGCGGAATGAGTCAGGCCGCGAATGACTGGTGCGACCGTCATGTCGACAAGATCAACGAGCCCCACCGCCCCATTCCGTCGGGTCGCATCCCCGGTATGTGGGGGGCTTGGATCGCCATCGCGATGAGCGTTCTGGCCTTGGCGGTCGGTTGGCAGTTGGGGCCCTGGGGCTTTGGCGCAACCGTGTTTGGAGTGCTTGCGGCCTGGGCCTATTCAGCTGAACCCGTACGGCTGAAGCGTTCAGGCTGGTGGGGTCCGGGCCTTGTGGCCCTGTGTTACGAAGGCCTGCCCTGGTTCACCGGCGCGGCGGTTCTGTCGGCTGGGGCACCTTCCTTGCAAGTCGTGATCATCGCGGCGCTTTATGCGCTTGGCGCGCATGGGATCATGACGCTAAATGATTTCAAGGCGTTAGAGGGTGATCGGCAATTGGGGATCAACTCCCTTCCGGTGACACTCGGACCTGAGCGCGCTGCTCGTTTGGCATGTTGGATGATGATTGTGCCGCAAACGGCCGTCATTGCTCTGTTGACGCTTTGGGGCCAACCGATCTTTGCTTTGGCTATCCTGGCTGCAGTGATCGGTCAGCTGATGGCAATGCGCGTCTTGCTGAAAGACCCCAAAGCAAAGGCACCTTGGTACAACGGCACTGGTGTTTCCCTTTACGTCAGTGGCATGATGATCGCGGCCTTTGGTCTGCGCGGATTGGAGGCTTTGGTATGAGCAACTCCGGATATCTCTCATGGATCGGAATTGTCCGGCTGGGTCTGGTTCAGATGTGTTTGGGGAGCATCGTAGTTCTCACCACATCAACCCTGAACCGGCTGATGGTGGTCGAACTGGCGCTGCCTGCGATCCTACCGGGCCTGCTGGTGGGCCTGCATTACGGTATTCAGATTTCTCGCCCCCATTGGGGCTTTCTGTCGGACGCGACGGGGCGGAGGACCCCATGGGTTATCGGGGGCATGGCGATCCTTGCCTTTGGGGCTTTGGGTGCGGCGTTCTGCATTCCGCTCTTTGGCGAAAGCTTCTGGTTAGCGCTGTTCCTGTCGGTCCTCTCGTACACAGCGATCGGCGTGGGGGTCGGCGCGTCAGGCACGTCATTGCTGGCTTTACTCGCTACTGCCACGGCGCCTCGCCGCCGCGCGGCTGCTGCAACGATCACATGGCTTATGATGATTGCCGGGATCGCGATTACCGCCGCATCTGTTGGTGCGATGCTCGATCCGTATAGCCCGTCCAGACTGCTTGTCATCGTCGCGTGTGTCGGGTTGGGCGCTGTAGCTCTGACGTCTGTGGCCACATGGCGCATCGAGGCGGGCGTAGAGGCCGTGACACGGCCATCGAAAGCTAAGCTGCGATTCCGCGACGCTCTGCGCGACGTCTGGGCGGATGATGCGGCACGCAGGTTCACTGTGTTTGTCTTCCTGTCGATGACCGCCTTCTTCATGCAGGAATTGATTTTAGAACCCTATGCGGGACTGGTATTCGGCTATACGCCGGGCGAATCCACATCCCTGTCTGGGGCACAAAACGGCGGGGTATTCCTCGGGATGCTCTCAGTCGGGATCGCTGTAACCGGGCTGAGGATCGGATCGCTGCGTGGTTGGGTGGTTGCAGGCTGCCTGGGTTCGGCGGTCAGTCTGGGGGTGATCTTCGCGATGGGCCAGATGGGGCCGGGTGCCCCACTGATATGGGCTGTTGTGGCGCTTGGCTTCTTCAATGGCATGTTCGCTGTGGCTGCGATCGGCGCCATGATGGAATTGGCCGGTGAGCATGCCAGTGGACAAGAAGGCACGCGCATGGGGCTTTGGGGTGCAGCACAAGCAATTGCCGCTGGTGTCGGAGGTTTGCTGGGCGCAGCGGCGGCGGATGTATTTCGGTCTGCGATGTCGGATGCAAACGCGTTCGGAGCGGTCTTCCTCGCCGAAGCTGCCCTGTTTGTCGCGGCAGCAATCCTTGCCGCTCAAGTCATTAACGAAACACGGCGTAATACGCATGTCGTTGCGGGAGAATAGCCATGTATGATGTCGTTGTAGTCGGTGGCGGCCCAGCCGGAGCCACAGCCGCCGAAGATCTTGCAAACGCCGGGCATAAGGTTTGCATGCTGGACCGGGACGGGCGGATCAAGCCTTGCGGTGGGGCGATACCGCCTCGTTTGATCGAGGATTACAACATCCCTGACGAACAGCTGGTGGCCAAGATCAACACGGCGCGCATGATCTCTCCGACCGGGCGGCAGGTGGATATTGCCATCGAAAACGGATTTGTCGGGATGGTCGACAGAGAGCATTTCGATGAGTTCCTGCGTCGGCGAGCACAATCCGCTGGCGCGCAGCGCCGTACGGGTACATTCCTGCGAATTGAACGCAACGAGTGCGGCCCGTCGGTTGTCTATCGGGAAAAACAGAGCAAGGAAGAGTTGAAACTGCCCACGCGGCTGATCATCGGTGCGGATGGAGCGCGGTCAAACGTTGCGCGGGCCGAGGTTCCCGGTGGTGACAAGATCCCCTATGTCATTGCTTATCATGAGATTATCGAAGCTCCGGAAGCGGTGCAGGCCTATGATCCGACCCGATGTGACGTGGTTTATGACGGGTCGATTTCTCCGGATTTCTACGGCTGGGTGTTCCCTCACGGCCAGACCGCCAGCGTAGGTATGGGGACCGGCATCAACGGGTTCGACCTCAAGAAAGCGACGAAGGAGCTGCGGAGCGCATC
Organism: Ruegeria sp. THAF33; assembly: GCF_009363615.1. Lineage (NCBI taxonomy): Bacteria > Pseudomonadati > Pseudomonadota > Alphaproteobacteria > Rhodobacterales > Roseobacteraceae > Ruegeria > Ruegeria sp. THAF33. Next base: position 1,969,636 of record NZ_CP045384.1, on the reverse strand, counting down.
CGGTTTGGAGGGGTGTCGCACGATCCGTCACGAGGGCGCACCAATTCCACTGAAACCATTGGATCGCTGGGACAACGGGCGTGACGTCATTCTGGCTGGGGATGCTGCGGGCGTGGTGGCTCCAAGCTCGGGCGAGGGGATCTACTACGCGATGGTAGGTGGCACGGTTGCGGCAACCGCTGCGCAAGCCTGCCTTGCCTCGGGCAAGGTTTCCGACCTCAAACTGGCGCGGCGACTGTTCCTGAAAGAGCATAAGACGGTTTTCCGCGTGTTGGCTTCGATGCAAAACGCCTATTACCGCTCAGACGACCGACGCGAGCGGTTCGTGTCGCTATGTCATGACATCGATGTGCAGCGCCTGACGTTCGAGGCCTATATGAACAAGAAACTGGTCAAGGCGCGCCCGATGGCGCATGTGCGCATCGGACTGAAGAACCTGGCGCATTTGACAGGGCTCGTCCGGGCAGAATTCGTATGAACATGATGATACCAGCCTGGGTCGATGGCGAGTTGAAGCCTGTCGAAAAACTAAAAGTGCATCAGCTGGGTCTTCGGCACAAAGCGGTTTCGGCCTTTGTGCTGAGTGGCCCAAATCTGTTATTGCAGAAGCGAGCCGCGTGCAAATACCACACGCCGGGCCTTTGGGCGAATACCTGTTGTACGCATCCAGATTGGAATGAGGCTCCGGTGGATTGTGCCACCCGACGCTTGCGCGAAGAGTTGGGGATCACCGGCCTATCTCCGCGTTTTTCAACCGTTCTCGAATATCGTGCGGATGTGGGGCAGGGGCTGATTGAGCATGAATTGGTTGATGTTTTCCGCGCCGAAGCGACCGTGAACATGAAGCTTCACCCGAACCCAGACGAGGTATCAGATACGCGTTGGGTTCACCTGGCCGATTTGACCAAGGAAATCGACCATTCGCCTGAACTATTCACGCCTTGGTTGAGGATCTATATGCGCGACCACGCGCACCGTATCCTGGGGCCAGCGCTTGCGGCTGACCTTATGGTTTAAGCGGCTTGCACTTAGTCGGCTGAGGGATTGTAAAGCATCCGCCGACCGCCTGAAATCACCGAGTTTTTCCGCGGCTTGTCCGACAGTAATTTGAACGGCAGTATGCGCTGGGACATAAAGCGTGTTCCCGACATGGCCGATCGTTTTGTGCGATGCTTGGTAAGTATTTTCCAATGCATCGCTGCAGACACCAACCCTCTGTCTGCATTGGCTCGGGGGTTCATATCAGGGGTCAGAAAACGTGGGTGATCCATCAGGATCTTCTGGCGAATGAACAGATCCATATCCGGTTCTTCGCGAATGTACTGAGTTTCGGTTTCCACCTTTGCCTGGACGCTTTCGACGCTGTCCATGATTGAAAGGGCGTTCCGGGCAGCTCCGAAAGGGGTGAACGGCGCACGCATGACGATCAGCCGCGACCCGTCCTCCTTGAGCATTTTGACATAGGTTTTTGCATTTTCTTCACTGACCCGGGCGGCGACGATCTTTGCTGTCAGGCCGCGCCCACCCCCTTCGAACATATCGAAATTCGCCTCGGGGTGTCCTGCCTCGCGCAGCGCTGTCATCACGCCTTGGGCTGTGGCTTCTGCTGCGTATACTCTTGAAATTACAGTCGTCATGATCGCTCCTGTTCTTCAGTTCGAGGTCAGTTGGCGGTGCGTTGAGTCAGTCCACTTCATAGCTGTTTTACCGAAAGTAGGCCGAATTGTCGGTCTGGGTAGGAGACAACCGCAGCAGCGGCAGTACCGTAATCAGCGCAAAAGCCAGGAAAAGGATCTGCATTGAAAAGACGGGCAAATAGGCCATGCTGGGTGCAAACTGATGATCACCCTGCAATTGAAGCATCAAATCGCGGATGACGCCGCCCAATGCGACACCAGCACCAGCGGCCGTCGCTTGAACAGCCCCCCACGCGCCAAGCGCAAGCCCGGTTTGGGACTCAGGGGCGGATCGCATGGTTGCGGTCAGCGTACCATGGCCGAACAGGCCGGCGCCAACACCAGTCGCAAAGGTTCCGACAACAAACAAGGCCAACCAATCCAGCGGCGAGGCCAGAATGATCGCAATGTATCCCGGGATGCCGGCCAGCGCCCCCATCAAGCACATACGGGTGGGCGAGCCCCCACGGCCCAACACGCGCGAGGCGACGGCCAAACCAAACAAGGTGCCAAGTGCCAGCGTCGCGGTCAGCTTGGTTGTCGCCGCGACCGACATTTGCAGAACCTGGCCTCCGTATGGTTCGATGATCACATCGGCGATCCCAAATGCGAACGTTCCCAAAGCGATCACCGCCAACAAACGCTTAGCCCCGGCCCGATTGGCAAATCTTTCCCAGGCTACGGAAAACGGAGGTGCAGCGACGGCCTGAACATGCCGACCCCGGACCTCCTGTTTCCAAACCGAAAATGCATTGAGAAGGACCGTGAGAACAGCAGCGCCCTGGATGACCTGGATCAGGCGCCCGGGGCTATAGTTTTCAAGTAGCGCGCCAAAGATGAAGGCTGATCCGATCATCCCAACCAGCAGCATGACATACATCAAGCCAACGACCTTGGGCTGGTCCTCTTGCGGAACAAGGTCGGTTGCAAGCGCAAGTCCAACGGTCTGAACCATATGAACTCCTGCACCGACCAGCAGGAAAGACAACGCTGCCGAAGACAGGCCAATCCAACGCGGAGCGTTGATTGCCTCGCCATATCCCGACAGTACCAGCAAGGCGAAAGGCATGATTGCAAACCCACCGAATTGCAGCAGCGTGCCGCGGTAGATGTAAGGGAATCGTCGTAGGCCAAGAGCCGAGCTGTGCGTGTCAGATTTGAACCCGATTAGGGCGCGCAGAGGTGCGAACAATATGGGCAAAGCAATCATCACCGAAACCAATGCGGCGGAAACACCCAGCTCGACAATCATCACCCGATTCAATGTGCCGACGAGCAGGACCAAGGCCATGCCAACAGTGACTTGAAATAAAGACAGTCGAAGAAGCCTTGTCATCGGAACATCATCGCTCGCCACATCTGCGAAAGGCAGATACCGCGTGCTAAGCCGCGAAAGCTTATTCAGTGCAAATGATCGATAGTCGAGCATTGCTCAGTACTTGTCCCAAATCGTCTCTTGCCAGCCGATATCTTCAGGCGACTGGTCTGTCCGGTGCTGCTTAGCACCGGACCCGTTCCGTTGTTTTTGCTGGCCTCAGTGCTCCGGAGGCGGAACCGCCTCGGATGCAGATGCCAGAACAGCTGGTGCCTCTACCGTCGCCACTGCCAGAGTACCGTCCGGCATCTCTACCAGGATCCGATCGCCGCTGGACGCAGTATTGGCCGAAACAAACGATGCTTTTGCGGTCGCTTCGCTATCTTCCTGCGGCAACATCGCGGTTTCAGCACCGCTACCCAAAGGCTTGCCAGACAGGAAGTCTGACACCCATGTCGTGTTGCTAAGAACCGCAACATGAACCGCAAAGGATCCGACCGCGACCGCCGACAGGAACAGCGGAATACCAACGGTGGGTTTAACGACGAGCCAGATTTTTGAATTGTTCATCTGATCGCTCCTTTCATCCGAGCCAAGGTGTTGCGACCGCAACAAGGATGTGCGCAAGCAGGGCGATGACGCCGAACACGCGAGTCCCGTCGATAAGGTAGCTGTGGACCTCTTCAGCCTCACGTAGGTTGAGACCGGTTGGCCATACTTTTTCTGGGTCGTCAGACATGATTGCCTCCCGTTGACCGGCTGTTGAAAAAACGTGCCAAAAACGCGCAGAACGGATCCTGCACGGCAAGTTCTCCGGTCGAGTGCGCACAGCCGATATGGAGCGCATTTAGAGAAACCGGAGTGTCAGTATTATATGACAGTAAAAACTGTCAGGTCAATTAGACACTTTTGAGGCTCGTTTTGTGGGCAGACCTTGCCTTTCAACTGTGATCACATTCCCATTTTGATTTATGTCAATTGAAAATGACATCATAAGTGTCTATAAAAAGTTACACTGGGAGGCTGCCATGAGAATTGTGTTTGTTCACCCAAATTACCGGTCTGGCGGAGCTGAGATCGCTGGCACTTGGCCTCCGGCATGGGTGGCGTATCTTACTGGGCATCTGCGTCAATCCGGGTTCGAAGACATTCACTTTATTGATGCGATGACCGACGATGTGTCGGACGAGGACTTGTCAATTCGAATCGCCGCTCTCAGGCCGGATGTGGTGGGTGTCACTGCAATTACGCCATCGATTTACCGTGCCGAAGACGTGTTGCGGATAGCCCGAGACGTCGCGCCGAACGCGATCCGTGTGTTGGGCGGAGTGCATGCCACCTTTATGTACAAGCAAGTCTTGTCCGAAGCGCCCTGGGTTGACGTCATCGTGCGTGGAGAAGGTGAAGAGATTTGCACCGAATTGATGCAGGCCATCCGCGATGGCCGATGGCCGCACGACCGGCGCAAGATCAAAGGACTGGCGTTTTGTGACGACGATGAGATCGTAGCGACCCCGGCGGCACCGACGGTCAAAGACCTATCTGCCATCAAACCGGATTGGACCGTTTTGGATTGGGAGAAATACATCTACATCCCGCTCGGAACCCGTGTTGCGATCCCCAATCTTGCGCGCGGTTGTCCTTTTACCTGTTCCTTCTGCAGTCAGTGGAAGTTCTGGCGCGACTACCGGGTGCGCGATCCAAAGGATGTGGTGGACGAAATCGAAGACCTCGTTGAAAATCACGGGGTCGGTTTTTTCATCCTTGCCGACGAAGAACCGACCATCAACAAAAAGAAATTCCTGGCCTTCTGCCAAGAACTCATCGACCGGGATCTGCCGCGCCGGGTGAAATGGGGGATCAACACGCGCGTCACCGATATCTATCGGGACAAGGAGAACCTGAAATTCTATCGCAAGGCTGGCCTTGTTCACGTGTCATTGGGCACCGAAGCCGCCGCGCAGATGAAACTGGACCAATTCAACAAGGAAACGAAGGTCGAGGAAAACAAGACGGCCATCCGTCTCTTGCGCGAGGCCGATATTCTGGTCGAGGCTCAGTTTATCGTGGGCTTGGACAATGAAACCCCTGAAACGCTGGAAGAGACCTATCGGATGGCGTGGGACTGGCAGCCTGATCTGGCAAACTGGTCGATGTATACACCATGGCCGTTCACCCCGCTGTTTCAGGATCTAAAGGATCAGGTGCAGGTCTTCGATTTTTCGAAATACAACTTCGTCACCCCAATCATGAAACCCGCCGCCATGGAGCGCGGTGAACTACTGGACGGCGTGATGAATAACTACCGTCGCTTCTACATGAAGAAGGCTCTGTTCCACTATCCATGGCGAGGCACAGGCTTTCGGCGACGCTATCTCTTGGGCTGCCTCTATGCCTTTCTGAAAGCCGGTTTCCAGCGAACGTTTTATGATTTGGGCAAAGCCGGCTATTGGGGCCCGCAAACCAAGTCCAAGGTGGATTTCCATTTCGACGAAACTCGTCAACTGGCCGAAGCTCAGCTTGAAGACTGGGAGGCCGCCGCGGACAGAGCCGCCCGAGCAGCCGAGCGGCGCGAAGCCGTGAAAGCCCAGATGAAGGAACGAGCGACCCACCGATCCGAGGCTCTCAAAATGACAAATGGTGTCGATGCGCGCGCCTGCGGCGGTGGCGATCAGCAGATGGAAGATGTCTGAGCGTGCGGCAACAGTCGAGGCGCTGATAGGACCGAATGCAGTCCTTCAGCTTCTGCCGCAGATTGAAAAAATCTGTGGTGCTTCGCGTCTCTCGCACATGCTTGCCGAAGCGGGGCTGACGCGAACACCAGACGGTCGAGATATGATCCCGGAAATCCACGCCGTGCGCCTGCATCAAATGCTACGACGGGAGGAACCGGAGCGCAGCGGCGCCATGGCCGCTGCGGCCGGGAAGGGGACCGCCCGGTATATTCTGCAACATCGTATTCCGAAACCCATTCAGCGAATTCTCAAAGCGCTGCCAGCCTTTATGTCTGCCCGGCTACTGTCAAAGGCCATCGCGCATCACGCTTGGACTTTCGCAGGCTCTGGTAAGTTCCAGTTGCAGGACTCGTGGACGTTCAAAATTACCGACAACCCAATCGTTCGAGGCGAAACAAGCCAAACGCCGTTGTGTCTTTGGCATGCAGCCGTCTTTGAATATCTATACCGGGAATTGGTTCATCCGGAAGTTAACTGTGTTGAAACGAGCTGCTGCGCGCAAGGCTCCGTCAATGCCTGCTTTTTCGAGCTAACGGTGACGATGGGTCGTGGTTAGGGCTTTTGGGATTTCTGGGTCTGCTTGCGGCAGACGAATCTCGGGTGCTTAAGGGGGGCAAAAATGATTGATCCTTACGCAGACGTGGCGTCCCTTGACATTGCTCTTCAAGAAAGAGTCGGAGACATCCTGACTGCGCGCGGTCAAGACCCGGCGCACAAAGAGATGCGCAAAGCCTTCTTGAAAGACCTGAACCTCCCACCGCACGCAACAGCGCTGGAACTTGGATCCGGCACCGGTCACGTTACCTTGGATCTGATTGAAACCGCAGGAGCAACACGTGCGCATGGTATTGAGGCTTCTCCGCTTTTAGTGGCGAAGGCGACAGAGGCTTTTTCGCCCAATCCCCACCTCAGCTTCGAAGTCGGAGATGCCAGAAAAACCGGTTTAGAGAGTCAGTCCTACGACTTGATCCTGCTGCACTCTGTTTTGTGTCACGTGCATGATTTTCAGAATGTAGTTCGTGAAGCACATCGTCTTCTGAAACCGGGAGGCGTCCTGGCAATTTGTGATGGCGAGTTCGACAACATGAGTGCGCCAATCCCTGACCACGACCTTTTGGACCAGCTCATTCTCCGGATTTTGACAAGTAATGTAACGAACCTTTGGGTCATGCGTCAGTTGCCAGAAGTCCTCACCGAGACAGGCTTCAAGCTCGGGCATCAGACCTTGCACAAACCAGTATCTGAGCATGACGCGAATTTTTTTCTGACAATCATTGAAGCCGGAGCAGATCAATTCGTTGCACAAGGTAGGCTGCTTCGCGAAACTGCCGTAGCCATTAAAGCTGAGGCACGTGTACGCGCCTTAGCGCATTGTTTGTTTTGCAATATTTCATACATCAGCCAAATCGCGTACAAACCCAGAAGTCACTGATGGACGCGAAGAGTTTTTTGCGAACTACAATGTGGGTGCTCACTTCTTGCTTGCATACAAATCTTCCAATCGATGATACGGCGCGGTGTCCCTGAACTGTTTCACGAGTTCAGGATCATTCAAGCGGTACCGCCCGCAGTGTTTCAGAAGATTTCGTACGTTTCCACCGAAGTGGGCGAGCAGCATGTCGATGGTTTTCATCTTGGCCTCCCTTGCTTGTGGAGAGGAAATGCGTTTCGGCTTCAAAAGGCGGAAAACTGGTTTGATGGGAGTTTGATGGCCGATGCATTTAGCCCGGCCATCGGGGCACTCAGTGAAGTGCCTTGCATTTCTCCAGGATCAGCTGATGCCAGTCCCAGTTAGCGAATTTGTCACCTTCTTCTTCGACGTGTTCGTAGCGGTAAAGGCATCCACCATTCTTGTGATCTGAGATCTTTCTGACGAACGAGGCAGACTTACCCATCTCGAAAAGCCGACTGATTGCTTCGTGCCGAAGGTCATGGAAGCGCAGGTCGACGACTCCGACCTTGTCCCGGTGGCGACGGTACGCTGTCCCAACCGAGCGCGGATTGTAAGGGAAGATGAACTCTGACGTCTTGGGCATCGCCAAAATGATCTCCAACGCTTGGCACGGTAGCGTACACCAAACGTTGTTTCCCTTCTTTTGCCTGGGGTGTTTCATATTGCGCACGAGGATTCTGCCACTATTTTCGCGCAGATCATCCCACCTCAGATTGCAGATTTCACTCAGACGACGCGCGGAATAAATCGCAAAGACGACCAGGATTGCGACCGGGATCTTCTGCCGGGTTTTTTCCGAGATTGCAGTCAGAATATTGTTTAGCTCACAGAGTTCCGGACGGCGATCTCGCTCTTCCGATCGAGCCGGGACTTCATCCTCCCAAAGAGTTCGCATGGCGAGGTTGACCACTTCGATGGGGATCAAAGCACCCCGGTCCTTGGACCAGGAGAGCGTTCTCGCCAGGTGAGTCATGTAGCTTGCGACTGTCTGTGGCATTCTTTCACCAGCCGGCAACAGGTCTGCATAGTCATATAACTGTTGCTGCGTCAGCGTTGAGACCTTTGTCTTTCCGAACTCGTCGGCTTTGATAAAGGTCAGAACTTGGAGAGCCGATCGGCCGAAGGCTTTCCCTCGCTTCAAACGGTCGTCGATGACATCTGAGATTGTTGTCTCCGTTACGATTTGAATTGGAAACCCGTTTGCTTCGATTTCTCGGAGTTGGTTGTTTCGCCACTTTTTTGCGTTTGGCAGGTGTCTGAAAGTTTTCGTGAGGCTGTGCTGTTTGCCATCCACACGCTTTCGGATTTGTACCCGGTAGGAGAACTATCCATTCTTGTCCTCAAATCGGGTAATGTTCTGCTCCTCGAATTTTTTCCCTAGGATCTCCTTGCGAGGTTTCTTTTCTTTCTGCTCGGCCGACGAGATCGGTATGGTGCTTTCTGCAACCCCGGCAGCAGTCACAGCGGTTGCTTGAGAAGGGGAGCGGTGGAAGAGGTTCTGGGCAGTAATCGCTGCGAGCACATCCGTCGTGCTTTTGTTGATAGTGGTCATGGAATTCGTCCCATCTTGCTTTCGATGATAGGGAATTCGGTTCGGTCACACGAAAAAGATTCCGAGGTTTGATAGCCGAATTCCGAGGGAAACACAGAAGATGGAACCGGCGGCGCCCGGGCCAGAAATCAGCTGCATTTGGGCCGCTGTTTGTATGCTTTGGATGTGCTACACCGTAGCACGCTCGAATCGAGAACCTGCGAAAATCCCCGGAAATACGGTGAAATCAGGGGAAATCGTGCTTCGCGAAGTTTAGAGATGAATGGAGTTAACGCTCTGAAAAATAACGCACAAAAAGCAGCGCGTTTAAGCGTGGCGCCCATGATGGACTGGACAGACCGACACTGCCGCTATTTCCATCGGCTGCTCAGCGCGGAAACATTGCTGTATACCGAAATGGTGACGGCGCCGGCGCTCGTGCGGGGCGGGGCGTTGCATCTGTTGGACTACTCTCCCGAGGAACACCCGGTTGCGTTGCAACTCGGCGGCTCTGACCCGGAAGAATTGGCGCAGGCCGCGAGACTGGGGGCTGAGGCCGGGTATGATGAGATCAATCTGAACTGCGGCTGCCCGTCGGATCGGGTGCAATCCGGCACTTTCGGCGCGGTCTTGATGAAAGACCCGGCCCGCGTTGCCGACTGCGTGACTGCCATGCGCGAAGCGGTGAATGTGGATGTCACCGTGAAATGCCGCATAGGAGTCGATGACCAGGAGCCCGAAGATGTATTGCCCGCGTTTCTTGAGCACATCAGCGCGGCAGGTTGCCAAAGGGTGACAATCCATGCCCGCAAGGCGTGGCTGCAAGGGCTGAGCCCCAAGGAAAACCGGGATATCCCGCCTTTGGACTATGACCTTGTGCATCGGATGAAGGATGAGTTTTCGGATCTTCACATATCGATCAATGGCGGCATCAACACGCTGGACGAGGCAGCCGCACATCTGGAAGCCGGTCTGGATGGGGTGATGATCGGCCGGGCTGCGTACCATCAGCCGGGCGATGTCCTGTCGGATGCTGACCGACGCATCTTTGGTACCGGAACGACGCGTGATCCGTTCGCGATCGTTCAACATATGGTGCCTTATGTGGAACGACACCTTGCCAATGGCGGGCGTTTGCACCAGATCACGCGTCATATGTTGGGCCTTTTCGCAGGTCGTCCCGGAGCCCGCGCATGGCGGCGCGCCTTGTCTGAAGGGGCTGTGCGGGATGGGGCCGGACCCGAGGTGATGCTGCGGGCGCTGGATCATGTGGCGCCCATGGCAGAAGTTTAAGCGGCAGGGGGAACGATGCCCGAGACGATGTTGCTGGCCCAGATGCTGGGCCTTTTGCTTGCGATCGGAGCGCTGGCCGGCGTGCTTGCCGGATTGCTGGGGGTCGGCGGTGGAATCGTCTTGGTGCCTGCCTTTTTCTATGCGTTTCAAACTCTTGGCTATGGCGGCCCGCAGTTGATGCAACTGTGTCTGGCCACGTCGCTGGCCACGATCATCGTGACATCGGTCCGATCCGTTCTTGCGCACAATAAAAAGGGTGCGGTGGATTGGGATATCCTGCGCGGCTGGGGGCCGGGAATAGTCGTCGGTGCGATCATCGGAGTTCTGGTTGCCTCGGCCCTGCGGACCGAAGCTTTGCAGGCGCTGTTCGGCATATTGGGAATGGTGATCGGGGCCTATCTGGGGCTGGGTCGTTCGGAATGGCGGCTGGGTGATGTTATGCCCGGTGGGGTAAAGCGGGCCATCCTATCCCCCGCGGTCGGGTTTCTTTCTGTTCTGATGGGAATCGGCGGCGGCAGTTTTGGTGTACCGCTGATGAGCCTGTACAACACGCCGATCCACCGCGCCGTCGCAACCGCCGCCGGGTTTGGTGTGATCATCGCCGTGCCCTCGGTCATCGGGTTTTTGTTTCTGGATATCGCACCGGAACACCGGCCTCCGCTGACCATTGGGGCGGTCAATCTGGTGGCCTTCTGTATCGTCGTGGCTATGACGATGATCACCGCGCCCTGGGGGGTGAAGCTGGCCCATGCGATGGATCCGAAACCTTTGAAGCGCGTTTTCGCCGTTTTCCTTACGCTGGTGGCGCTCAATATGCTGCGCAAAGCGGTGGGTTTGTGAAGGATTTTGGCGCCAGGGGCTGGGTGAAATTCCCGTATGATCCAGTGCTTGCGACCTGGGTAGGCCATGCGCTGCCTGCCGCACGGGCCGCGGTAACGGACCCGGCCCATGCTGACTGGCTGGATTGTGACGGGACGTGGTTCATCGGTGTTGACGCCTTGCCCAATGACGCGCAGGGCAGGGTCGGTCAATCGGGGCCTTTGGCCGGAACCGCCATGTCATTCATTGCAGGGCGTTACGGGCAGTTGCCGCTTCACAAAGGCCAAGTCTCGGTCACGCATCCGGGATATCCACGCCCGCGCCGGGGGGAAAACGAAGCCGCCGCGCGGTATCGCAGAAATCGGGATGCGGCCCATGTGGACGGTTTGCGCCCGATGGGGCCGGATCGTCGCCGCCGGGTGAATGAGCCGCACGCCTGGATTTTTGGCATACCGCTGACCGAGGCCAGCCCGGATGCATCGCCCATGGTGTTGTGGGAACGCAGTCATCATATCCTGGGTGCGGCGTTCAGGCGCGCACTTGCGGGGACGCCACCAGAGCGTCTGCATGAAGTCGATATTACGGATATCTACCAATCCGCCCGTCGCGAGGTTTTCGAAACCTGCCCGCGAATCGAACTGCCGGCCAAGCCGGGCGAGGCTTACGTGCTGCACCGCCACTGCCTGCACGGGGTTGCCCCCTGGGCGGAAACGGCAAGCGCAGGGCCGGATGGACGGATGATCGCCTATTTCCGTCCGGAATGCGCCGGGGGTGTGGCGGAATGGATCGAATCCACTTAACCTCCTGTCATTGTTTGGCTTTGGAGGATTTGACCGATGATTACGGTCCATACGAATTCTGATGGTGCATTGATAAAAGTAGAGTTGTCGGGGCAAGTCACCAGCGCCGACTATGCCGATGTCCTGGTTCCTGCAATCGAAGCAGCGCTGACAGAACACGATTCCGTTCGGCTTTTGACCATCGTGCAGCCAGAGTTCAAGGGGTATGATTTGGGCGCGGCCTGGTCCGACACCAAGCTGGGGCTCAGCCACTGGCGGGGGTTTGACCGGATCGCGGTTGTTGCCGATCAGGGCTGGGTGCAAACCAGCATCCGATTGGCCGCCCCGATCCTGCCATGCCCCGTTCAGGTCTTTGAACTGGCCGAGCTTGAAGCCGCCCGGCGCTGGATGCGCGAGTCGCTGGGATCCATTCACGTGACCGATCTTGAGGGCCCATGTGTGCAGATCAGCCTTTTGGGAAAACTGGACCCCGAGGAGTACAAGCAGGCCGAGCGCGACCTGGACGCTTTGTTGCATGACCGCTCCGGGTTTCGGTTGCTGATCGACCTGCGGGAATTTGACGGCTGGCAGGGGTTGTCCGCTCTTGCAGCGCATTTTCGTCTGGCCAGTCGCCACATCGGACAACTGGATCGCGCGGCCATCGTCGGGGACAAAAGCTGGCAGCACATGGCACAACGTGTCGCCAGTCATGTATTGGGCACACGGACTCAGTTCTTTCCGTCCGAGGAAATCGAAAACGCTAAAACCTGGCTGGCCGCGGGATAAGGCCCTGCTCTGCGCCTCAACCTGCATCCTGTGATATTGCAGCCAACAGGCGGCTTGCGTGCTTTGTTCTCTGGTCAGAACAAAGCACCTTTGAGCGCGAATTGACCAAATCTGATTGGCTTTTTTCGCGGAACGACACGCACCACATGTCTTGAAACCGGTCTTGATGCCGTACCGGTCCAGAATTGTGACGTAAGGGAACTGGTGGGTTTTTCCGTGGAATTTCTGACCTTAAGGTCAACACGGACCAAAAACCGTGTGTTTTCCCCCTAAATTTGACCGGAAATGCCCTTACCTACGCCGTGTCGCTGCGGGCCTCCACTCACGTTGAACAGATGCGTTCATGAGCTGGCCCCTTTTAGGAGCTCGAACTCGGCCCGCGGCGGCACAGTTATTGGAAGCGGGAAGTTTGCGATGACACTTAGGTTATTGATGGAAAGATTTGCGGCACGCAAGACGCCAGTTTTCAAGGCGGACAAGACCAGCACGAAGCATGTCCAACGTGCAGCGAAAAAATACGGGACTGCAAAAACAAGCAGATCCGAAATCGCGGCACTGTTCGAGTCAGAGCTGCGCGGACAACACACAAACGGGTCGGTCCGCGACGAATCCAATGACCACAGGGATACGTCCCCAAAGCAGGCTGGCTGACTTCAGGAACCGTTTATGCGCGCTGCACGCCCGCCACGACGTTTGCTGAGGCGCGGCTTTCTGGTTGGTAGATCTTCCATGATTTCGGCGCGTTCGCTGCTGTCCATCTTGGACCAACGGGTGATTTCGTCAATCGTGCGATAGCAGCCGGTACAGATGCGTTCAGTCGGGTGAACGACACAGATCTGGACACAAGGGCTTTCGACCTCATTCCTTTTCCAAACCATATTCGTCATCACTGGTCTCCGACCCGTTACAAAAAGCGCAGCCTGTCCAACGCCCCTTGCAAGATATAACTGGCCGCAACGTGATCAATAACCTGTCCGCGACGTTTTCGTGTCGTATCCGCCTCAAGTAGTGCTTTTTCTGCCGCAACCGTGCTGAGCCGCTCGTCCCAAAATCCGATGGGCAATTCGGTCAGGCGGGACAAATTGCGCGCAAATGCCCGCGTTGACTGGCATCTTGGCCCTTCGCTGCCATCCATGTTCTTGGGCAGGCCCAGCAAGATGCCCCCGATCTCGCGATCGGTCACAATTTCGATCAGGCGCGCGGAATCGAGTGTGAATTTCTTGCGCCGTACCGTTTCCAGCGGGCTGGCGACACCGCGCATGCGGTCGGACACGGCGACGCCGATTGTCTTTTCCCCAAGATCCAGTCCCATCAGGGCACTCATCGGTTGCAGCGCGGCTGCAAATTCTTCGAAAGCGTCATGGATCATTGAGCGATCCCGGCTTGAAGGGCCGCCGCATCGATGATCTGCAACGCCTCTGAATTGCCGGCAAAGACTTCCATGGCCTCATCGCGGATATCGATGGCGCGCTGGCCCTGGCCAAGAACGCCCAAGGCCGCGATCAGGCGGGCCCATTCCTCGGGGGATCCGCCTTCTGTCGCCAGCCGATCAGACAGCTGGTCCACCATACCCTGAATCATCTGCTGCCGTTCTTCGGGGCTCAGCTCTGCGGCGGCGGCCATGTCTTCCTGGCTGGGGCCGGGTGCTGTGCTCAGATCCGGTGCATTGAAAACGCCGGCCCGAAAGGCCAGTTCGTCGATCTGAGCCCGAATTGCTTCGGCCCAAGGCGCACCCGCGGGGGAATCCTGCAACGTTTCGACCCACATGCGATAGGCAAGGTCCGGCCGCCCGATCTGGGCCAGCATCTGCCCCCAATAATAGCGCGCCGGGCCGTGACGGGGGTCACGGTTCAGCGCTTCGATCAGCGCCTGTTCCGCTTCGGGTGAGACATACCCCCCTGCGGCCAGAATCATCATTTCAGCCAGATCCGCATAGGTATCAGCCGTGGCGCTGTCGCCGGACAGCTCGATCACCTTTTGCTGCGCGGTGTACCCATCCTTGAAGTTGCCCGCATTCGTCTCGTGCTGCGCCAGCAACATCTGACCCTGCAAATCATCCGGCCGGCTCGCAACGGTTTCCCGCAACTGCTTCAGCAGCGAGGCATAGCTTTCTTCCAGCTGCGCAGGTCGAGGCGGGGTCGCCAGTTCTTCCGCAGCGCTTTGGGATGGCCGATTGGCGCGCACTTCCTTGGCCAGTTCAAGCCGTGCGGTCAGCGGCATGTCAGGCAAACCCACGGCCCCGGTGCGATGATACATCGCCAATGCTCCGCCGATCAGAAGCAACGAAATTGCCAGGATCGACAACACCGAGACCGCACGAGATGGCCCGGCGCCGGCACCCTCTTTCTTCATTTGATCATCTGCGGCCAGAATGCGACGGGAAATTTCCGTGCGCACCCGTTCAGCGTCGGCCTCGCCAATGACCCCGCGCGCCAGATCCCGGTCCACACCGGCCAACTGTTCGCGATAAACCCGCAGATCGTATGCCGCCGCGGGTTCATCCCCACGGCGTTTGCGCAGCAGGGTAAAGCTGAGAAAAGCTGCGATCAGCAGCGCGACAAGAAAAATCAGAACCCAGAACGTCATGGTCCCTCCGAGGATGCTGCCCTGACTTAGACCTGTGAGGCGTCCGACAAAAGGGACAAATGGCCGCGAATGAGCGACATGTCGCAATAGTGCGATATTGCGGCGTTGCACGGCAGGGTTAAAATGCCGTCACACGGCATATCTGCGCCCAATCACCGAACCGGATGGATTCGCACATGAAACACTATTCAGCCTTTGCTGTGGCGCGGGAAGCTCTGCGCTATCACACCGGATGGGAGCGCGCCTGGCGCTCACCCGAACCCAAGAAGCGCTATGACGTCATCATCGTTGGTGCTGGCGGTCATGGTCTGGCGACCGCGTATTACCTTGGCAAGAACTATGGCATCCAGAATGTCGCGGTTATCGAAAAAGGCTGGCTGGGCGGAGGCAATACCGGTCGCAACACGACGATCATCCGTTCGAACTATCTGCAAGACCCGTCGGCGGCGATCTACGAGAAAGCGCGCAGCCTTTACGAGGACCTGAGCCAGGAACTGAACTACAACATCATGTTCAGCCCGCGCGGCGTCATCATGCTGGCGCAGACCCAGCACGAGATCCGCGGCTACCAGCGCACGGCCCATGCCAACGCGCTGCAAGGTGTCAAGACGGAATGGATCGGCCCCGAGCGCGTCAAGCAACTGGTGCCAATCATCAATCTGGACGGCCCCCGGTATCCGGTTCTGGGCGGCCTTTGGCAGGAACGCGGGGGCACTGCGCGCCATGATGCGGTGGCTTGGGGCTATGCGCGTGCCTGTTCGGCGATGGGGATGGATATCATCCAGCAATGCGAAGTCACCGGTGTGCGCTCGGAAAACGGTCGCGTTGTCGGGGTCGATACCACCAAGGGTGCCATCGATTGTGACAAGCTGGGCATCGTCGTCGCGGGCCATTCGGGTCAGTTGGCCGAGATGGCGGGCTTCCGCCTGCCGCTGGAAGCCGTTGCTTTGCAGGCGCTGGTGTCCGAACCCATCAAACCCTGCATGGATGTTGTCGTGATGGCCAACACCGTGCACGGCTACATGTCGCAATCCGACAAGGGCGAAATGGTGATCGGCGGGGGCACCGACGGGTTCAACAACTTCACTCAGCGCGGGTCTTTCCATCATATCGAGGAAACAGTGCGGGCGCTGGTCGAAACCTTCCCGATGATTTCGCGCCTGAAGATGCTGCGCCAGTGGGGCGGGATCGTGGACATGACAGGTGACCGCTCGCCCATCTTGTCGAAAACACCGTTGCAGGGCTGCTTTATCAATGGCGGCTGGGGCACAGGTGGTTTCAAGGCGATTCCGGGTTCCGGCTGGGGGATGGCACAGTTGATGGCGACGGGTCATTCACCGCTGACCGAAGCCTTCTCGATGGACCGCTTCAAGGAAGGCCGCTTCATCGACGAAAGCGTCGCCGCCGGGGTGGCGCACTAGGGGGATTCCCGAAGGTGCCAGAAAACAGAATTCAGGTCGGCCCCCGCGCCGACCGACCGCCAAAAGGATGACAAGATGCTAATCCTGAATTGCCCCTATTGCGGCGTAGACGCCGAAGAAACCGAACTGGCCGCCGGCGGCGAAGCGCATCTGAAGCGTTTCGGTCCGGGCTCGTCCGATGACGAATTCCACGACTATCTGTTCATGCGTGAAAACCCGAAAGGTGTTCATTTCGAGCGCTGGCGGCACGCCAATGGCTGCGGCAAATGGTTCCACGCCGCGCGCTGCACGCAGACACTCGAAGTGTTCGGCACCTATTCCGCGCAGGTCACCGAGCCGCCGCAAGACATCAAGGATGCCATCACTGCCAAACGGCCCGGCTGGACGTGGAGAGAGTTCTCCTGATGCTTCATCTTTTCAATAATACTCCCGCCGGAGGCTTTGACGCCTCCACATGCGAAAGGCCCGCACAATGAGCACCCGTCTCGCAAAACAAGGCCGGCTGATTGACCGGTCGAAAAAGGTCACATTCACCTTCAACGGAACCTCGATGCAGGCATATGAGGGGGATACGCTTGCCTCGGCTCTGCTGGCCAATGACCAGATGATGGTTGGCCGGTCGTTCAAATACCACCGTCCCCGCGGCGTTGTCGCCAGCGGCGCGGAAGAGCCAAACGCGCTTGTCGGCCTGGGGCAGGGCAACCGGTTCGAGCCGAACCAGCGTGCCACGACGACCGAGGTGTTCAACGGCTTGACCGCGATTTCACAGAACCATTGGCCAAGTCTTGAATATGACATCGGTGCGGTGAACACGGCCTTTGCCCGGTTTCTGCCGGCCGGCTTCTACTACAAGACGTTCATCCACCCCAAACCTTTCTGGAAACACGTCTACGAACCGTTCATCCGGCAGTCGGCGGGATTGGGCAAGGCGCCCGACAAAGACAACCGGGATGCCGACACCTATGAACATTTCTACGCCTTTACCGATGTTCTGGTGATCGGCGGCGGTGTGGCTGGTTTGCAGGCGGCCAAGGCGGCGGCACAATCCGGTGGCAAGGTCCTGCTGATCGAGCAGACTGCGCATTGGGGCGGTCGCGCTCCGGTTGACGGCGGCGCTGTGGATGGTGAGCCTGTGGATAAGTTCGTGGAACAATTGGTTTCCGAACTCGAAACAATGGACAACGTCATCATGCGCACGCGCTGCATGGGAGCGGGTGTTTACGACCATGGTTATGTGTTGGGATACGAGCGCCTGACGGACCACACGCCGGGCGTGCAGGGCCCGCGCCACCGTTTGTGGCGTATTCGCGCCAAGCAAATTGTAACTGCAACGGGTGCAATTGAAAGACCATTGTCCTTTGCTGGCAACGATGTTCCAGGTGTGATGCTGGCATCGGCCATGCGCGACTATGTTGTGAACTGGGGGGTTACTCCGGGCGATCGGGTCATCGTCGCCACCAACAATGATGACGCTTACCGCACCGCGATTATACTGAAACAGGCAGGTGTGGATGTTTTGCGCATTGTTGACGCACGCGCAACGGCCGGACCTTTGGCAGAGGAAGCTCGCCAGTTGGGTATCCGCGTTGATCCGGGCAAGGCCATTGCCAAGGTCAAGGGCGGCAAGCGCGTCAAGAAAGTCGCCATCTGCAACCAGGAAGGCGTTGGTGGCGCGCGTGAAGAGGTTGAGGCGGATGCAGTCGCCATGTCCGGCGGCTGGTCTCCGGTCGTGCACATGTGGTCCCATTGCGGGGGCAAGCTGATCTGGGATGAGGCGAACGCGCATTTCCGGCCGGATCCTCAGCGTCCGCCGCTGGGGGCCGACGGCAAAGGGTTCGTTGTTGCTGCTGGCGCGTCCAACGGTCCTCTGGCGTTGCAAGATGTTCTGACAGACGCCCATGCGGCCGGTAAGGCGGCCGCCAAGGCGGCTGGCTTCAAGCCCAAGAACACCAAGGCGCCCGCAGGGGAAACAACCGCTGAAGCGCCGATGGAAGCAGTCTGGCTGATGCCGGCAAATGCAGAAGTCCAATTGCGCATGAAATCCTGGCTGGATTTCCAGAACGACGTCAAGGTTTCTGACGTCCAACTGGCCGCGCGCGAAGGGTATGAAAGCGTCGAACACACCAAGCGCTATACCACGCTGGGCATGGCGACCGATCAGGGTAAGTTGAGTAACATCAACGGATTGGCGATCCTTGCTGATGCGCTGGAATCCGAGATTCCCAAGGTTGGCACAACCACCTTCCGCCCGCCTTATACGCCCATCTCGATGGGTGCGATTGGCGGTGAGGCCCGGGGTGAGGTCTTTCAGCCGATCCGTCGGACACCGATGCACAACTGGCACGACAGGAACGGCGCCGACTGGGAGCCGGTCGGTCACTGGCGCCGGGCCTATGCCTATGTCCGCCCCGGCGAATCCGTGCATGACGCGGTCAATCGCGAAGTGAAAAACACCCGCGAAAACCTCGGCCTGCTGGACGCGTCGACGCTGGGTAAGCTGATCGTCAAAGGCCCGGACGCAGGCAAGTTCCTCGACATGATGTACACCAACATGATGTCCACGCTGAAGGTCGGCAAATGCCGCTATGGCCTGATGTGTTCGGAAAACGGCTTCCTGATCGACGACGGCGTCGTCGCCCGCATCGACGAGGACACATGGCTGTGCCACACCACCACCGGCGGGGCCGAGCGTATCCATGGTCACATGGAAGAATGGCTTCAGACCGAATGGTGGGACTGGAAAGTCTATGTTGCCAACGTGACCGAGCAATACGCGCAGGTCGCCGTGGTCGGCCCAAACGCCCGCAAGTTGCTTGAAAAGCTGGGCGGCATGGATGTCAGCAAAGAGGCGCTGCCCTTCATGGAATGGCGCGATGGCAAGATCGGAGGCTTCGATTGCCGGGCCTACCGCATTTCGTTCTCGGGCGAGCTGTCTTATGAAATCGCTGTTCCCGCCAGCCAGGGTCAGGCGTTCTGGGATGCCTTGATGGAGGCAGGCAAAGAGTTCGGCGTGATGCCGTATGGAACCGAATGTCTGCACATCCTGCGGGCCGAGAAGGGCTTTATCATGATCGGGGACGAGACCGACGGCACCGTGATCCCGCAGGATCTGGGGCTGCACTGGGCGCTGTCCAAGAAGAAAGAGGATTATCTGGGCAAACGTGCTCATTCCCGCAGCCACATGGCGGATCCCGAGCGCTGGAAGCTGGTCGGTCTCGAGACTGTGGACGGATCGGTTCTGCCGGATGGTGCTTACGCGGTGGGCGAGGGCGTCAATGCCAACGGTCAGCGCAACATGATCGGCCGTGTGACGTCGACATATTACTCGGCCAATCTGGGCAAAGGCATCGCCATGGGGCTGATCAAGCACGGCCCCGACCGCATGGGCGAGATCGTCGAGTTCCCGGGCACGGACGGCAAAACCTACAAAGCCAAGATCGTGGACCCGATCTTTTATGACAAGGACGGGGAGAAGCAGAATGTCTGAACCCATCAGCGCATTGAACCACGCCAGCTATGACGGCATCGCCAAGGTCCAGGAATGCGGCCTGCAAGGCATGATAACCCTGCGCGGCGACCTGTCCGACAAGGTGCTGGCCAAGGCCGTCAAGGATGCAACCGGTCAGAAAGTGCCGGGTCAGCGCCAGGTGCTTGTGACTGGCGATACCGGCGTGGCTTGGATGTCGACAGACGAGTTGCTGGTTCTGGTGCCTTATGCCGAGGTCGAAGCCAAACTGGCCAACATGGTCGGTGCCCTGAGTGGCACCCATGCTTTGGCGGTCAATGTCTCGGATGCCCGCGCCGTCTTCAGCGTCTCTGGTGCCAGCGCAAGAGAGGTACTGGGCAAGGTCGCACCTGTCGATCTGTCGGCGGATGCATTCCTGCCCGGCCAGATCCGCCGCACGCGTCTGGCGCAGGTGGCCGGTGCTTTCTGGATGGATGATGAACAGACCTTCCGCGTGGTCTGCTTCCGTTCCGCTGCGGATTACGTGTTCAAACTGCTCAAGGTGGCAGCACAGCCCGGCAGTGAAGTCGGGATCTACTGAACAAAAAAGCCCCGGTTCATCCGGGGCTTTTTCTTACTTGACTGTCGAACAGGTCCCGACTCCGAAAGGTTTGTTGGCGAAATTTCCCTGAACGAACGCCATGCGAACGGCGATTGTATTGTCGGTTGTTTTCAGGTTCGCCTGATATCGAACGCGGACATTGCCGCCGGCAACCATTTTTTGATCAAGATTCCAGATAATACGATATCCTTTGGCGCCGCGGTCTTTGAATTTTGCCTTGGCCCAATCCTGGTACGACGTTGCGGCCATCGCCGAAGATGCGGCGGGGTCGATCCGGAACGCATACTCTGGCGCAATCCAGCCATGGGCGTCCTGTTTGGTCATCTTGCAATGATAGGTAACCGTTTCTGCCGCAGCGGTTTGTGCAAGCCATGCGGCGACTGCGATCGGTAAAAGTCTTTTCATTCTATCCACTTGGGTATGATTCTTTGTAAGTGCACTCAAACTGATACACCTCAATGCCGCAAGCGGGACCTCACGTGAACGAAGAAAAAAGCGCCAGACGTTCTACTCATGCAAGAGAACGGTGTGAAAACGGCTCAGGCCGTCTTCGGTCAGCAAGTCCGAAACCTTTAGAGGCTGCGCCTTGTCATCCGACAGCTTTGCGTAATAACCCAGTTCATCCATCAACGCGGTGACACGTTCGTGCCTCTGGTCTTCCGGAAGCAGAGGCGCATGAAGAGACAGAAGAAGGGCGGGGCGGCGTTTCTTCAGCCATGCGGACAAAGTGGGGGCAACAATGAATTCCGCGCCCTCGATGTCCATTTTGACCAGCGAAACCCGAGACAGGTCGTTTGTTTTTTCGAATTGGTCCCAGGCGATCGTCAGCGCGTCAGACCCATGCGCCCCGTCGTGCAGAAGCGAACTGGTAGAATCCCCGGGTTCACCGCGCACAGAGGCCATGCGTGCCACACCAAATCGATCTGACAGGGCGACCCCGAATGCCGAAACGTTCTGAACGTCGTTCAGATCAAGATTCCATGCCAGATGCCGAAACGCGGTCGGGTCAGGCTCAAAACACCAGACATGCCGTGCCCTTCGCGCACCGTACAGCACCGTCGGGCCAATCCACGCGCCGATGTCCAGATAGTCGCTTTGCGGGGACAGGAACCTGTCAAGAACCGCAAATGTTTCAGGTTCCCAAGCGCCCGCAGTGGCTTTGCGCCAGAATTTCGAATGGTACGGATCCAGACGAAACGGCTCGCCGTTCAGATTGCCCGCATAATATCCGCGGGCGCGATAGAACACCTTGCGCGCCTGTGTCAGCATCGCCTGCCTCCGGGTTTTCTTGCCACGCCCCTTGACCTGCGGCGGTTGCCAAAGCATTTAACCTTGGGAACCGCAACTTACATTTAAACAGGGGGCCGACATGGCTTTTGAACTTCCTGATCTTCCTTATGCACATGACGCGCTGGCAGCCAAGGGTATGTCCGCGGAAACGTTGGAATATCACCACGACCTGCACCACAAGGCCTATGTCGATAACGGCAACAAGCTGATCGCCGGCACCGAATGGGACGGCAAGTCGCTGGAAGAGATCATCGTTGGTACTTACGACGCAAACGCCGTGGCACAAAACGGTATCTTCAACAACATCAGCCAGTTGTGGAACCACAACCAGTTCTGGGAAATGATGGGGCCGGGCGACAGCGCCATGCCGGGCGAGCTGGAAAAGGCTCTGGTCGAGAACTTCGGTTCGGTAGATGAATTCAAGTCGCAATTCAGTGCCGCCGGTGCGGGTCAGTTCGGTTCAGGCTGGGCG
Source organism: Ruegeria sp. THAF33 (assembly GCF_009363615.1). NCBI lineage: Bacteria > Pseudomonadati > Pseudomonadota > Alphaproteobacteria > Rhodobacterales > Roseobacteraceae > Ruegeria > Ruegeria sp. THAF33. Next base: position 1,947,413 of record NZ_CP045384.1, on the reverse strand, counting down.
TGGCTGGTCAAGAACGCCGATGGCTCGCTGGCCGTCACAAAGACCGAGAATGGCGTGAACCCACTGTGCTTTGGTCAAACCGCGCTGCTGGGTTGCGATGTTTGGGAGCACTCCTACTACATCGATTTTCGCAACAAGCGTCCAGCCTACCTGTCGAACTTCCTCGACAATCTGGTGAACTGGGAAAACGTCGCATCGCGGATGTAACGTATTGAACCGACGTCGGTTTATAAGGGGCCTGCTGGCGGTGACGCTGGCAGGCCTTGTCACGGCCGCCTACGGGTTCATCATTGAACCCGCGGTTCGGTTGCGCGTGCGCAAATGGCGCATTCAGCGGGACGACTGGACAGCGCCGCCGCTCAGAATCGCCGTACTGTCCGATATGCATGTGGGCGAGCCCTATGTCGGCCTGAACCGCGTAAAGCAGGTGGTCCGTCGAACCAATGCGCTGGCTCCGGACGTGATCCTGCTGTTGGGTGATTTCTTTGCAAGCCACAAAGGTGTCTCGGACACGGTCAAGATGCAGGACCTGGCCCCTGTGCTTGCCGGGCTTGAGGCAAAAAATGGTGTCTTTGCCGTTCTGGGCAATCACGACTGGTGGGATGACAGGTCGGCTCAGCGGCGCGGGTCCGGGCCCAATCGCTATGCCGAAACTCTGGAACAGAACGGCATTTCGGTGTTGTCCAATGCCGCGATCAAACTCGAAGCTCTGGGCATCTGGCTGGCCGGGCTCGAGGATCAGCTGGCGATCTGGCGCAATGGCAAGCCGCAAGGATTGGACGACCTGGAAGGTACTCTGGCGCAGATCACCGATGACGCTCCGGTTGTGATGATGGCGCATGAGCCCGATGTGTTTCCCACTGTGCCCAGTCGGGTGGCCTTGACCCTTTCAGGGCACACACATGGTGGCCAGGTTCGCCTGTTCGGCTGGTCGCCTGTGGTGCCATCGAAATTCGGCAATCGCTATGCCTATGGCCATGTACGCGAAGATGGGCGCGATCTGGTCGTTTCGGGCGGTATCGGCTGCTCGATCCTGCCGGTTCGTCTGGGCGTGACGCCCGAAATCACCGTTGTCGAGATGTCCGCCTAAAGGGTTGATGACCAGCCGGTGAAAACCCGCCGATACGTGCCCTTTCTGCATGACGGTATCTTGTTTGCTGTTTTCCAGTACACATCTCTGTAGGGCAGAGGGAGAAACTGCATATCACGTCAAACAATGATCGGGCTGCGCACTGTTCGTGCGTCAACAACCCCGCATGTCCGGCAGATCGAGGGATACCCAGAACACAACCTAATCAGGAGATCGCAATGGTCGCACTTACACAGGGAACTTGGGTTATTGTTGCAGATGGAGAGAAAGCGCTGGTGATGGAGAATATCACCGATGCCGACGATCCCAACCTTGTCGTCGTCGCTGTCGAAGAACAAGACGGCCCGACCGGAAAACCGACGGACCGCGCAGGTCGTCGCAACGACGGCGGACCAAAACAGAAATCGGCAATTGAAGAACCCACGTGGAAGGCGCACGCAAAATCTCTGTTTGTGCAGGATCTGGCGAACCTGTTGAATCGCAAGGGGCTGAAAGGCGCCTATGACAGGCTGGTTCTGGTGGCCAGCCCTCATGTTTTGGGCCTGTTGCGGCGTCGGTTGCACAGCGAGGTGCTGGGAAAGGTCGTGGCCGAGGTTAACAAGACCCTGACCAATCATCCTTTGCACAAGGTCGAACAGGTGGTGCGCCACAGTCTGCAACCCAAAGCCAGACTGGCCTGATCAATACGGCGGGCGGTTCAACCGCCCGTACGGTTTCCCATCCTCAAGTCAGCTTGTTCCGCAGGGCGATCATGGCTGTATCGGCGTCTTCAACCCAGGTGATGAAATCCGCCAAAGACGTGTCGGCAAAGCCTTGCCCGATCACCTGATCCAACAATGTGTGCAACGCGTCCCAATAGCCGTTCACATTGACCACGACGATTGGCTTGTCATGCAGGCCAAGCTGGCGCCATGTCAGCGCTTCGAACAGCTCGTCCAGCGACCCCGGACCGCCCGGTAGAACCACGACGGCGTCGGCGTTCATGATCATGACCTTCTTGCGCTCGTGCATTGTCTCGGTGATCACGAAATGGGTCAGATCCGTTTTTCCGACCTCGCGCTTGACCAGATGCACCGGAATGACGCCGAAAGTTTCACCACCGGCATTCTGCGCGGCGCGGGCCACTTCACCCATCAAACCGACATCGCCGGCTCCGTAGACCAGCCGCCAGCCTTCCTGCGCCAGCAGGCTGCCGAACTGCCGTGCAGTTTCAGAATAAGCTTTCTCGGCTCCATTGCGTGACCCGCAGTACACACAGACTGATTTCTGAGACATCAAAGAGGGGCTCCGGGGTTGTGTCAGGGGTTTTGACCCGTGATAGCGGGATTGATAGATTGGCTCAACTGTCCGTCGGAAAGCTTTTCAACGCATAGCTTTTGCCCGGTGGAGTGAAAGGAAAATAATGGACGCCAAATCGGGAAACGGAAGCTCGGGCAATTTCATCTGGGGGGTGATTGCAGGTCTTGTTGCGATATTGGGCGCGGGTGGATTGTATCTGTCCGGCGTCTTCACCAAAACGCCCGAGCCGAGCGCCCCGCAGGAAACCGCCTCTGCCGTGGCCCCGGAACCTGTAGGGCAGGATGCGCAGGTTTCGGAACCGGAAGTGGCTGAAAAGGCGGCTCCTGCGGATGAAGGGCCCACGACCGAGCCTGCCGAGGACACCAGTGAAACGGCCGACGCCTCTGACGCGGATACTGCCGTTGCCAAGACGGATGATGCCGAGCCCCAGCCAGCGGCCCCTCCGGCGCTGGATCAGATTTTTGTTGAGCCAGATGGCACGGCGCTGTTGTCCGGCGATGCCGAGCCCGGCAGCCGGATCGAGGTGCTGCTGAACGGCGAACCCCTGCACAGCTTTACCGTGGACGGCAGCGGCCAGTTTGCCGAATTCGTTTCGATCCCGTTCAGCGACGCGGCTCAGGGGTTGGTCCTGCAAAGCAAGGATGGCGAACGGATCACACAGTCCGACGACTATCTGATTGCGGCATTGCCAAAGCCGGTCGAAGAAGCGCCTGTAACTGAAGAATCGCCGGCATCCGATCCGGACACGACGGCCGATGCCGAAGACGCCACGATCGCGACAGCCGATGCAGATGTCGAGCCCGAAACGACGACCGAAGTTCCGGCGCCAGAAACTGACGTGACCGGAACCGAAACCACCGTGCCGGAGGCCAATGAAACGCAAACCGCCGACTTGCCGCCGCAGACACCCGAACCGGATCAGCATATTGCGGTGCTGCGGTCCGGCGAAGAAGGGGTTGAGCTGGTGCAGCCGCCTGTGGTGCGGGATACGCCCCCCGATCAGATCGCACTGGATACAATCGGATATTCTGATACCGGCAATGTTCAGTTGACAGGACGTGTGCAGGACGGTGCAGCCGTTCGACTGTACCTGAACAATCGTCTGATCGCCGATCTCGACCCGAAAGAGGATGGATCCTGGCGCAGCGATCTGGAGGGGATTGATCCGGGTGTCTACACGCTGCGCGTGGACGCGGTGAATACGGACGGGACAGTGCTGAGCCGGGTCGAAACGCCGTTCAAGCGAGAGCCGGTTGAAGTACTGGATGCCGCCGTCGCGGCCAGCCAGGCCAACGCGCAGGGCGAAGCACCTGCCATCCGTTCGGTTACTGTTCAACGGGGCGACACGCTGTGGGCCATCTCGCGCGACCGGTTTGGCGACGGGGTCCTGTATGTACGGCTGTTCGAGGCCAATCGCGACCTGATCCGCGATCCGGATCTGATCTATCCGGGGCAGGTCTTCACCATACCTGAATAAGCATCGCCTTTGGCCCAATCGGGCCGGGGTCAATCTCTGACCGCAGTTAAGGTACGTGATGAGACGAACACCTACAATGACCCCGGACGATACGGTGCCACGCGACGAGCGAAGCTCGGGCTGGCGCACGATCCGCAAAGTGGCACCCTATCTTTGGCCACAGGATGAGCCATGGGTAAAGCGCCGCGTGGTGATTGCTATGGTCATGCTGGTTCTGGCCAAGCTGATCGCGGTCTATACGCCGATCCTTTACAAAGGTGCAGTTGACGCCCTGGCAGGTGAAGGCGTGCCGCCGGTGGCGCTGGGCGCGGTCGGGCTGACGGTTGCCTATGGCGTGGCGCGGATGCTGACCGTGGGTTTCCAACAACTGCGGGATGCGGCCTTTGCGCCCGTAGGGCAAAGGGCCCTGCGGGCGTTGGCGCTCGAGACCTTTCGGCATATTCACAACCTCTCGATGCGTTACCACGTGTCCCGCCGTACCGGAGGGCTGAGCCGCATCATCGAACGGGGTGTCAAGGGCGTCGAGTTCCTGTTGCGCTTTCTGCTGTTCTCGATCGGGCCGCTGATCCTGGAACTGCTGCTGGTGGCGATCATCCTGATGTGGCTGTTCGATGTCTGGTATCTGGTGGTCGTCGCCGTCACAATCGGCCTGTATATCTGGTTCACATTTGCCGTAACCGAATGGCGGGTGAAGCTTCGGCGCGAGATGAACGATCAGGACACCGAAGCCAATCAGCGCGCCATCGACAGCCTGCTGAATTTCGAAACCGTCAAGTATTTCAATGCCGAAGCCCGCGAAGCTGAACGATATGATGTGTCGATGAAAGCCTATGCCGGGGCGGCGTTGAAAACGGCTTATTCGCTGGCATTTCTGAATTTTGGCCAGTCATTCCTGATCACCTGTGGTCTGATCGGTGTGATGGTTCTGGCTGCAATCGGGGTTCAGAGCGGGAACCTGACAGTGGGCGATTTCGTCATGGTCAACGCCTACATGATCCAGATCACCGTACCGCTGAACTTTCTGGGGACGGTCTATCGGGAAATCCGGCAGTCGTTGGTCGATATGGGCCAGATGTTCGATCTTCTTGAACAACCCGCCGAAGTCACCGACAAACCCTGTGCGCCCAACCTCAAGGTGAATGGCGGCGAAGTCACGCTGGAAGACGTGCATTTCGGCTATGACCCTGAAAGGGAGATCCTCAAAGGTGTTTCGTTGACCGTTCCTGCCGGGCAGACCGTGGCCATCGTCGGGGCAACCGGGTCTGGAAAATCAACCATCGGGCGGCTGCTGTTCCGGTTCTACGATGTGACCAAAGGATCCTTGAAGATCGACGGGCAGGATGTGCGGGATGTGACGCAGACCAGCCTGCACGCGGCCATCGGCGTTGTGCCGCAGGACACGGTACTGTTCAACGACAGCATCCGGTACAACATTGCCTATGGCCGTGACGACGCCACCCCGGAGGAGGTCGAGGCCGCCGCCCGAGCTGCGCAAATTCACGATTTCATCACCTCGCTGCCCGAAGGCTATGACACTATGGTCGGCGAACGGGGGCTCAAACTGTCAGGTGGTGAAAAACAAAGAGTCGGCATCGCGCGGACTTTGCTCAAGAACCCGCCGATCCTGTTGCTGGACGAGGCGACCTCGGCCCTGGACACGGATACCGAGCAGGACATCAAGGATGCGCTGGCGCGCGCAGGAGAGGGTCGTACGGTTATCACTATTGCCCATCGCCTCAGCACCATTGCCGAAGCGGACCGGATCGTGGTTCTGGAAGCGGGCGAGGTCATCGAACAGGGCACGCATGACGAGTTGCTGGCGCGGTCGGGGCGGTATGCCCAATTGTGGAACCGGCAGCAATCGGACGGGGAAGCGGCCTGAAGATCCAATCATGGGGCGAAACAGAGTAGAATGCACCAAACCGGGAGGGTGCCTGTCATGATGAAGCGACTGAAATCACGACTATCGTCTATTGTGATCGCGATTTGTCTGCCCGTCATTGTGGTGGCAGATCCCATCGTGGGTGTCTGGAAGACTGAACCTGACCGCAAGAACCTGATTTCGCACATCAAAATCACGGCGTGTGGAGATAAGTTCTGCGGTCGGATCCTTTCGGCCTATGACGCTTCAGGCAAGGAAGTCCAAACACCGAATATCGGCAAAAAACTGTTCTGGGACGTGGTCGGTGAAGGCGGTGGAAAATACGGCGGCGGCGAATTCTGGGTCCCGCTGATCAACGTGGATGCGGTGCCACAGATGACGTTGCAGGGGGATAAGCTGCTGGTCAAAGGATGCGAACATGCGATTTGCGCGCATCAGACGTGGTCCCGGTTGTGATGATGGCCAAATGAAAAAGGACCGGGAAAACCGGTCCTCTTCCTTTATTCAGCAGCTTTCAGCGGCGGGCCAGAGGGGCGACCAGACTGATCTGATCGACTGTCCTGTTCTGATCCTTCAAAACGCGAGTCGTCCTCCCACACAATTTCAGTGGCCTGCATCTGCCGGGCAGAGCGCCCTATCGCCATGTCCTGCGCGATCTGGCTGGACCGGCCTGCCGTTACACGGGCCAGAACTCGGCTGAGCCAAATCGCATAGGTTGTCACCCAGACCCGCAAGGCCAGAAGCGATGGCGTCACGATCAGCGTCAGGACAGTTGCAATGCCCAGGCCAAACACCACCGCCGTGGCCAGCTGTTTCCACCACAGTGCGGTGGGGCTGTCGATGGAATAGCCGCCATTGATGAAGTCCAGCGATAGGCCGAACATCATCGGCGTCAGACCGGCCATCGTTGTCAGCGTGGTCAGCAGCACAGGGCGGATACGGGACTCCGCAGTGCGGATGATCGCCTCGATCCTCGGCATATAGCTGCTGTATTCCTGATAGGTGTCGATCAGAACGATATTGTTGTTCACCACGATACCGGCCAGGGCCACGATGCCGGTCCCGGTCATGATGATCGAGAAGGGCTGTTCCATCACGATCATGCCGATCAGAACCCCGGTGGTGGACAGAACCACTGCCAGCAGCACGAGCACCGAATTGTAGAACGAGTTGAACTGCGCCAGCAGGATCACGAACATCAGCCCCAGGGCGCCCATGAACGCGTTCACCAGGAAGGCGCCGGATTCTTCCTGTTCTTCCTGATCACCGGTCCATTCCCAGCTGATCGCGTTGGCGAACGGGCCGGTTTCCAGCCATTCCGTCAGCACCGCAATTCGCTCGTTCGGGTTGATCAGCGCAAACTGCGCGTCCCCGTCTTCGATTGCGCTGCGCAGCTGGTCGACACTTTCTGCGCCGGTCAGTTGCACCAGTTCATATGACTTTCCACCCGTACCATTCAGAACGGTGCCGGTCGGTGTGTAGCCTTCCGTCACTTCACGCATGACGGCCATCCGCACCTGATTTCCATCGGGGCCTTCGGTCACGACCTTGCTCAGCCCCGGTTCGACATCCGCTTTGACGTCGTAGTATCGCTGCTGGTCGACGCGGTTGATTTCGGCCAGCTTGGCCACGGGTTTGCGCGTTACGAAGTTCGACAACGGCACCAAACCGTCCGGGGTACGAACCTTGAGTGTATCCAGTGTCGACAAAACGCGGTCTTCTTCGGGCAGGCGAACGCGGATTTCGATCTCTTCATCATTGCTGTCCGGGCGCATCTCGCCCAGCAATATGCCGCGCGTGACCAACTGGACCATGGCGCCGACGGTTGCCACGTCGGCTCCGAACCGACCGGCCTTGGCGACATCCACGTCAATCTGCCAGTCGATGCCGGGCAGGGGCAGGGTGTCTTCGGTCTTGATCAGGCCCGGCGTGGTGTCGAAAACCTCGCGGGCGGTGATCGCTGCCGAGGTCAGGTCTTCCCACCCGTCACCCTTGATGCGCAGATGCACAGGCTTGGCTGAAGCAGGGCCTTGCTCCAAGGGCAGAATCTCGACGATGATACCGGGGATCGTTGCAAGTTGGGCATTCAGCTCATCAATCACGAAGTCGCCGTCATATTCGGGCGCTACGAAGTGCCGCTCGAACAGGCCCCACAGGGCGGATTCCGAGATGTTGGGGCGATCTTCCCACGGGATGATTTCGAACTGAACCCGGCCCACTGTATCGGCCGGCGCCTGAGCGCCACCGTTATTCTGGTTCAGGCCACCTTCGCCCGCAAAGGCAAAGACATTGATGACCGCGGGATGAGATCCGATGATCTCTTCGGCGGCAAGAACCATCGCGTCTTTTTCCGCCAGGGAAAGGTTCCCGCGGGCACGCACATATGCGGTGGCCTGTTCAGGTTCGCTTTCCACGAAGAATTCAACCCCGCGGGATTCCTGAGGAAACCAGACGAAGGCCACGAAATACACCGCCGTGAAAACCGTCAGCAGGGAAACGATCGGCATGATCGGATTGCCGACAAGGAACCGAACGACGTGGCCAAAAAACGTGTGTTCGTCCGCTGTATGAACGTGGTCCTCTTCGGCGCGTTCAATTTTGGCCGCGCTCAGGGTTACGGACCCGGCAAACGCCCCGAACAGGAACAGCAGGGCGCCGGCGATCGAGCCCCCGGGCAGCAGGTAGTTGGGGTTCAGAACCTGCATCGCGCCCAGAAAGATCATGTACAGCGACGGCGGCACCATCAGCACCCGGACCCACCAAGGCGTGCGCGCCCGCAACCACGTCGAAGACCGATCGAAGAGGCGGCTCAGGCGGCCGGATACACCGCCCATGACCGGCAGATAGATCAGCGCCACGATCAGTGAAGCCGACAGAACGAAGATCAGCGTGACCGGCAGCATTCCCATGAACTCGCCGGGAATACCGGGCCAGAACAGCATGGGCAGGAACGCGCAGAGTGTCGTTGCGGTCGAGGACACGATGGGCCAGAACATGCGCTGGGCGGCCTCGACATAGGCGTGCATCGGGCCCACGCCTTCCTTGATACGTTTGTCTGCGTATTCCACCACGACGATGGCGCCATCCACCAGCATCCCCACCGCCAGGATGAGGCCGAACATCACGATGTTAGAGATGCTGACACCCATGACCGCCAGAAACGCGAAACACAGCAGGAACGAGGTTGGGATCGCAAAACCGACCAGCAGGGCGGCCCGCGTACCCAGCGAGGCAAGAACCACGATCATCACCAGCGCAATCGCGGTCAGAACCGAGCCTTCAAGCTGGCTGACCATCGAGCCGACGATGCGGCTCTGGTCGTTCGATGTACCCAGATCAACCGCCGCCTGAAGCTCGGGCGGCCACTTGGTCTTTGCATGCGCAATGGTTTCCTTCACCTGCGCGACGGTGTCGATCAGGTTATAGCCCTTGCGCTTGACCACCTGCAACGCGACGGTCGGTTCACCGTTGAAACGGGCCGTCCCTTCGCGGTCTTCGAAAGTGTAGTTGATCTGTGCCAGTTCCCCCAAGGTGACGACCCGATCACCGTTGACCTTGATGGGCAGGCCGTAAACATCCTGTGCGGTTTTGAACGACGACGGTATCTTGACCGAGAAGGTGCCCTGCGCGGTTTCAACTTCACCGGCTGCAATCAACTGGTTGTTGTTCCGTACCACGTTGATCAGCTCGTCCGCCGTCACGTTGTACGCCTCGAGCCGAAGCGGGTCGATCACGACCTCGAGCATCTCGTCGCGATTGCCTGCGATACCGGCTTCGAGAACGGAATCCAGAGCCTCAAGATCGTCCTGTAGATCCTTGGCGACACGGGCCATCGTGCGTTCGGGAACGGGACCGGTCAGGTTCACGATGACGATCGGGAATTCGGAAAAGTTGATCTCGGTCAGGGAATATTGTTCTGCGCCTTCGGGAAAGTCCGCCTGAGCTGTGTTCATTGCGTCACGCACATCGGCCATAATCGCTGTCTTGTCCCAACCGAAGTCAAATTCCAGCGCGACCCCCGCATAATTTTCGGCAGCGGTCGATGTCATTTCCTTGAGCCCGTCGAGATCCGCCAGTTCGGTCTCCATCGGCTTGATCAGCAGGTTTTCAGAATCCTCTGCGGAAATCCCGGGAAACTGCACTGATACAAACAGGGCAGGGATTTCGATATCCGGCTCGCCTTCTTTCGGAAGCGAGACATAAGCAAATCCGCCGATAACCAGCGAGATGGCGATAAATGCCAACACCATGCGGGCCCGATCAGCGGCCCATGCGACGATACCGGTCATTGTGACGCTTCCCGATAGGTCGGCGCTACGGTCACACCGCGTGTCACGAACTCTTGTCCGACAATGATTATGTCGGCTGTTTCGGGGAGACCGTCGACCCAGACACCCTCTGCCGTGTCACGCAGAATGCGGACAGGCAGGAAATCCACCACATTGCCGGTGCCGACCGTACGCACACCCAATTGACCCTCGTTGCTTAGGGTCAGGGCGGATTGCGGCAGCAGATGTGCCTTTGTGCCTTCGGCTGCGATGCGGATGGTCGCGGTCTGACCGTCGCGAATGGTCAGATCCGGGTTCGGAACCGTGATTTCAACTTCGAACGTACGCGTTGTTTCATCAGCCGACCGGCTGAGGAACGTGACGCGGCCGCCAAGCTGCCGACCGGTGACCAGCGTTGCCGATGCCTCGGACCCCACCTGAACACGGTTGACTTCGGTTTCCGGCACGAACCCGACCAGTTTGATTGGATCAAGCTGAATGACGGTTGCGCACAGCGATCCGGGCTGCATCAGGCTGCCCAGTTCTGCGGTGTCGCTTTCCAGCAGGCCCTTGAACGGGGCTTTGATGGTCAGGCGTCCGACCTCTCGTTGCGCGGCTTCAACTGCGGCTGTGGCTGCTTCGATTCCGGCCCGGGTCGCCTCCAACTCGGCTTCGGCGGATTTTACACCTGCTTTGGCGGCGCTCATCGCAGCCTCGCTGGAAATCCGGCGGGTTTCCGAAGCAAACCCGGTTTCCGCCAGTTTGCGCGAAGCCGTCAGATTGATTTCGGCCTCGGCCACACGGGCATGCGCCTCTTGCAAGCGGGCTTCAGCCTCGGGAATGCGGCTTTCGGCTTCGAGTTTTCCGGCCAGCGCCTCGGCCAGTTGCGCCGGACGCGTGCCGGGGTCGAGTTCACACAGAACATCCCCGGCCTCGACAAAGGCACCTTTGCGCTTGGGTTCCGAGATGACCGTGGATGTGGTTTCAGACAGAACCTCGACCTGCCGGTTCGCCTTGGTTTGTCCTCGCAGCAGAACCGCACTGTCAATTTCGCGCGCCTGCGAACGCAGAGCGACCACGCCAACGGCATCAATATCGGTCTCGTCGGATTCGGCGGCTTCGGTCTGCGCCGCTTCTTCCGCTTCGCCACGCCCGGCGAAAGCAAACAAAGAGTCGCGCTCAAAAACAAGAAAATACAACGCAATAATAACCAGAAGGGCGTTGATGAAAGAAATCAAACGCATTCAGTGTTTCTCCTAGAATTCGGTGCCAACAAAAGTGGGGCCGTCTTGGTATGAAATGGGGCGTCGGCTGTGTAATTTCTACACTAAACTGAATAGTTCGGTTTAGTTTTTTTCGCAAGAGAGAAGCCAAGCGGTGAAAATGCACAAAATCGGACCCTTGGCTTGGCGTTGGTGCCGGGGTATGACATGGCGCACTTATGCAAGACACAAAGCCCAGGGGGCAGGAATGAGCGACACCGACAGTTTCATTGATGAGGTCACGGAAGAGGTACGCCGTGACCGGATGTATCTGCTGCTGCGCCGCTGGGGCTGGGTTGGTGTGGCGGCGGTCGCGCTGATTGTTGGCGGTGCGGCGTTCAATGAATACCGCAAATCCCGCGATACGGCCCAGGCGCAGGATCTGGGTGACTCGATTCTTGCGGCCCTGTCGGAAAACGATTCTGATGCACGGGCAGCCGGTTTGCGGGAAATCGAGGCGCAGTCGCCGGGCGTGAATGCTGTTCTGAACATGCTGCTGTCTGCGTCTCAGCTTGAAGCGGGATCGCGCGAAGAGGCGGTCAACAGTCTGAACGCGGTTGCCGTGCAGGGGGATTTGCCCGAGATCTATCGTGCGATCGCAAGCTTCAAGGCGCTTTTGTTGCAAAACGACACCTTGCCCGCCGCCGACCGTCGACAGCAGTTCGAAGCGCTGGCAGCGCCGGGTGCGCCCCTTCGACTGCTGGCCGAAGAGCAACTGGCCCTGATCGACGTGTCCGAGGGCAATGTCGATGCGGCACTGGACCGCTTGCAGGCGCTGCGTCAGGACGCCGAGGTCGGTATTGATCTGCAACAGCGTGCGGCCCAGCTGATAGTTGCGTTGGGCGGCGAACCCGAGCCATTGGTGGCGCAACAGGGCTGACCAGGCGGGACAAAAGACTTAATGACAGGCGAGTTCGGAACACCATGGTAACAAGACTAATTTCCCGCGCGGGATTGCCGGTTGCGGCACTGGCTTTGACCGCATTGACCGCCTGTGAACCTCCCGAAGCGATTTTGCCCGGAGAACGTGAAGACATCCGTCCGGCGTCTGATCTGGAAACAGTGGAAAAAAGCGGCTCTCAGCCCATCAGCCTGCCAGCTCAAAAAGCGAATGCCAGCTGGCCGCAAAGCCCTGGTACGGCTGCTTACCGAACCACGAACGCGGCACTGCGTGCCACGCCACAGCGGATCTGGTCTGTTTCGATCGGGCAGGGCGACTCGCGCAAGCAACGTATTACTGCCGAACCGGTGGTTGCGGGCGGGTTGATCTATACACTGGATGCAGGGGCGACGGTGTCAGCGGTTACGCCGCAGGGCCAGTTGGCCTGGGATACCGATCTGGTTCCGCCAAGCGACGGTGATGCAGACGCCACCGGTGGCGGCATGGCCTATTCGAACGGCGTTCTCTATGTGTCCTCCGGGTTCGGGCGACTGACCGCATTGGATGCAAAAACGGGCGCCGTGCGGTGGCAGAAGCGATTGGACGCAACCGGAAGCGGCTCTCCGATGGTCAATGACGGGTTGTTGTACCTGGTTGCGGGGGACGAAACCGGGTGGACCATCAACACCAAGGATGGGCGTATCGCCTGGCAAATCGAAGGCACGCCCAGCGTCGGCAACGTTCTGGGCGCACCGGCACCGGTGATTGCCTCGGACCTGGCTGTGTTTGCATTCGGGTCCGGCGATGTTGCGGCCACCTTCCGCCGTGGGGGCATCCGTCGCTGGAATGCGTCCGTCGCAGGCGGGCGGCGGGGACGGGCCGCTGCGCAGATCGTTGACGTGACCGGCAGTCCGATGGTTGTCGGAAACACAATCTATATCGGCAACCATTCTGGCCGGACCGTTGCCTTTGACGCTGCCACCGGTGAACGCCGCTGGACCGCCGATGAAGGAGCGGTTGATACTGTCTGGCCCGCAGGCAACAGCATCTTCCTGATCAGTGACCGCAGTCAGCTGGTGCGCTTGAATGCGGCCGATGGCTCGGTCATCTGGGCGCAGGATCTGCCAAGCTTTGTCAAGGACAAGCGAGGCCGCCGCGGTCCGATCTTTGCACATTACGGTCCGATCCTGGCCGGAGGCCGTATTGTGATTGCATCCAATGATGGTTATCTGCGCTTCTTCAATCCGGTTAACGGGGCACTGGTTCACCAGGTCGAAGTTCCCGGAGGTGCAACTACAGCTCCGGTTGTCGCCGGGCAAACGCTGTATGTCGTTTCCTCCAAGGGGGATCTACACGCTTTCCGTTGACGGCAAGATGCGCTAAAGGGCGCTTCTTAAGTCTTGAAAGTTGAGTATCATGTCGCTGACCCTCGCCATCGTGGGGCGCCCGAATGTGGGCAAATCCACCCTGTTCAACCGCCTTGTGGGCAAACGTCTGGCCCTGGTCGACGACCAGCCCGGCGTGACGCGTGACCTGCGCGAAGGCGAAGGGCGTCTGGGCGATCTGCGCTTTACAGTGATTGATACGGCGGGTCTTGAGGACGCGACGGATGACAGCCTTCAGGGGCGGATGCGCCGTCTGACGGAACGTGCCGTGGACATGGCTGATGTCTGCCTGTTCATGATCGACGCGCGCGTCGGTGTGACACCAACGGATGAAATGTTCGCAGAGATCCTGCGCAAACGGTCCAAGCACGTGATCCTTGCGGCCAACAAGGCCGAAGGCAATGCTGCGGATGCGGGTGTTCTGGAAGCTTACAACCTTGGTCTGGGTGAACCGGTCCGCTTGTCGGGCGAACACGGTGAAGGGATGACGGACCTCTATGCGCAGCTGATGCCTCTGGCGGATGCGGCAGAGGAAAAACAGGTCGAGGACGCCCCGCAAACCGACATTGAACTGGACGAAGACGGTGAGGGCGAGACGCCGCTGATCACTGCTGCCAAGCCCTTGCAGGTTGCGGTGGTGGGGCGTCCGAATGCGGGCAAATCCACCTTGATCAACAAGATCATCGGCGAAGACCGTCTGTTGACCGGGCCAGAAGCCGGGATCACGCGCGACGCAATCAGTTTGCGAATCGACTGGGCTGACCCGGACGGCCAAAGCACGCCGATGCGGATCTTTGACACCGCAGGGATGCGCAAGAAAGCAAAAGTACAGGAAAAGCTGGAAAAGCTTTCGGTGTCGGACGGTCTGCGCGCGGTAAAATTTGCCGAGGTCGTCGTTGTGTTACTGGACGCCGCGATCCCGTTTGAACAGCAGGATCTGCGGATTGCCGATTTGGCCGAGCGCGAAGGCCGGGCCGTTGTCGTCGCCGTCAACAAGTGGGACATCGAAGACAACAAGCAGGAAAAGCTGCGCGAGTTGAAAGAGTCGTTTGACCGTCTGCTGCCGCAACTTCGCGGCGCGCCGCTGATCACGGTTTCCGCCAAGACGGGCCGGGGACTGGAGCGTTTGCGCGCCGCGATTCTGCGCGCCCATGACGTCTGGAACCGCCGGGTGCCGACTGCCGCTCTGAACCGGTGGCTGACCGCGATGCTGGAACAACACCCGCCGCCAGCACCACAGGGACGCCGGATCAAACTGCGCTACATGACGCAGGCTAAGACCCGTCCTCCGGGGTTTGTGGTGATGTGTTCGCATCCCGACAAAATGCCTGAAAGCTATACCCGTTACTTGGTGAACGGATTACGGCAGGATTTCGACATGCCCGGAACACCGATCCGCCTGACGCTGCGCGGGCAGGGGGACAAGAACCCTTACAAGGGTCGGCGCAAGAAAAACGCGGGCGCATTGGCCAAGCATCTGAAGGGGCGCGGATAAGCTGCGCACCAGAATCAGGGCTTTGTTGACACAGACAGACTGACTCAATCGTTCCCAAGGACGAATGCGCGGTCCGCTTCTGCGGCATTGGCGATACCCTCTGACGTCCCATTGCCCTGTTCTATGGCCGTCGCCAGCTCGGTCGCGGCTGAACCTGGCGCGAAGATCGATGCAATTCGCGTTCGACCTCCGAAAAGACCTTTGGAAGCGTCGGCATTGTCATAGGTCAGGTCAAATGTCGAAACCAAACTGACCGCCTCATCATTGGGTCGTTTGTTTTGATTGCGCGATATGGTCGGAACCAGCGTTGTCACGCGGCGCTGTATTCCTGCGTTGACCTCGACAGGTAGCGCCTTGGCAGGATCAGAGCGCAAGGCGATGTTCACGCCGCTGCGTTCCCCATAGACCAAACTGCGATCCTGAATTGAGGTGCAGCCCGCGACCGCGCAACTCGTGCAGGACTGCATTGCCAGTCAAGATGGCGGCAGAGGATGAGGTGCCGAAGCCGTTAAAAGAGCACCCCGCAAGCGAGACGCAGATGAATGGCGCGAATGGCAAAAAATATTCTCGATAAAGTCAATCAACAGGCCTGAAAAAACTGTTTGTTTTTCTGATCGGTAGCCTCCACGCGTCAACTCAGAGGGGCATGCGAATGCGGTTGAAGCTTTTCGAGACACTTCAGGGCAGTATTTCTCGGGCGCTTCTTTCTTTTGAGAGGCTCGCGTTTTTCAGTGCCGGTGATCCTGACGCCAGCGCGTAACTGCGCCAATTTTCAGCGTTTTCGCTCTGAGGGCGTGACAGTCCCTGTTCTGCGCGTTAGCATTCATGTGTGTGCATCTGTCAGCACATGCATTGCCTGCACGCGGTCAAGCCGCGCCTGGATTTTTAACAGATTAAAACAGGGCCATCGTGGGGAGCGGACTGGATGGATCTGAGGGAATACACAAGACACTACGCAGTTCAGGACAACAGATTGGCTGCACTGAGCTATTTCGGCACGTTTGCGGTGTATTTCGCATCGCTGTCTCTGGCGATCGTATTCGTGGATCGCTGGTACATCATGATCCCGGCCGGGATCGTCTTCGCCTTTTCGGCGGTACGCCTTTATGTGCTGCAACATGATTGCGGGCACCATTCGCTGTTTGAAACGCGAATGCAGAACGAATGGGCAGGGCATGGTCTTTCGCCATTCACCTTTGCACCGTTCGAGGTGATGAAACAGAACCACAATCTGCACCACGCGGGGATCGGAAACCTTGAGCATCGTGAGACCGGCGAAATTCACACCATGACATTGCGGGAATGGCAGGACGCGGACTGGAAAACTCGTTTGTTTTACAGGCTGTATCGAAACCCTTTCATCCTGGTGCCGGTCGGTGCGCTGTTCACATATTTCATTCGCTATCGCTGGCCCAAGAACACTGTTCGTTTCGGTGTCAAAGGCGTCTTGCTGCACAATGCCTCGATCATCGTATTTTTGGGCCTGTTGTACCTGGTGGCGGGCATGACCGGTATTCTGGTCTGGCTGGTGTTTTCTTTTCTGGGCGGAATGCTGGGTGTGTTTCTCGTGTATCTGCAACACAATTTTGAAGATACCTATTGGGATCGCCGTCCTGATCTGAACCCGCAGACTGCAGCGTTGCATGGATCTTCTGCACTGGACTTCGGATGGTGGTTCGATGCTGCCGTCGCCTGCATCACGCTACATGACATCCATCATTACAACGCACGTATCCCGTCGTACCGGTTGCGGGCCTGCCACTATAACCTGCCGCCTGAATTCACGCCTCGTCGGATCAAGTTCCCCGAGGCAGTAGCGGCTTTGAACCTCAAGCTTTGGGATGAGGATGCGAAACGCCTCGTGCCATTCCCGAAAAATGACCGAACCGCTGGGTTGGCGCATAGCTGATCCATTGGCTCTGAGAAGGCAAGCGCTGAACTGGCGGACATGCATTTCCAATGTATACGCGATGAGGCAGGGCGATAGAGAAAGGACCCTTAGATGACTGCAGTGACCGACGTAAAAGGTGTGGGAGAGGCGCTGGAAAAAGCCCTTGCAGCCAATGGCTTTAAGACCGCAGAAGCGATAGCGAAGGCGTCACCCGCAGATCTGGTCAAGGTTCCTCGGGTCGGTGAGAGCCGAGCCGCCGTATTGATCGAAGCCGCAAAAGCCGCAATAGCCGCAACACCCACTGCCGGTAAACTTGGCGCGCGCAAGGCGCCGGCACGAAAGTCAGCGGCACGGAAGCCAGCAGCCGCAAAACCAGCCGTCCGAAAGCCGGCGACACGAAAAGCCGCCCCGCGCAAGACCGTGGCCGCTGTAGCGGCAGAAAAACGGGCGGAAGAAGCTGCACGCAAAGCGGCAGAAGAACAAGCGGCGGCCGAAAAAGCCGAAGCCGCCGCCAAGAAAAAGGCCAAGGCCAAGGCGAAAGCTGAAAAAGCCGCCAAGAAACGCAAAGAAATGGAAGCAGCGTTTTCCAAGGCCAAGGATAAGGTGAAAGCAAAGTCCAAGAAGGACAAAAAATCGAAAAAGGACGAAAAGAAAAAAGACGCCAAGAAGGGCAAAAAGGACGCCGAGAAGGGCAAGAAAAAAAGTGACAAGAAGAAAGATAGCAAGAAGGACAAGAAAAAGGCGAAGAAATAAATTCCTTCGCCCCGTCTTGCATTGTGAACCGGCGCCCGGTGGTGCCGGTTTCGTTTTTCAGGCCAGTGTGCCGTCCAGTTGCAGGGTCAGTTTGCCGCCCAGATAGGGGCTCAGGACTTCGGGCAGGGTCACGGTGCCGTCTGCGTTCTGGCCATTTTCCAGCACTGCAATCAGGCAACGCCCAACAGCCAAACCCGAACCGTTCAGCGTATGGACGTATTCCGGCTTGCCGCCACCTTCGGGGCGGAACCTTGCGTTCATGCGGCGGGCCTGAAAATCACCACAGGTCGAAACCGAGCTGATCTCGCGATAGGTGTCCTGACCGGGCAACCAGGCTTCGATATCATAGGTGCGGCGGGCGCCAAAGCCCATGTCACCGGTACACAGGATGACAGTGCGGTAAGGAATGCCCAGCTTTTCCAGAATGCCCTCGGCGCAGCGCAGCATGCGCTTTTGTTCTTCATCCGATTTGTCCGGATGCGTGATCGAAACCATCTCGACCTTTTCGAACTGGTGCTGCCGCAACATCCCGCGGGTGTCTTTGCCCGCGGATCCGGCCTCGGACCGGAAGCACAGGGAATGCGCGGTGTAGCGACGGGGCAGATAGCTTTCCTCGATCAAACTGTCGTTTACGATATTGGTCAGCGACACTTCGGAGGTCGGGATAAGCCACCAGCCTTCGCGGGTCTGATAGCTGTCTTCGCCAAATTTCGGCAATTGGCCGGTGCCATGCATCATCTCGGACAGAACCAGAACCGGGCCATTCACCTCGGTCAGCCCGTTTTCGGTGATATGCGTATCCAGCATGAACTGCGCCAAAGCGCGATGAATACGGGCGACGCCACCGGACAACAGCACAAATCGCGAACCCGAGAGTTTGGCCGCGGTCTCGAAATCCATGCCTTGCTGAACGGCTTCGATCTCGAAATGTTCCTTGGGCGCAAAATCCAGTTCACGCGGTGTGCCCCAGCGGCTGATCTCGACATTGTCGTTTTCATCCACGCCATCCGGCACATCCTCAGCGGGCAAATTAGCGATCCGGATCAACTGATCCGTCAGCAGGGCATCCAGATCCTTGGCCTCGGTCTGCATACGCGCGATTTCGGCCTTTTTCTCGGCGACCAGCGCGCGCAGGCGTTCGAATTCGGCTTCGTCGCCTCGAGCTTTGGCAGCCCCGACTTCCTTGGACGCTTTGTTCTGTTCGGCTTGCGCTGTTTCGGCCGCCAGAATCTTGGCGCGGCGGCTTTCGTCCAGCCTGAGCAAATCTGACGACACCGGCGCGTCCCCACGGCGCGCTAAAGCGGCGTCGAAAGCGGCAGGGTTTTCGCGAATGGCGCGGATGTCGTGCATGTCTCAGATCCTTGAATGCGTGAATCACTGAAACCGCTTATGCACCATCTGTGGGGCAGGGTGTAGCGCCGGTTACGACTTATCCGCTTCCTCGTGCGATTCATGTGCCAGATGACCATCCCATTCATCCGCCGGGATTTTTGGTTCTGGCGGATCAGCCATGTAAGATGGCGTCATGATCTGCACTTTGTTCTCGTTGAAAACGGCGACAATATTGCGATGCAGGTCCGAGCGGATTTTCGGAATGATGCTGCCGCGGGTGGTGTAACCGTTGATCTGATAATTGATGGCGTAGTCGGCCAGCGCCGTCCACAACACGAAAGGTTCAGGTTTGGCCTTGATGCCTTTGGTGCGGTTGGCCGCCTCGATCAGCATAGCTTCGACCTTTTCGGGCGGTTCTTCATATCCGATGCCAACCGTCGTGTGCAGCAGCAACCCACTGCCATCGGTTTTCTTCGAGAAATTCACGACGTCCGAATTCATCAATTGGGCGTTCGGGATCGAAATCAGCTCGTTCTTGATGGATTTCAGATGCGTCTCCATCAGTTTGATCTGAACCACGTCGCCGATATGCTCTCCGATCTGAATACGGTCGCCAATTGACGTGGAACGGCGATAGATCACGAAAAGCCCCGCCAGCATGTTGGACACGACCGAGTTGGCACCCAGCGACAGCATGGCGCCGACCAGAATGGTCAGACCCTGGAAGGCGGCCGAATCCGAACCGGGAATGTAGGGAACGGCAAAGACGAGCGCGATCAGAATCACGATAACCCGAGCGATGTTGAACGTCGGATTGACCCAGTGTTTTTCAAAATCGCCCATTTCGAACGAACCGGCTTCGACCGCGTCGAAGAACACGCGCATGCCCTTGATTATGTACAACGTGACCCATGCGATCAGGCTGAGCATAATCAGGTTTGGGATATAGCTGAGTATTCCCTTGAATATCAGCAGTACCGGTTCTGTCAGATAGGTCAGCAGCAGTTGCGCGAAATAGCGTGTTTCCGCAAAGGCCAGTAGAACGAAGGACAGGTAGTAGTAGAAGCCGAGAAAGAAGATGACCAACAGGGCAAAATTCAGCCCGTATCGGATCAGGGCGGCGATTGCTTCGGCCTGAACGCTTTTGGCCGTCGCCGTTTCGACATCCTTCAAATAACGCTTTACCAATTTCAGAGTGCGCCGCCTGATCCGCCGGTGCAGCCAAAGGATAACCAGCACGAAGACGACAAAGCCTAAGGTCCATCCAGCGGCTTCAATCGCTCCGGATACCCGGGCTTGATCTGTACGGTTGGAGCGGTAGGCAAGGACGGCCTCTTCGATGGCCTGACCATGCAAGAAGCCGAGGACATCCAGCTCCATCTGGTCCAGTTCGGCGTCTGCAACCGTTACGATCGATACGATTTCACCGTCGGCGCGAATGCGTATACCCAGGTCGGTTTCTTCAAAGGTGATGTCGACCGTGGGGCTTTCCGAGGCTTCGGCCACCTCAATGATCTTGTTCTGCACGCTTTCGGCACGTTCCGGCGCGGGCAGGGCGCTGGAGCCGCGCAGGAAGAACAACATGTCGCCGTCCACGATGACGGGCGCCTTGAAACTTTCGGTTTCTTCTGCCTCGGGTTCGGTGGCTTCGGCAGGCAATTCCTGGGCCTTCACCGATGCGGCCAGACACAAGATCAAGCTCAGCAGAGACAGCAAAAGCGTCAACGATTGGAATGGTTTGTATCTAGCTCTCATTGCCCCCCCTGATGTTCGACTATAGCCAAATTGAGATATCTGCATAGGACATATCTGCAACGATTGACCGGTTCATGTGGCACCTTTGTCAGGTTGCGGCCGATCACATGACCACCTTTGCTTGCAAACGCGCATTTCAAAGCATAGGTTCCGGCAAAATTTGCGGAACGGTGCCGCAAGATCTGAACAAAGGAATATCCCATGGAAGGTGGCGCAATCGCCCAGTTTCTCCCGCTTATCCTGATCTTTGCGATCATGTATTTCCTGCTGATCCGTCCGCAGCAGAAGAAAATGAAGGAACATCAGGCCATGGTCGATGCCGTGCGTCGGGGGGATCAGGTTGTCACCCAGGGCGGGCTGATCGGCAAAGTGTCGAAGGTCAAGGAAGGCGAAAACGAGATCGAAGTCGAGATCGCCGAAGGTGTCAAAGTGCGTGTGGTCAAATCGACCATCGCTCAGGTTCTGAACAAAACCGAACCTGCGAAATAACATCACCTTACAAATCCTTGAAAAGGCAGGGTAATGCTGCACATTGATACCTGGAAGCGGGTTCTGATCTGGCTGGTCTGCGTGACTGGCCTGATCATGGCCCTGCCAAATGCGTTTTATACACGGGTCGAGCAATCAAACGACGCCAAAGCCGCGATCGAGCTGGGCGTGGACACGCCCGAGTTGCAGGCCGAGGCGGGGCAATGGCCGAACTGGCTGCCCTCGTCACTGGTTAATCTGGGCCTTGACCTGCGCGGCGGTGCACATCTGTTGGCCGAAGTTCAGGTGCAGGACGTCTACGAATCCCGGATGGAGGCGATGTGGCCAGATATCCGTGACGCCCTGCGCGACGAGCGTTCGACCGTTGGGACGGTCCGCCGTCAGGAATCGGCCCCAGATGAGATTCGCGTGCGCATCAGCCAGCCTGAGGGCATGGCGCGGGCACTGGAGGTCGTGCGCGGTCTTGCCCGTCAAGTGCAGACCCTGACCGGTGTCGGGGCAACGGATATCGAGGCACGTGCCGAAGGCGACACGATTGTCGTTCAGTTGTCCGAGGCAGAAAAACTGGCCTCAGACGACCGCACAGTGCGTCAATCGTTGGAAATCATCCGCCGCCGGATCGACGAAGTGGGCACCCGAGAGCCGACCATTCAGCGTCAGGGTGCCGATCGTATCCTGATTCAGGTGCCTGGCATCGGCAGCGCGGGTGAGTTGAAAGAGATCATCGGCACGACGGCGCAACTGACCTTTAATCCGGTTGCCGGACGCGGCACCGATCCGGATGCCGTTGCAGGCATCGGCGAAGAAATCGTGCCGTCGATTGACGAAAGCGGTGTTTACTACACAATTGAGTCCGCTCCAGTCGTTACCGGAGAGGAACTGGTCGATGCGCAGCCCGCATTCGACCAAAACGGTCGCCCTGCGGTCAACTTCCGGTTCAACACGTCTGGTGCGCGCAAATTCGGGGATTACACCCGCGACAATATCGGAGCCCCCTTTGCCATCGTTCTGGACGACGAGGTAATTTCGGCCCCCGTGATCCAAAGTCATATTCCGGGCGGCTCGGGCATCATCACCGGCAACTTTACGGTTGAGGAAAGCACTAACCTGGCCGTCCTGCTGCGAGCGGGCGCACTGCCAGCCGGTTTGGAATTCCTCGAAGAACGTACCATCGGACCCGAGTTGGGGCAGGACAGTATCGACGCGGGCAAAGTCGCCACAATCGTGGCCTTTGTGGCAGTACTGGTTTTCATGGCGCTCGGCTATGGTCTGTTCGGGATCTTCGCCAACATCGCGCTGATCATCAATGTGGGCCTGTTGTTCGGTCTGCTGTCCATGATCGGAGCAACCTTGACCCTGCCGGGTATCGCGGGGATCGTATTGACTGTCGGTATGGCGGTGGACGCCAACGTGCTGATCTTTGAACGTATCCGCGAGGAATTGAAATCCGCCAAAGGTCCGGCGCGCGCAATCGAACTGGGCTATGAAAAGGCGCTGTCTGCCATTCTGGATGCGAACGTGACCACATTCATCACCGCCGTGATCCTGTTTGCCATGGGCAGTGGCCCGGTACGCGGCTTTGCAATCACTCTGGGCCTCGGCATTCTGACTTCGGTCTTCACCGCGATCTTCGTGACGCGCCTGATGGTCGTGATGTGGTTCGAACGCCGCCGTCCGAAAACGATCGAGGTTTGACATGAGACTGAAACTCGTACCCCAGAACACCTCGTTCGATTTCTTCAACCGCTGGAAGGTCTGGTTGGGCATTTCCGGCCTGATGATGGTGATTGCCTTCACCTCGTTCATGCTGCAAGGGCTGAATTTCGGTATTGATTTCCGGGGTGGCACGACGATCCGGACGCAAAGCGCGGTCGAGATCGATGTGGGCACATACCGAGATGCCATCGCCCCGCTGGAACTGGGCGATGTGACCATCACCGAGATTTTCGATCCAACCTTTGCGGATGACGAAAACGTTGCGATGATCCGCATCCAGGCGCAGGAAGATGCCGAGGCTGTCGAAGCAGCGACCATCACCGCCGTAGAGGACGCGTTGCAGCAAGTTGTTCCGGACATACAGTTCGTGTCCGTGGAATCCGTCGGCCCCAAGGTCTCGGGCGAGTTGATCCAGACCGCCGTCATCGCGGTGGCTTTGGCGATTGGCGCGGTGCTTGTCTATATCTGGCTACGGTTCGAATGGCAGTTCGCGCTGGGGGCCGTGGCGGCACTGGTTCACGATGTGATCCTGACTATCGGCATCTTCTCGGAACTGCAAATCCGGTTTGACCTGGCCATTATCGCGGCCCTTCTGACCATCGTCGGTTATTCGCTGAACGATACCGTGGTCGTTTTCGACCGGGTGCGTGAGAATCTGCGGAAGTACAAAAAGAAAGACCTCAAAGAGGTGCTGAACATTTCGATCAACGAGACGCTCAGCCGGACGGTGATGACCTCGGTCACCACGTTGCTGGCGTTGATCTCACTTTATGTTCTGGGTGGCGATGTGATCCGCGGCTTTGTATTCGCGATGATCTGGGGCGTGATCGTGGGCACCTATTCATCGGTCTTCGTCGCCTCGACCATCCTGTTGTGGCTGGGGGTCAAGCGCGACTGGTCCAAGCCGTCGAACACGGCGGGCAACCAGTTTGCTAATATCGATGCCTGAGGCGTTGCAACAGGCCTTGTCCCTGCCGGGGCTGGGTTGGTTGGTTCTTACCATCGGAGCCGCGGGACTTGTCCGCGGCTTCACTGGTTTTGGCACCGCGATGATCTTTGTTCCGGTGGCCACTCAATTTCTGCCGATTGCCGATGTCGTCTTTCTGATGGCGGCTACCGGGATCGTATCGACCTTTGCGCTGGCGCCGCAGGCATGGCGTGAATGCGACAAGACTGAAATCAGCACTTTGGGCGTTGCAGCGGCATTAACCGTGCCGCTTGGCCTTTGGGTCATGGCACAGGCCGACACGGTCGTTCTGCGCTGGATTGCCTGCGGTATCACCGGCGTGACCCTGTTGGCGATCGTCACTGGCTGGCGCTGGCAGGGGCGGCTGGGTGTGCCGGGACGGCTGGCCATCGGAGGCAGCGCAGGCGTGATCGGCGGCATGACCGGACTGACCGGCCCGGTCGTTATCGTATTCTATCTGGCCAGCTCTTCAGACGTACGCAAGATTCGTGCCAACACGATCATCTTTCTGGCTTTGCTGGACGTGGCCATCGTCTTCAGCATCCTGATCGGAGGCGCTGCGGATCTGTCGATCCTTTGGATTGTCCTGCTGCTGGGCTTGCCCTATCTGAGCACGACACTGATCGGCAAGGCTCTGTTCGATCCAAAGCTCGAACGGATCTATCGCGCTGCGGCTTATTCGGTCATTCTGATAGCAGTCGTGTCCGGCTTGCCGATCCTGGATTGAAGGAGGGAAGGAATGCGCCTGAACCAAGTTACGTTTTCGGATGCCAAGCCGGTTGATGGCTATGGCCCCGGGTTTTTCCGCATCGGCGGTGATGTGTTCGAAGGCGCCGTTCTGACGGGCCCCGCAGGACCTGCCACCTGGGGCGGTTATGAAGATGCGCAGCCACTTCTGGAGCTGGCCGATGGAATTGACGTTCTGCTTGTCGGTACGGGCAAAGACATGGCCCACATTCCCCAGTCTTTGCGCACCCAGCTGGAGAGTGCCGGTGTCGGCGTCGAAATCATGAATTCTCCGGCTGCGTGCCGCACCTACAATGTCTTGCTCTCTGAAGGTCGCCGAATAGCGCTTGCTCTGATCCCGGTCTGACGGGATCCCTTCATCTGGCTGAAAATATCCCGGGGTGTGTGAGAGGCTGGCCCCTCACTCGGACCTCTCTGCTCAGAGCTCCCACAACCGAACTGCGGCAAATCCCACCTTTTGCCTCTGATGACATTCCGATAAGCGGGTCTCATGACTCTGATTGTAACCGACCTGTCGATCACCCGTGGTGGCATTCCCGTCCTGGAGCATCTCAGCTTTCAGCTGCCTCCTGGCAAAGCGCTGATTCTGCGTGGGCCGAACGGGATCGGCAAAACGACCCTTCTGCGCACATTGGCCGGGTTGCAGCCGCCGCTGAAGGGTCAGATTCAGGGCGCGGAAGATCAGATTGCATATGCGTCCCATTCGGACGGGCTGAAACCGACGCTGACTGTATCCGAGAACCTGACGTTCTGGGCTTCTGTCTTTGGCACCAACGGCATCCAGACGGCGCTGGACGCGTTCCAGTTGAACGAGCTGGCGGATCGCCATGCAGGGAACCTGTCGGCAGGTCAGAAACGGCGGCTGGGGCTGGCACGCATGCTGGTCACCGGGCGGCCGATCTGGATGCTGGACGAGCCGACCGTTTCTCTGGACAGAAATGCGGTGCAGATGTTCGCCGATGCAGTCCGCGCGCATCTGGGGCAGGGTGGGTCAGCCCTGATCGCGACCCATATCGACCTTGGCCTCGATGGTGAGGTTCTGGACGTCGGCCCGAACAAGGCCAAACCCAAACCCATTGACGATTTCGACGGAGGCTTCCTGTGATCGCCCTTCTGCTGCGCGACCTGAAACTGGCCTTCCGTGCGGGCGGCGGGTTTGGTTTGGGATTGGCCTTTTTCCTGATCGTGACCGTGATGGTGCCGTTTGCAGTTGGGCCACAATCGTCACTGCTGTCCACCATTGCGCCCGGTGTGCTCTGGCTGGGGGCGTTGCTGGCTTGCCTGCTGTCTCTTGACCGTCTTCTGGCGCTGGACTGGGAGGACGGGTCACTGGACCTGCTGGCCACGGCGCCGCTGCCACTGGAATCAGTCGTGACCATCAAGGCGCTGGCCCACTGGCTGACCACAGGCCTGCCTTTGGTTCTGGCCGCACCTTTTCTGGGGGTCTTGCTGAACCTGCCTGCGCAAGGGTTCTTCTGGCTTGTCATCTCGCTGCTGATCGGCACCCCGGCCATGAGCGTGATCGGAACATTCGGCGCTGCCTTGACCGTCGGTCTCAAGCGCGGCGGGTTGCTGTTGTCGCTTCTGGTGTTGCCGCTTTACGTCCCCACCCTGATTTTCGGGGCCGAGGTCGCCCGGCGTGGGGCAACGGGGATGGACGTGCAGACGCCGTTGTTGATGCTGGCGGGGATCACGGCGGCCACCATCGCGTTGTTGCCCTTCGCCAGCGCGGCTGTGTTGCGTATCAATCTGCGGTGAACCGTCCCAACTTTGACTGATGTCAATTGAGAAAACCCCCAACTCGGACTAGATAGGGCCCATGTCGATAGCAGCCAAAGCCAATGCCCTCTGGGAATACGCCAACCCGCGCAAGTTTCTTGCGACCAGTGAACGTGTCCTGCCGTTTTTCTGGATCGTCTCGATCTTCTGCATCGTCGTCGGGCTGGTCTGGGGGTTCTTCTTCACGCCGGACGACTACAAACAAGGGTCGACGGTCAAGATCATCTATCTGCACGTCCCGGCGGCACTTATGGCGATCAATTGCTGGCTGATGATGCTGGCAACTTCTCTGGTCTGGCTGGTGCGGCGTCATCATGTCAGCGCGCTGGCGGCACGGGCGGCTGCGCCGATCGGGATCGTGATGACCCTTATTGCGTTGCTGACCGGGGCGATCTGGGGACAGCCCATGTGGGGCACCTGGTGGGCGTGGGATCCGCGCCTGACGTCGTTCCTGATCCTGTTCCTGTTCTATCTTGGCTATGTCGCATTGTGGGAAGCCATCGAGGACCCGGACACTGCGGCGGACCTGACTTCGGTTCTGTGTCTGGTCGGATCCGTGTTTGCGCTGCTCAGCCGATATGCGGTCAACTTCTGGAACCAGGGCCTGCATCAGGGCGCATCGGTCATGCGCGCGGCAGCCGTGACCGGGGCCGATACGGAAGAAAAAGTCAGCAATATATACTTCTATCCGCTGTTGCTGTGCATCATCGGATTTGTGCTGCTGTTCATCGCTTTGGTGCTGTACCGCACCGGAACTGAAATCCGCGCGCGGCGCATCAAGGCGTTGCAGGCGCGGGAAAGGGTGGGCGGATGATCCCCGATCTTGGAAAATATGCTGACGCGGTTTTGTCGTCTTATGCCGTGTCCATCGTGCTGCTGGTGGCATTGATCGTGTTCAGCGTGATGCGAGGGCGCAAGGTACGCACTGAAATGGAAAAGATCGAACAAAGGATTTCGCGAAATGGCTAAGATATCGCCCCTGATGATCGCGCCGCCTTTGATTTTTGGCGCGTTCGCCGTGTTGGCCGGGATCGGTATGTTCCGTGAAGACCCCAACGCGTTGCCCTCTGCCCGCGAAGGCCAACCGGCTCCGCCCGTGGTTCTGAGCGAGTTCCCGGAAAAGAAGCTGTTTGATGATGCCACGCTGCGGGATGGAGAGGTCAAGCTGGTCAACTACTGGGCCAGCTGGTGCGCGCCATGCCGTGCCGAGCATCCCAATCTGGAGGCTCTGGCCGCCGAAGGCATCCCGGTCTATGGCATCAACTACAAAGACCAGCTGGACAACGCCCAAGCCTTTTTGACCGAGCTTGGCGATCCTTACGCTGCGATTGGACGTGATGAAAAGGGGCGCATGGCATTGGATTGGGGCCTTTACGGCGTTCCCGAAACCTATGTGGTTGATGGCGACGGCACGATCATTCTGCGCTTTGCTGGCCCGATTACGCAGCGTGTGATTGAAAACACTCTGCGTCCGGCGTTGGAAAAGGCTGTGGGCGGTTGAGCAATTTGGAAAACGAGGTTTGAGCCACCTTACAAGCGATAGCCTCCGGTCACGCCCAGAACCTCTCCGGTTACGAATCCCGCCGCGTCCGAGGTCAGAAACCGAACGACCCTGGCGATGTCTTCCGGAGTTCCGATCCGGCCCAGCGCCGTTTCCTTGACGAAAAGCGATGTCAGATCGTCAGGACGGGGGTCTTCGAGGATGTTGATGGCACCCGGCGCAACCGCGTTGACGCGGATTCCGTCCGGGCCAAGTTCTTTCGCCATGGCGCGCGTCCAGAGGTTCAGCGCGGCCTTGCTTGCCCCATAGGTCGCGGCGTCGCGCGGCGGCAGTGTTGCGTTCATCGACGAGATGCTGACGATCGAAGCGCCGCGTTTCAGATGCGGCAACGCGGCGGCAAGCAACGCGGCGGGGGCCAGCACGTTGAGGTCAAGAATGGCGCGATGGTCCTCGGCCTGAAACTCTTGTTTCGGAGTGGAGCGAACAAGACCGGCGTTGTTCACGATCACGTCCAGTCGCCCGAAGTGATCGATGACCTTTTCGACCACCCGGGTGGGTTGGTTGTCTTTTGTAAGGTCCGATTGAATCGCCAGAACGTCGCCTTTCAGCAATTCTGAATCGGGGTGGCTGGCCAACCAGGTGAAGGCGACATGGTGATCACCGCGCAGGTCTTCGACTATTGCCCGCCCAATTCCACGGGCACCGCCGGTTATGAGTGCAACTTTTTCCATGAACTCAGATGACCGGCAAAGCGCCCAGGATTCAACGTTGATTTTTTGCGCTGCAGGAATGCTGTCACTTGCGCAGTAATATCCAGAGCATTGCCGCGATGAACGCGAAGGTGACAAGGTTCATAAATGTGTCCGTGAGATCACCGATCAGCATTGTGTTGCCCCTCCTCTCTAAGCCCGCGGAACAAGCAAACCATCAGCAGGACCGAAATGAAGACAAAGGGCAAAGCGCCAAGCGAGATGAGGATCTTAACCGAGTCCACGGATCCCGAAAGGATCATTGCAACGCTCAAAAGCCCCAGCAATCCCCCCCAGATCAGACGCACACGCGGCGGGGGGTTCTCGTCCCCGCCCGTCGAGAAGGTGCCCAGAACAAATGCCGCGCTTACGACGCTGGTCACGATGAATAGAAAGGCGGCCAGTACCGTTGCAAGCGTGGTGATCACCGACAGCGGAAGTCGGTCGAGCAGGGCGAAAGTCACGCGTTCGATATTTGTCTGCGTATAGGCCAGCAGTTCGCCCGCACCACTGAGCGCCTCGAACAAGCCAATGCCACCAAAGGCACCGAACCAGAGGATTGAAAACAGCGTGGGGGCGAACAGGACGCCGATCACGAATTCCCGTATCGTGCGACCGCGAGAGATGCGGGCGACAAAGACGCCCACGAACGGGCCCCAGGCAATCCACCAGACCATGTAGGTCAGGGTCCAGTCGCTGAACCATCTGGTGACGTCATCGCCGAAGAACGTAAAGGTCTGAAATCCCCTGGGAATGACATTGGTGACATAGTCGCCGAACCCCTGAACGATGGTATTCAGAAGGTATTCGGTGGGGCCAAGGACCACCGTGTAGGCAACAAGGCCGATTGCGATCAGCATGGCGGCATTGGACAGGCGCGCCATGCCCTGGCCCAGATCGATCATGAGTGCCGGGATATACGCAGCAACCATTGCCAGAAACACGACACCAATCAAAAGGGCGCCGACCGTTTCCCGACCGCCCAGCACTGCGATGCCGTCTGCCACCTGAAACACGCCCATGGCCATGGAGCCACCGACACCAATGGCAATGGCGATGATCGCCATGAAGTCCGAAAGCCACCCGACGCGTTCAGCCCAGCGTTCACCGGGAAACAGGTTTTTGATCGGCGCACTGACCATCATCCCGGTACCGCGCCGGAAGCTGAAATAGGCAATTGTCAGCGCGGTGGAGCCATAAATCGCCCAGGCATGCAGCCCCCAATGGAAATTTGTCGCCAGCATCGCCTGCTGCGCCGCGATGAAATCCGGCGCCATGCCGGAGATGAAGTTGAAATGGGTCAGCGGTTCCGCCACAGCCCAAAACAGCAGGCCGACGCCCATACCGGCGGAGAACAACATTGAAATCCATGTGGCGGTGGAAAACTCTGGCTCCTCGTCATCCCGGCCAAGGCGAATGTTTCCATAGGGTGAAAATGCCAGAAACAGGCATCCGATCAACATACCCGAAGCGGCGAGCATCACGAACCAGCCGCGGCTGTGGAAGGTTTGCTGGACGATGCCGCTTGCCCAGGTCACCAGGCTTTGAATGTCCACGACACCCCATATCCCGACCACGGCAATTACGCTGAGCGAACATACCAGCAGGGCGTTGGGTTTCTTCATGGCGAATGGTTTTCCGTTGATGACCTTGCCCAACAGTTTCAGGTTTTCGAATAAATGACCAGAATACAAAAAACCCCCGGCGGGTGGCCGGGGGTTTGAATTGCACGCTTTGCTATCGGTTATGATGCCTTCGCAAGATTGCGCAGGACGTAATGCAACACGCCACCGTTTTCGATGTATTCAATCTCGGGGGCGGTATCGATGCGGCATTTCAGGGTGATGGTCTTTTCGGTTCCATCGCCATAAACGATCGTGCAGGGGACTTCCTGTAGCGGCTCGATCGTATCCAGCCCGTGAATCGAAACGGTTTCATCCCCTTTCAGCCCCAGGGTTTTGCGGGTGTCGCCACCTGTGAACTCGAATGGAATGACTCCCATGCCAACAAGGTTCGAACGGTGGATACGCTCAAAGCTCTCGGCGATTACGGCCTTGACGCCCAGCAGCGCCGTGCCCTTGGCCGCCCAGTCGCGGCTTGAGCCTGCGCCATATTGCTCGCCACCAAATACCACAAGCGGGGTGCCGTTCGCCTGATAGGCCATCGAGGCGTCATAAATTGACGTCTGTTCACCGTCCGGGCCTTTGGTGTAACCGCCTTCGACGCCGTCCAGCATTTCGTTCTTGATGCGGATGTTGGCGAAAGTGCCGCGCATCATCACCTCGTGGTTGCCGCGGCGTGAACCATATGAATTGAATTCACGCGGCTGAACCTGACGTTCGATCAGGTACTGGCCTGCGGGCGAGGTCGTCGCGAATGACCCCGCGGGCGAGATGTGGTCGGTCGTGACCATGTCACCCAGAATGGCCAGAACCTTGGCGCCTTCGATGTTGGAAATCGTGCCCGGTTCGGGGCCCATGCCCTGGAAATAGGGCGGGTTTTGGATATAGGTCGATGTCGGCGGCCAGTCATAGGTTTCCGCATCGGTGGTTTCGACCGATTGCCATTTCTCGTCCCCTTTGAAGACGTCGGCGTATTTCGACTGGAACGCTTCGCGCGTGACGGTCTGTTCGACCAGTTCCGCGACCTCCTGCTGGGTTGGCCAGAGGTCTTTCATATAGACGTCGTTGCCGTCCTTGTCCTGACCGATCGGTTCGGACGTCAGGTCAATGTCCATGGTGCCTGCCAGGGCGTACACGACGACCAGAGGCGGCGAAGCCAGATAGTTTGCGCGCACGTCAGGCGAAATGCGGCCTTCGAAGTTGCGGTTGCCGGACAAGACCGAAGTGGCGACCAGATCGCCTTCCGCAATGGCCTCCGAGATTTCTTTCTGGATCGGCCCCGAGTTGCCGATACATGTGGTGCAGCCGTATCCGACGAGGTTGAAGCCGATCTTGTCCAGATCCTCTTGAAGGCCTGCGGCCTCGAGGTAAGCGGACACAACCTGCGACCCCGGTGCTAGTGAGGTTTTGACCCAAGGTTTGCGATCCAGCCCCAGCGCGGCTGCCTTGCGCGCCACGAGGCCCGCTCCGATCATCACGTAAGGGTTCGACGTGTTGGTGCAGGACGTGATCGAGGCGATCACGACCTTGCCCGATTCCATGCCATAGTTTTCGCCTTTGACCTCGACCTGTTTGCCCATCGGGCGCTTGAAGGTCTCGGCCATTTCCTTGGCGAAAGCGGCCTTGGCGTCAGTCAGCGCAACATAATCCTGCGGGCGTTTGGGCCCCGAGATTGCTGGAACAATCGTGCCCATATCCAGGGTCAGGGTGTCGGTGTAGATCGGCGCATAGTTTTCATCGCGCCAGAAACCATTTTCCTTGGCGTAGGCTTCAACCAGCGCGATGCGATCCTCGTCGCGGCCGGTGTTGCGCATGTAGCGCAGCGTTTCGCCGTCAATCGGGAAAAAGCCGCATGTCGCGCCGTATTCCGGGGCCATGTTGGCGATGGTCGCACGGTCGGCCAGCGGCAGACGATCCAGGCCTTCGCCGTAAAACTCGACGAACTTGCCGACAACGCCTTTTTCGCGCAGCATTTCCACGACCTTCAGAACCAGGTCGGTGCCGGTGGTGCCTTCGACCAGATCACCGGTCAGCTCAAAGCCCACGACCTCGGGGATCAGCATCGAGATCGGTTGACCCAGCATCGCGGCCTCGGCCTCGATCCCGCCGACACCCCAGCCCAGCACGGCCATGCCGTTGACCATGGTGGTGTGGCTGTCGGTGCCGACCAGCGTGTCGGGATAGGCGACTTCTTCACCGTTCTGGTCGGTGTCGGTCCAGACGGTCTGGGCCAGATATTCAAGGTTCACCTGGTGGCAGATACCAGTGCCGGGGGGAACAACGCGGAAGTTGTTGAATGCACCCTGACCCCATTTCAGGAACTGGTACCGTTCCATGTTGCGTTCATATTCACGGTCCACATTCATCTGGAACGCGCGCGGGTTGCCGAATTCGTCGATCATGACCGAATGGTCGATGACCAGATCGACCGGGTTCAGCGGGTTGATCTTTTGCGCGTCGCCGCCCAGCGCCTTGATGCCGTCCCGCATCGCGGCCAGATCCACAACGGCAGGAACGCCGGTGAAATCCTGCATCAGTACCCGGGCAGGGCGATAGGCGATTTCACGGGGGTTTTTGCCGCCGTTGGCCCCCCATTCGGCAAAGGCCTTGATGTCATCGACCGAGACCGAGAACCCGTCATCCTCGAACCGCAACATGTTTTCCAGCACCACCTTGAGTGCGGCAGGCAGTTTCGAGAAATCGCCCAGACCGGCCTCTTGCGCGGCGGGGATCGAATAATAGGAAATGGATTTACCATTCACGCTCAGACTGCGGCGCGTTTTGGCGGTATCCTGTCCGACTTTGATGGGCATCTGTGGCCTCCCTCTCAAATGACTTGGATATTAGGATTTGCTGAGTGTTATCTGCATCACCAAGCCCCCGTGTTCAAGGCTGAACACGCGATGAAAGGCAATTTTGTATACTATTGTACACTTTTTCGCGGAGGGAATGTATCAAAGCCTCAAGAAACCTTGATTGGCTGTTGCGTGTCAAAGCAGCTATCCCTGAGATCCAACCACTCAACCCGAGAGTTCTCATGTTCAGATCCATTGCCTTGACCACCGTGTTTTCCTGCCTTGTGGCGGTACAGGTCGCGGCCGAGGAAGACCCGGTTGTGGTCGAGCTGTTCACGTCTCAGGGGTGTTCATCCTGCCCGCCGGCGGATCGGATCATGCATGATTTGGCCAAGCGCGACGACGTCATAGGGCTCGCTTTGCATGTCGACTACTGGGACTATATCGGGTGGAAGGACGAATATGCGAACCCCGATCATACGCTTCGGCAGCGGGCTTATGCCCGCGAGGGGGGGCGTTCCATGATCTATACCCCGCAGATGGTGATCAACGGGCAGCACGACATCGTCGGGGCGCAATCCCGTGAACTTGATCGATTGATCGAAGCGCATCTGAAAGCAGCGCCCGAAGCGCTTGTGACGTCCGTGCGCTCAGCCGATGAAGTGACAGTGGATGTGACGCCCGTCGAGTTGCCGAAAGGCGATACCTATGACGTGCATGTGGTTCAGTATTCTCCCATGCGTCACGCTTCGATCCGTCGTGGAGAGCTGGCCGGGCACGAGCTGGACTATGCCAATGTCGTTGAGGCCTGGCAGATTGCGGGGCAATGGGATGGAACTGCACCGCAATCATTCACGGTTCAGCTTGGTTTGGACCTGCCGGCAGTCGTTCTGGTTCAAAGGGCCGGGGAAGGGCCGATTGTTGCCGCCACCCGGGTCAAGTGATCAGGGCATTTCTTCCGGTTTGATGCCCAACCCGTTCCAGTGTTTCCAGCGACGGTGAATCCAGAACCATTGCCCCATATGCTGCCGCACCATCTTTTCCAGATCGTCATTGGTGAACTGGGTCATGGTTTTTGGGTCCGTGTGCGGAACCGGTTCGTGCAGAACGATCTCAAAATCGATACCGTTGGGCTGACGCACCGCG
The DNA here is from genome assembly GCF_009363615.1 of Ruegeria sp. THAF33. Taxonomy (NCBI): domain Bacteria; kingdom Pseudomonadati; phylum Pseudomonadota; class Alphaproteobacteria; order Rhodobacterales; family Roseobacteraceae; genus Ruegeria; species Ruegeria sp. THAF33. Next base: position 1,913,133 of record NZ_CP045384.1, on the reverse strand, counting down.
TAACACGGAATCAGCTCGGCATTGTATTTGATGGCCAACTCGGCGTTCAGAACGGATGTCACGGCGGGTTTACCGAAGAACATCAATTCTTCACCGCCCATTGCGTGAAGATCGGAAACGATGGCAATGATCCCGCCCTTTTTCAACGAGCGTACCATCTCGACCATACCGCGCCGCCCCTGTTCGAACATCGGGGCGCCTGTCTTGTAGAAGGATTCGACATAAGCGTCGTTGAAATACGGGTTGGCCATCCGCCGATACAGGCAGCCGATGGGCTGACCGCTGTATGTCTGCAAGGCGATGCGCGCTGCCAGGTAGTGACCGAAATGCGCCGTAATCATCATGACCGGACGCCCATCGGCAACAGCCGCGTCAAATGCAGCGATACCTGGCCCAGAAATCTTGGCCTTGCTCTGTCGTTCGATAAAGTCTTCCGGTGAAAAATGCTCCATGATCGCACGACCGGCATTGTCCGGCACATCGCGGCAGATCTGCCTGACTTCGGCTTCAGGCAAGTCCGGGCAAGTAAGCTTCAGATTCCGACGAACACGTTTGCGAAACCCGACAACAGGTGCCAGAAACCGCACGATGGCCCCCATCGTTGCAATACGCCGCTCATAGGGAAGCATGCGCATAACGCGGATGACCCCCTGCAGAAACAGGTTGGCGACATAGTATTTCCCAAGCTCAAACCGGCTGAGCTCCGACTTTTCAACGGGCATGGAGGTGTCTCACCGCGTGTTGCGAATTGCTGAGAAAGACATACAGCCCGATGCCTGCAAGCTCAAGCGCCCAGACGGGCGGAAAACCTGAACCCGCAGCAGGTGGCCGGATCGCGCAATACTCGTGGGTTCGCGGGGTCAGGCTGCATCTTCCTCGTCATCGCTTTCGATCAGAACAATGGAACCGGCATCGACCAGAACGCGAATGGCGGCCACGACCTGTGTCATGGCATCTTCGGCTTCCGATTGTTTGACGCGCCCACGTTCGGCCATTTCCTCGCGCAGATTATCGGCCATGCGGGACGAAATGTTTGACAGAATGAATTCAACGGAGGCCTTGTCATCATTTGCGGCGGCACCTGCCAATGCGGTGACAAGAACCGGCTGTTCCACTTCACGCAGGATGGCGGGAACATCGCGGGCCGCGATACGGCTTGGGATATGGGCAAAAGTGAAGATCGATTGGCGTACCAGATCCGCAAATTCGGCGTCGTCTTCGTCCAATGCGTTCAACAAGTCGTCGCGTGTTGCGGCCGCCGACTGGTTCAGGATCGCGCCCACGCGTGCGTCGGGACCATTGTCGAAAGCCTGAGCAGGCCGCTGATCCAGTTGCGCGGCCAGCGACCAGCCAATACGTTCGACCGCTTCGGGGGTGACATTTGTTGTTTTCGAGATGGCATAGGTAATGCGCCGCGCAACCGGGCCCGGCATATGGGCCAGCATCTGCGCCGCCTGTGCGGTATCCATCTTTGAAAGCATGACGGCCGCCACCTCGGTGCTTTCCGACTGGGCCATTTTGGCAAGATCCTCAACGGATACGTCACGCAGGCGTTGCCAAGGATCGCCGATCTGGCGCACCCCGGCAAGCTTGCGCAGGCGCGCGGCCGTCGATGGTGCGATCTTTCCGTTCACCGCATCCAATGCACCTGCAAGCCCATGTGGAAAAGCCAGCCCGACATTGTCCAGAGCGTCGCTGAATTCCCGGGCCACTGCGCCCAGGGTTACACGATCCACAAGGCCCATTTGCCCAAGTTGATGGGTCAATGTCTCTTGCAGGTCGTCAGGCAATTCCTCAAGTGGAATATCGGCGCCCTCGTTCAACAGAAGGCGCACGACAACGGCCGCTTTTTGACTACCGGTCAATGTGCGCGGAACGACTTGCGGCGCGTGTTCATCCCCCGCGGCAAGTGGGGCAGACCCCCCATTTGCCATTTGTATCAAAGCGTTTGTGTCCTGCATCTGCCCGTAATGCCAAATTTTCCGAACCACGGGCAGATTAGCGGGAGTTGGGTTAAATAACCCTGAACCTCAGTAGCTGTAGGTCAACCCTGTCCGGATGGCCTCGCGCAGAGACGTCTCGGCCCAGGTCCCTTCGCCGCCGCGGGCCTTGATCTCGCGCCATTGCTCGATTGCCAGATCGGTTTTGCCTTCGGTTACAAAGCCTTGCGCCATGTAGCTGCGCGCCAGAAGATTGTCGGGATTGGAATTGATGGCATTCTGGTAAAAGACGTTCGCCAGCTCCAGCTCGCCCATCTTGCGGTAGGTAAAGCCCCAATAGGTCAGCACACGGTCGTCGTCCTGATCCATGATCCGCAGGATATCCTGCGCGTGCCCGTATTGCCCGTCATAGGCCAGTTCGCGGACGGCGTCGTAAAGCTGATCTTCCGACAGGTTGGTTTTGTTGGGTTTGACGCACCGGCCTCTGGCTTCGTCATAGACCCGACCGAACAAACATTTCTTGGTCGTATTCGTCGGTTTCGGCGGGCTGCTGCTGTCGCCGCCTGCGGCGTGGACCACCGGGGCAAAGGCGAAGGCCTGCAAAGCGAGGGCTGAAGCTAACAAAAGGCGCATATTCTTACTCCGTTCTCGGGGCTGCTCACAAAATCATAGTGCGATCTACAAAAAAGCTAACAGTGGAACGGTTGCTTTTATTCACAAGTCGGACAGAAATTCGTCAGCTGTTGACCGATTTCGCGCAGCTTTGCGTTTCAGTGTCCCAGGTTGTGCCGGGTGCGCAGGATTGCGTCTGTTTGGAATGCCCGCTGCATGCAAGGCCGGAAGATGCCACGCAAACAAGTGCAAGCGAGCAAAGAACGGTACGGATCATGGTGCCTCTCCCCAAAAAAACATCCACAGAATAACCGATTTCGGGCAGTCTGGCAAAAAACAAGGCCCGGCCTGTGAAATGCAGACCGGGCCGTGGGAAGGCGGCGTCGAGACCTACGTTATTCGCCGAATACCCGGGCGAAGATCGTATCAATGTGTTTGGTGTGATAGCCGAGGTCGAATTTCTCTTCGATTTCTTCGGGGCTGAGCGCGGCAGTTACATCGGCGTCCGCCAGCAGTTCCTGTTTGAAATCGGTGCGGTGTTCCCAAACCTTCAGCGCGTTGCGCTGGACCATGGCATAGGCGTCCTCACGGCTGACCCCTGCCTGGGTCAGAGCCAGCAAAACACGCTGGCTCATGACAAGACCGGGGAATTTGTTCATGTTTTCCAGCATGTTTTCGGGGAAGATCAGCATCTTGTCGATCACACCGGTCAGACGGGCCAGCGCAAAATCCAGTGTAATCGTGGCATCCGGACCGATCATGCGCTCGACCGAGGAATGCGAGATGTCGCGTTCATGCCAGAGCGCGACATTCTCCATTGCCGGGATCACTGCCGCGCGTACCATGCGGGCCAGCCCGGTCAGGTTCTCGGTCAGTACCGGGTTTTTCTTGTGTGGCATGGCGGACGAGCCTTTCTGGCCCATCGAGAAGAATTCTGCGCCCTCCAAAACCTCGGTCCGCTGCATGTGGCGGATTTCGATGGCGATGTTTTCGATGCTGCTGGCGATGACGCCAAGCGTCGCAAAGAAGGCCGCATGGCGATCACGCGGGATCACTTGGGTGCTGATCGGTTCGGGCACAAGGCCCAGTTTGTCACAAACATGTTCCTCGACGGCGGGATCGATATTGGCAAATGTTCCGACGGCGCCGCTGATGGCCCCAGTTGCGATTTCCGCACGGGCGTCGCGCATACGGGACAGGTTGCGGTCCATCTCGGCATAGAACCGGGCAAAGGTCAGGCCCATTGTCGTGGGCTCTGCGTGGATACCGTGGCTGCGGCCGATGCGAACCGTGTCCTTGTGTTCAAACGCACGGCGCTTGAGCGCTGCCAAAAGCCCTTCGAGATCGGCGATCAGAAGGTCCGCTGCACGCGTCAGCTGGACGTTGAAGCAGGTGTCCAACACGTCCGAACTGGTCATGCCCTGGTGCACGAACCGGGCCTCTTCACTGCCGACATGTTCGGCGAGATGGGTCAGAAAGGCGATGACGTCATGCTTGGTGACGGCTTCGATCTCGTCGATGCGGGCGACGTCGAATTCCACGTCCTTGGCTTTCCAGACGGCTTCTGCATTCTCGCGCGGGATCACGCCCAGATCGGCCATGGCATCGCAGGCATGCGCCTCGATTTCGAACCAGATGCGAAACTTGGTTTCGGGCGACCAGATGGCAACCATGTCAGGACGGGAATAACGGGGAATCATTGGCGGCAGCACCTTTATGTGATTGGGATGAGGCGTTGGCGCGGGGTTTAGCCGCCTGTGCGCAAGGGAACAAGATGTGAGAGCAGGTATGAGACGGTTTGCCCTGATTTTCGCCCTTTGGCCGGGTGTTTTGACGGCCGGAGACTTCCAGAAACTGCCCGGAGAGGAAATCCTGTCAGCCTTGGCGGGCAAGAAGCTGGAATACGGCTCGGGTGTTTGGCAGGTTTTCGAAGCCAGCATGACCACGCAGTATTTTTCGGGCGGGCCCAGTGTCGGGCGCTGGGCGGTGAGAGGGGATCAATACTGCTCGATATGGCCACCTTCCGATTTGTGGGCCTGCTATGACGTCTGGCAAAACGGGGACGCGATCCGTTTCGTTGATGATGCGGGCGGCCAGACCGTCGGGGTCTATGCGAAATAGAACTCATGTATTTGTCTGAAAAACTGGGGCGTGATGCTTGCAAGAGTCTGGCGACATGTGAGGGGAAGGGAAATACCTGAACGCGGTTTTCCTGGGTCTTTGCAACGCAGTGCTGGACAAGTCGCGCTTTCAGCGGTCAAGCTGAGGGCGAAGAAATCATCAGGTTATTGAGATATGCGTTTATTATCATCTCCAATTCTTGCCGCTTGCGCCGCTGTCTGGCTGGGTGGGGCAGGATCAGCACTGGCCGACACTCCGGTGACATATACCGAGGATGGTCGCGCTCTGTTTAGATTCGACGTGCCCGATTTCTGGGTGCTGCGCACTGGCGGCCCGCGTGAGATCGAAGACACCGGGTTGGATGATCCGCGTGCGGTGGCTCGGGTCATGGGGCTGCGCCCCGTAACGGACGACAACGTCTGGATGGGGTTTGTTTCACCTTCAGGGGTTGCAACCATTCAGGATGGGGTCCGCTACTTGCAGGACATCGACAAGTTTCTGGTCAAAGACCCGACCCTTACCAGCACCAGCGACACCCGCATCGGCGGGTTGCCCGCCCGTGTCTTTCGGGGGACGGGGCGCCGCGATGGCAAGGGGGTGAACTTCACGGCCACTGTCATTGATTTGCCGCGCAACCGTGTCGCCATAGCTGTTGCCATCCTGCGGGACGGGGCAGACCCGGATTTCGCCGAAGATTTGAACGCCGTTTTCGCGTCGTTCCGGTCGCTTCTGTGAGGGGGGCAAGATGCGCATTGGACTGATCAAACGGATTTCCCTCGCATTGGGGCTGGGGGCCGCGACTTTGACGTTGTCGGCCTGTGACGGCGTAACGGTCGGCGTCGGATACGGGTATGACCCGTTCTATGACTCGATGCTGTGGAACGATTACTATCGCGATGTCGATGTGAATGTTGATATCGACCGCCCGGACCGCCCAAATCGACCTGATCGGCCCGTGCGTCCCGAGCGTCCGAATCCACCGGTTGCCAAACCGCCTGCACGGCCGCGACCCCCGGTGGCCCGGCCACCTGCCGCGCGGCCACCGATCCATCGCCCGGCACCTCGCCGCAGATAATCAAAAGGCCGCCTGTCCGGCGGCCTTTTCTCAGGTAAGAAGTTCGGTCGTGATATGCGCCGAGCCTTCAAGTGTCCGGTGAACCGGGCATTTGTCTGCGATTTCCAGCAGGCGCTGTTTTTGTTCCTGATCAAGCGGGCCGCTCAGGCGGATTTTGCGGCGGAACTGATCCACTTTGCCCTCATTTGCCAAACCGGCATCCTGAGCATGAACTTTGTCATGGCAGACATCGACGCTGACACTGGTCAGCGGCCATTTTTTGCGGCGCGCATACATCCTTATCGTCATGGACGTGCAGGCGCCGAGGCCGGATGAGACAAAGCCATAAGGCGACATGCCCTTATCCGTGCCGCCATAAGAGGCAGGCTCATCTGCAACCGCATGATGGTGCGGGCCGGCCTGAATATCCTGCATGAAGCCATTCGGATCCGCCTCTGTCACGCGAACGACACCTTCCGGCGCACCCGGGGGTGGCGCGGGGGGGCAAAGTTTCAGGTAGCGCGAGACCCAAGCCGAGATGACATCCGCGGCATATTCAGCATCAGAGGCCCGTGTGATCAGGTGATCGGCATCGTCGAGGGTGACGAAGCTTTTTGGGTGCTTTGCAGCCAGAAAGATGGTGCTTGCGTTGTCGATACTGACCGTTTCGTCCCGAGGAGCGTGCAGGATCAGCAAAGCGGCCTTGAGATCAGCGATCGAGGCAGACAGGGCCGATCCCGCAATGTCATCCACGAACGCTTTGCCAATTCGAAACGGGCGCCCGCCCAAGGTGACCTCGGCGCTGCCCTCCTGTTCGATCTGGGGCAGGGCATCCTCGAAATGATGGGACACGTGGCCGGGATCCGCCGGTGCGCCCAAGGTGACCACGGCCTTGACCGTCGGAATTCCGGCACGCGCCCGCAAAACCGCCGCACCGCCAAGCGAGTGACCGATCAGAAGGGCAGGGGCCATGTTTCGTCCGGCCAGATATTGCGCGGCCGAGATCAGGTCCTCGACATTCGACGTGAAAGTCGTGTTGGCGAATTCTCCTTCGGAATGACCCAGGCCGGTAAAGTCGAACCGAAGCACTGCAATTCCCATGGCCGCCAGGCGGGCCGAAATGCGCCGGGCCGCAGGTATGTCCTTGGAACAGGTGAAGCAATGGGCAAACAGGGCCGTCGCAAGGACCGGACCATCCGGCAAATCCAGCCGCGCGGCCAATTGGCTGCCGTCATGTCCGGCAAAAGTGATGCGTTCCGTGGGCATGTCGGCTCCTTGAACGGTTCGGGGAAACATCCCCAATACTGTGGTCAAGCCCGCCGGGTCACAACCCTTATGTCAAACGCGTCACGGGAAGGTGAGAACCAAGCGAGCGTCTTGCAATCCGAAAGATGCCACGGGCGGTGACAGGCGTGGCCGCTAATTGGGGGTGTTTGGCGCTCCATCAATGTGTGTGATGCAAAACCGAACAAACATTCGTTTCACTTATGTCGCAATCAGGCCCATCTACGGCCTACAGCAATTGATAAAGGAGACGCAGATGGCACATGCAGACGCTGCCGCACACCTTCCAAAGATACTTCCCGGTACAGTCATGGCGATTGTTCTGGCTGGCCTCGTGGGTTTTGCCGTCGGGCAATCCCGGCCCGCAGTTTTCAGCGGGCCGCAGGCTCAGGTAAGTCCAACTGTCGAAGACTGGCACGGCAACGTGCGCCGGTCTCATTGGTCAGAATGAGGCGCCGGCCTCACTCGAGCCCCATCAACCGGGCATCGAAGGGGTATTTCGTCAGGTTTTCATATCCGTCTTCGGTTATGAGAACCTGATCCTCCAGCTTGATGCTGAAATCGCCACCCACTTCGCCCACGCAGGCTTCGACACACAAGACCATTCCGGGTTCCAGCGGATAATCGTAGGCCCCTTCAACCGCCTTGTCCGGATAAGCAACCAGCGGCCATTCATCGCAAAGCCCGACGCCGTGCATCAGACAGCCATATTTCTGCGCCTGGAACTTCTCGTCCAGCCTGTGGGAATTTGCGGTCAGTTCGGGGATCATCACGCCGGGCTTGAGCATCTCCATATTGGTCAAAATGTGTTCATGGGCGTGCTGCATGGCATAGATCATGTCCTCGCGCGGCTTCTGATCGCCAATCCACCAACTGCGAGAAATATCGATGCAAATCCCGTAAGAACCAATCAGGTCGGTGTCGAACGAGATGATTTCGTTCTGCTGGGTAATCCGCGGGCCACATTCCTGAAACCATGGGTTGGTCCGCTGACCCGAAGCCAGCAGGCGGGTTTCGATCCACTCACCGCCACGCCTGATGTTTTCGGCGTGAAGGACAGCCCAGATATCATCTTCCGAGGTCTTGCCGTCGCCGACATTGGCACGGGCAAACCGTTCCATTTCGGCAACCGCAGTTTCGCAGGCATGGCTGGCGCAGCGCATGGCCAGGATTTCGTCGGGCCCTTTGACGGCGCGGGTCTTCTCGGTCAGCTCTTCGCCTTCCATGATGTCGAACCCCTGCGCCTCGAGCGCGCGCAATCCGTGCAGCATGATCTTGTCGACGGCCAGGCGCATGTTGCCGCCGCCGTGTTCTTCGATCAGTACGCGTACTTCGTTCGAGAACACATCTGCGGCCACGTCAACCTTGTCGCCCCGGTCGAAGTAAAACAGGTCAGCGCCCGAGCGCTGCTCGCGCACAAGTGGGTTGAAGGTGCTGAGGAAGGGGGAGTTCTTGTAATCCCAGATCACCATATAGCCATCCGCGCACAGCAAAACCGCCCGAAACGGATTGTGGGTGTTCCACAGCTGCATATTCGTGCTGTCGGTGGCATAGCGGATATTCAGCGGGTCAAAAATCAGCAAACCGCCATAGCCGCGATCCACGACGGCCTGTGTCAGCCGCTTCCAGCGGTGTTCCCGCATCCGTGCCAGATTGGGAAGTTCCAGCCCCGCGGCGGCCCACTCGTCAAACGCAAGCTGCGTCGGACCAATCTCGATCCGGTCATTTTCGTTTGGCGTACCATCGCCCAATGTCGTGCCACGGCTGGGGTCAATCTTGCGCGCGTCTCGGTAGTGCTGGTTCATGGCTGGCCTCGTTGCTTGTTCCAATTACAATTCATCCGCCACGACCAATCGTCTGAGAAAAATGCGACGGCGAGGTTGTCGTTTTCGACCGACAAGAAATGCTGCGCATGCTAAGCCCCCGGCATGACTCGTATTCTGCAAAACAAGATCCCGTATGATGTCGAAAACCCACGCGCTTTGCCGGGTATTCAACCGGCAACCATGGAAAACTGGCTGCATCAGGATGAGGCTTTTGCCGACCAGATGCGGCGCCGCGAAGAAATTCTGTCTGAGCGGCGCGACGATGTTCTTGCGCTTGATCCTGGGGCCAAACCTGCCGCGGTGGAGTTGCTGGATCTGGTGCTGATGCAGACATATCCCACGGCCGTGGCAGAGGCCGCAAGGCCGGATGGCGTATCCGTCGCGATCGACCGCGACCGTCCGCTTGATACGCTGTGCAGGCTGGTGCAGGAGGACTTCTGCATTCTTCAGAAACGGGGAAATGAGCATGTTCTGACGGGTGCCATTCTGTGTTTTCCTGCCAGTTGGCGCTTGTCCGAGAAATTCATGCGGCCGCTGATTGATATCCACGTGCCCGTGGAAAGCTATGACGCCAATGTCGCGAAACGGGTACAGAGGCTGTTTGACGGTATTCAACCCGGTCGCCCGCTGTGGCGCTTCAACGCCCTGTGGTACGAAGACTCGGAGTTGTTCCAACCTCGAAGTGCCAGTGAGCCGCGCGAAATACGGGACCGGCGTCAGGCGTCTTATCTGCGAAGCGAGCGGCAGACGTTGTTGCGTTTGCCGAAAACCAACGCGGTCGTGTTTTCCATCCACACATACGTTCTGGCCGCAAACGCGATCCCAAAAACGGAAAACCCCGCCTGATGGCGGGGCCTCCTAGGAGGGTCTTCGATAATTCTTTTACATGCCCAAGGCACCCGCTACATCAGCCAACGCGTTGCTGGCGTTCAGCGCGACAATGGCGAATGTGAGCACGAGCACCTGTGTGTTCAGGCGGAAATCCTCGCCCCGGATCAGGTTGACTGCGGCCATCGATACGGCAATTGGCGCTGAAATGCTGGCCAAAACTCCGGTCATGCACCAACTACTAAGGCGCAGGATGTCGCTTGGCTTGTCATCATCATCCGCGATGGCCCCGCGTGCGTCCATCTGGGCGGGCAGGTCTGCCTCGTCGCTTCGGAACGCGATGCTGAGCAATTGTTCGTCGGTCAGTTGAATTGGACGCGCGGCAGGAGAGTGTAGGGCAGTGATCGTGTCATCCTGTCCAGACTGCTGCATCCCGGCGAACTGTCCGGTCAGTGATTGAAAGATCTGCTTTCGATCCCGCGTTGTTCGGCTTGGTGTCAGGGTGTCAAAGGCGCTCATGAAGTGCTCGACTGTAAGAACCGTGTGCGGCGACAACCATTCAACCCGTCGGGTCGAACAGATATCGACCATGCGATACAGAGTGACCACCAGCATCAGTTCCGAAATCTCGGCGTCGTCCAAAAGTGGCGAGACTGGCGTAATTGTCAGCACCAACCTGTTTTGGGGATGCGACACGCGGGGCTTTGTTATGGTTTTCAACCCTGCGGCGCGATCCATGCGCTCGTAGCGGTCCTGCTGCCCGGAGGCGCCTGTATCCAGAGTCATCCGCACAAGATACTGGCTCGAGACGATGCTGGCCTCGGTCGCGCTGAGCAGGGCCTTGCGCTCGACCAGATGACCGTAGTCTTCCAGCGTCGTGGCAACGATGGATCCAAAGCGCTCTATTGCGCCGGTTGCGTCGCCATCAAATTGCAGGCCGCCATGGTAGCTGTGCTTCCGAGCCACTGCCCCGTCCTTTTCTGCGTTCTGTTATTCAAAGACTAGCACCCCATCTTGGAGAGAATTTGGCGAAAAATGCAAAAAAGTGAAATTTCCCAGCGATTGGTTACGCTTTGGAAACCAAGCAACTAAAGGCTTTTGTTTGTCACTGTGGCGGAAATGTGGCGAAATCAGGTGCGGCGCGTGTTGACGGTGCGGCGGGGCTAATTGTCGATTCGGGCAGCCATTATTGCGATGGATTGCTGATAGACCGAGGCAGCATTCCACTGCTGCAAGACGCGAAAATTTGGTTCTCCGGGTTGATAGCCGCGTCCCGGTTTCCACCCTTTCTGGCGAAGGAAATTGGCGGTTGAGGCCAATGCATCCGTCATGTTGTAGAAGTCCACGCGCCGGTCGCCCGTAGCATCGACACCATAGGTCAGGGCGTTGCCGGGCAGGAATTGCGTGTGGCCCAGTTCGCCATGTTTTGCCCCTTTTGTCGCCATCGTGATACTGCCCATGTCGACCAGTTTCAGTGCCCCAATTGCGTGGGGAATAAAGAACTCTGACCGGCGACAATCATAGGCCAGTGTTGTGATTGCGGAAACAACCTGACTGTCGCCCATGAAATTGCCAAAGCCGGTTTCCATGCCGTGAATGGCGATCAGAACACCCGCAGGAACACCATATTGCCGCTCAAGCGCGGCATAATAGTTCGGGTTGGCGGCTTTGCGTTTGCGCCCCTGTGCGACGATTGTATCGGCCCCTCGAACACGCATGAATTTGTCCAGCGAGTATTTGAAGCTTTTTTGATTGCGGTCCGCGGCGATGGTGCGCGTGGCATATTGGGTCTGAGACAGCGCTTGCAGACCTTTCTTTTTCACTCCCGCCTTGCGTGCCTGTTTGGCAAAATCGGCCTTCCACGCCTCAAATCCAGCGCTGGTGTTGCCACAGGGTGCGGCCAGAACCGGGGACGTCAGGGAAAGGGCAAGAATGGTGGCAAGGCGAAACATGGGCGTAATCCGATGGAATTGAAATCTGCGGTTAGCCTAGCGTGGGCTGCGTCTTGGGCAAAGCGGTTAATAAAGGTCCAGCTCGCCCTTTTTCCTGAGCGTTTCGAACCATTCCTCAGGCGTGGCATTGATGCGGGCGTGTTTCACCATCATCGCATTCATATTTGGCAGATGGGTCGAATCCGGCCAGTCTTCGGGTTGCCACAGATGTGCGCGGATTACACATTTGGGACAGTGTGCAAATGCTGTCTCGACATGGATGAGCAGCGCCAGTTTGGGTGGGTGCCCGTCAATGGCCATGGTTTCAAGCAAACGGGGGTCAGCACAGATGCGGGCGGTGCCGCGAATGCGGAGCGTTTCCATCTTGCCCGGAACAAAGAACAGGACGCTGACGCGCGGATCCTTGAGAACATTGTGAAACGTATCCACGCGTTTGTTTCCCGGCCGATCCGGGATCGCGATCAGGGTATCGGACAGCACCTGAACAAAGCCGGGCGGGTCACCACGGGGTGAAACATCAAGATGCCCATCCGTGTTGGCCGAAGCGATAAGGCAAAAGGGCGAGGTCGCTATGAAATCGCGACACATCTGATCGAGGGAGGACACCTCCTTGGCAGTGATCTGTGGCAGCGGATGGCCAGAGATCCTCCTCAGCTCCTGTTCGGATGTCACAAGGTTTGTGAATTTCGAGAAAGGTGAGGTATCGCAAGGCATGCTGTCATCTCCGGCCGGGCGTGTTTTCACCAGTCTGTTGGATCAACGGCGGCGCGTCAAACCGTGTGGGCAGACATGACAAGGGCGCCCGAAGGGGCGCCCTGGCAATTCGTTTCCGTACTCAGCTTAGCAGCTGTAGTACATGCCGTACTCCACCGGGTGCGGAGTGTGCTCGTAGGTTTCCACCTCTTCCATCTTAAGTGCGATGTAACCGTCGATCTGGTCTTTGGTGAACACATCGCCCTGAAGCAGGAAGTCGTGATCGGATGCCAGAGCTTCCAGAGCCTCACGCAGGCTGCCGCAGACGGTCGGGATGTCGGCCAGTTCCTCGGCGGGCAAGTCGTACAGGTTCTTGTCCATCGCCTCGCCGGGGTTGATCTTGTTCTTGATACCGTCCAGGCCAGCCATAAGCAGGGCGGCAAACGCCAGATAGGGGTTGGATGACGGATCGGGGAACCGCGCCTCGACACGTTTGGCTTTGGGGCTTTCAGTCCATGGGATACGCACACAACCCGAACGGTTACGTGCCGAATAGGCCCGCAGAACGGGGGCTTCAAACCCGGGGATCAAGCGCTTGTAGCTGTTGGTCGACGGGTTGGTGAAAGCGTTCAGGGTCTTGGCGTGTTTCAGGATGCCGCCGATGAAGTACAGCGCCTCGTCCGACAGGTCGGCATATTTGTCGCCAGCGAACAGCGGCTTGCCATCTTTCCAGATCGACATGTTCACGTGCATGCCGGTGCCGTTGTCACCTGCGACAGGCTTGGGCATGAAAGTGGCCGATTTGCCGTAGGCGTGTGCCACGTTGTGGATGACGTACTTGTACTTTTGCAGCTCATCGGCCTGCTTGGTCAGGCTGTCAAAGACAAGACCCAGCTCGTGCTGGCACGAGGCCACTTCGTGGTGGTGCTTGTCGACCTTCATGCCCAGACGTTTCATGGTCGACAGCATTTCCGAACGCAGGTCCTGCGCTTCGTCGATGGGGTTGACCGGGAAGTAGCCGCCCTTGACGCCCGGACGGTGGCCCATGTTGCCCATCTCGTATTCGGTGTCGGTGTTCCACGACGCATCCGTTGCATCAACTTCGAAAGATACTTTATTGATGCTGTTGGAAAAACGAACGTCATCGAACAGGAAGAATTCAGCTTCGGGACCCATATAGGCAACGTCACCGATACCGCTGGACTTCAGGTAGGCTTCGGCTTTCTGCGCGGTTCCGCGCGGGTCGCGACCATAGGCTTCACCGGTGTCGGGCTCAACGATCGAGCAGTGCAGACACAGTGTCTTCTCCGCATAGAACGGGTCGATGTAAGCCGAAGTCGTGTCGGCGATCAGTTTCATGTCCGAGTTTTCGATCGATTTCCAGCCTGCAATGGACGAGCCGTCAAACATGAAGCCTTCTTCCAGGAAGTCTTCGTCGACCAGATCGACGTCCACCGTGACGTGCTGTAGTTTGCCGCGCACGTCGGTGAAGCGGATGTCGACATATGCGACGTCTTCTTCGCGGATTGTATTGAGAACTGCGTCTGCGCTCATTCCCTTGGTCCTTCTGATAGATGTGTCAGTAATGTTGTGAGTTAGAGTGCTTCCGAGCCGGTCTCGCCGGTCCGGATGCGAATGGCTTGGTCGACGGGCGAGACGAAAATCTTGCCGTCTCCGATCTTGTCGGTTTTGGCGGCCGATACGATGGCTTCGATCGCGGCGTCGACCTGGTCGTCGTCCAATACGACCTCGACCTTTACCTTGGGCAGAAAATCGACGACATATTCCGCGCCGCGATACAATTCGGTATGGCCTTTCTGGCGACCGAAACCCTTGACCTCGATGACGCTGAGGCCCTGGACGCCCACATCCTGCAATGCCTCTTTCACTTCGTCCAGTTTGAACGGCTTGATGATCGCTTCGATCTTTTTCATCCCGGCTCACCTTGAATGGTTGTCTCAGGGGCAGTGATCACGTCTAAGATCGGGCGGCAATGTGATTGCGATATCGTGCGGGTCGGGGTGCTTTGAAAAACGGCTGTATGCTATTTTTTGAGCGACTTGCATAAAAAGTAATCAAAATTGAATCGAGCAAGGGGTGAAAGGATGGAATTGCTGACAGCGGCACAGATGCGGGCCATTGAGCAGGCCGCCATCAAGTCTGGTGACGTGACCGGTCTGGAGCTGATGGAGCGGGCCGGGCGGGGTGTTGTTGACGCGATTTTCGAAGAATGGCCCGTGTTGGACAGGCGAGGGGCCAGCCCCTCGCGCTCCCCGGGATATTTAGGGCCAGATGAAGAGGGCCCGCTGCGCGCAGTGGTGCTGTGCGGACCGGGCAACAATGGGGGTGACGGGTTTGTCGTGGCGCGGCTTTTGCAGAAGCAGGGGTGGGCGGTTGAGGTGTTCCTTTATGGAGACCCGGAAAAGCTGCCTCCGGATGCGCGGGTGAATTATGAGAAATGGGGGGCAAAGAACGAGGTTCGCGTCTTCGCTTTCGACTCCGCCCCGTTGGCGGATGATGTTCTTGGGTTTCCAAAGAGCATTGATCTGGTTGTCGACGGGGTTTTTGGCACGGGTCTCACCCGGCCATTTGCAGGGGCGTTCTCCATGCTGGCCAATGCGCCGGTCAGAGACCTGCTGCGAGAGCGAGGCGTAAAGGTCGTTTCAATTGACGCGCCAAGCGGCTTGTGCGCCGACAGTGGTCGCATTCTTGGTCAGGCGATTGTTGCGGACATGACGGTGACGTTTCACAGCAAAAAGCTTGGGCATGTACTGGGTGATGGTCCGGTGACCTGCGGGACGGTACGAACCAAATCGATCGGGCTTGAAACACTGGAAGACGGTCAGATCGTTCACACGACCGAGGCTGACGGGGTGAAGCTTTCGAAAGTTTCGGTTGGCCACAAATACTCACATGGTCATGCTTTGATCCTGTCTGGGGGGGCGGGCAAAACAGGGGCCGCGCGTTTGGCGGCGCGGGGGGCTTTGCGGGTTGGAGCGGGGCTGGTGACGCTGGGCGTGCCGCCGTCTGCGCAGATGGAGGTGGCCAGCCAGATCACGGCTCTCATGTTGCAGCGGGTTGATGGGGCTAATGGATTGCCTGAAATTCTTGAGGATACGCGCCTGAATGCACTCTGCCTTGGGCCTGCGCTGGAATTCGAGCGGGCGCGGGCGCTGGTGCCGATTGTCCTAGCTGCACGGCGGGCGACCGTGTTGGATGCGGATGCTTTGTCAGCTTTTGCCGAGGATCCCGGCGCCCTGATCGCGCGATTGCACGACAAATGCGTACTGACACCGCATGGCGGGGAATTTGCAAGGTTGTTCCCTGACATTGCCGCGCAAATGAACGTGCAACCGGCCAACGGCCCGGCGTTTTCCAAGGTGGATGCGACGCGTACTGCCGCAAAGCGGGCTGGGTGCGTGGTTCTGTTCAAGGGCCCGGACACGGTGATCGCTGCGCCGAATGGACGGTGCGTGGTCAACTTGGCCGTATACGAAAGAGCGGCCCCTTGGTTGGCGACGGCCGGGTCTGGCGATGTGCTGACAGGGTTCATCGCAGGTTTGTTGGCGCGAGGTTTGGCACCGATGCAAGCGGCGGAAACTGCGGCGTGGCTGCATGTGGAGTGTGCGCGCCAGTTCGGGCCGGGTTTGATCGCGGAAGATTTGCCGGAACAGGTGCCGGCAGTTTTCAGAAAGTTGAATATTTGAGTTTGTTGGGCGTGGAACGGCTCAATTCACGGCGAGTCGGCGGAAATCCGCCGTCAAGGTTCACATCAGTGCAGACCGAATGTTTGCCAGATGCATGGCTGGACGTCACAATTTATTTGCACACTGTGCTTTGGATCTTCGAATGGATTCGTAACTGTATGAAATAAAATAAAAAATAACCAATTTTTCGATATGCCATGTTGCGAATTTGCAATTCTTGCGAGGGAGTGAATGCGGGCCACTGGAACGCTCGCAGTTCGTAAACAAATGGACAGTACCTGAACCCCGAACCTTTCATGGTGAGTGAAATGACCCTTAACATCAAACCGATATCAGTAGCCGCTGTTCTGACTGCGACGACCGCCATCCCGGCTGTGGCGGAAATGAAATACGAAAACAATAGTGGCGGATATGTGCTGCTGTATGGACAACTGCACCCCGCCTTGATCTCGGTGGATGACGGACAGGATACCGAGACCCGTGTTCTCGACAACGATCTGTCGAACAGCCGTGTTGGCCTGCGTCTTGTGCAGCCATATGGAAGCAACGAATTCCAATTTTGGTTTGAATCAGGCCTTGGCCTGCCGGGTTCGGCGTCTGCCGATCAATTCGGAACCAACGCAGATGGTTGGAATCGCGAAGACATTCGCCATGTGGATTTTTCGCTGAAAGGTGGCTACGGCAAGTTTTCGGCAGGTCAGGGCAGCATGGTCGCTGATGGCGCCGCAGAAGTTGATCTGTCATATGTCGGAACCGCGCTGTATTCGTTTACCAACGATGAAAATGCAGGGTTCTTCTATCGGGACACGACCGGTATGCTGAGCGGTATTACGGTTGGTGACAGTTCCAGCAACTTTGACGGCGCGCGGCGTGGTCGTGTGCGGTATGATACGCCGTCGTTCAACGGGTTTTCCGCCGGTTTCGCTTATGGTCAGAACATTTTGTCCAGCAGCGACGATGACGATTACTACGATGTCGGTCTGTTTTATGAAAACACCTTTGCCGGTGGTGTGGAATTCGCAGCAGCCGTGGCCTATTCGGTAAGAGACCGGGATGACAATTCGGGGGATCGCAAAGATACGATCGGTTCCGCTTCCGTCCTGCTTCCCAGCGGGTTGGGCTTTACGATTGCGGGCGGTACGCGCGACGATGATCAGGCCGGTGCCACGGATCCGAACTATTGGTACGGTAAGATCTCGTACGAAGGCAACTGGGTGTCCTGGGGCAAGACCGGCGTCGGTATCGACTATTATGATGGCTCGGATTTCCAGAGCAACGGTTCTGACACCAAAGCCTGGGGTATCGCGGTCGTGCAGAAAGTCGAGCCGATCAACACGGATGTTTATCTGAAATACCGCAACCACGATTTCGATGACGGCTCTTCATTCGACAACAACGAAGCATGGGTTCTGGGCGCACGCTGGAAGTTCTGATTGTCTGGCTGGAACAAGCGCGAACGCCCCGGTTTCCGGGGCGTTCTTTTTTGCGGTTTTGGCGATCAAATACCACTGGATTCAGCCTTTGCCCCTTGCACGCGGGCGGCAGGGCAAATAGAAGGCTTCAAATTTGCCCGGCGCGCCCTTTTTGCGCGCCCCGAATCCTATGGGGACTACCATAATGCAGGTTACCGAGACGCTGAACGAAGGTCTGAAACGTGGCTACAACATCGTTGTGTCAGCAGCCGAGCTGGACGAGAAGGTCAATGAAAAGCTGACCGAAGCGCAGCCGGAAATCGAAATGAAAGGTTTCCGCAAAGGCAAGGTGCCGATGGCGCTGCTGAAAAAGCAGTTCGGCCAGCGCCTGTTGGGCGAGGCGATGCAGGAAACCATCGACGGCGCCATGAACAAGCATTTCGAAGACAGTGGTGATCGCCCCGCGCTTCAGCCCGAGGTCAAGATGACCAATGAGGACTGGAAAGAAGGCGATGACGTAGAAGTCGCCATGTCTTACGAGGCGCTGCCAGCGATCCCGGAAGTTGATCTGAAATCGGTCGAGTTGGAAAAGCTGATCGTCAAGGCTGATGAAGCAGCCGTCGAGGAAGCGCTGAACAATCTGGCGGAAACCGCTCAGGATTTCAAAGCGCGCCGCAAGGGGTCAAAAGCCAAGGACGGCGACCAGATCGTGTTCGATTTCGTCGGTAAGGTTGACGGCGAGGAATTCGAAGGTGGTTCGGCAGAGGATTACCCGCTGGTTCTGGGCTCGAACAGCTTCATCCCCGGCTTTGAAGAGCAGCTGGTTGGCGTGAAAGCCGCAGAAGTAAAAGACGTCAACGTCACGTTCCCTGAAGAGTACGGCGCCGAGCATCTGGCGGGCAAAGACGCTATTTTCACCTGCACCATCAAGGAAGTCAAAGAACCGGTTGCTGCGGAAGTGAACGACGAACTGGCTAAAAAATTCGGTGCCGAAGATCTTGAAGCCCTGAAAAGCCAGATCGCAGAGCGCCTGGAAGCTGAATATGCAGGTGCATCGCGCGCCGTGATCAAGCGCGCTTTGCTGGATGCGCTGGACGAGAAGGTGTCGTTCGATCTGCCGTCGTCGCTGGTTGAAGCCGAAGCCAAGCAGATTGCGCATCAACTGTGGCACGAAGAAAACCCAGAAGTCGAAGGCCACGACCATGACCCGATCGAGCCCACGGACGAGCACACCAAGCTGGCCGAGCGTCGCGTGCGTCTGGGCCTGTTGCTGGCTGAACTGGGCCAGAAGGCCGAAGTTGAAGTTACCGACGCTGAGATGACACAGGCGATCATGAACCAGGCACGTCAGTACCCGGGTCAGGAACGTCAATTCTTCGAGTTCGTTCAACAGAACGCACAGATGCAACAGCAGCTGCGTGCCCCGATCTTTGAAGACAAGGTTGTGGACTACGTGTTGGAGCTGGCTCAGGTCACTGACAAGGAAGTCAGCAAAGATGACCTTAAGAAAGCCGTTGACGCATTGGAAGAGGAGTAATCCTCTTCCTTCCCTTCGTCAAAAGAAGGGACAAAAAACGGAGCCGCCTGCAATCAGACGGCTCCGCATGGGTGGCTTTTGTATCTATGAGGTGAGGGGGTCAGGCCTCATGAGCAAAAGCACGGGGGGTTTCCAAAAGAGCGGTTCTTTGCTCTGGCGTGAACGTATCCGTGAGCGCTTCGATCAGCTTGAGGACATCCTGCCGTTCAGCTTCTGTTTTTGCGGCGCTCATCTGTTCCACAAAATATTTCTCGAGATCGGTGAGTGGTTTGTGATCCTGGTTCGCGGGGTTCTGTGCTGCGGCTTTCTTCGCGGCAAACAGAGCTAACGCTTCTTCTTCGTCCATAAAGACGTCGTTGTGAATGCCCGCAAATTCACGCAGGCCGGCGATGCGTTCTTCGGTGCAGTCCAGCAGAGCGGCCAATGCGTGAACCTTACCCATTGGAACTGTCTTACCGACATAGTCGTAAGGCGCGCAATTCGAACGCTTCAACACCCTATCCATAACCGGATCAATCACGGTGATGATGTCCTGAATACCTGCATTCTTCGCATATTCCAAAGATCCGATCATCAACTCGCAAGTCGCGTAGGAGACCGAGTTCTTTTCTTTGCCACGCGTGAGCCGTTGCGTGTCGACGCAGAACCGGGTCGATTCCCACATGGTCGCACTGCGAAGTGGTGCTTCGCCGCAAAGGATCGCCGAAAAGACATCCGACAACATGTGTGGTCCGGTGGTCTGGAGGGCACGCACGGCTGCGACGACATTCCCCTCATCGTCGAGTCCGATCACATATGCCGGGTCCAGGTGATCGAACTCGTCGATCTCTTTGCCATCTTCAATGTTGACGTCCCATCCCAGGCGTTCGCCAAAAACTCTTGCTCTCAACTCGAACATTTCATCAAGAACTTCGCTGAACATATGTCTGTTCAGGCCATCTACCACGATGATCATTTCTTCCCCCTTCGAGTGGTTGTTCGGTAACTTAGACGTTACCGGACACAGGGGATTTTTCTATTGGGGGTTTCCCGTATTTTGGCGAAATTTTGCGTTTTTTTTGTTTAACTTGGGGTAATAAGCCCAATTGCAATCGCCCGGCCAACGGCCTGAGGGGTGGTCAGCGCACTAAGCTTTTCTCGACTGGAACGCAAGTGCACTTCTACGGTTCGGTGCGAAATGGACAAAATATCGCCGATGTCCTGCTGCGATTTCCCTGCCGCAACCCACTGCAAGATCTCTGTCTCACGTCTGGAAAGTGTTGGATGATACAGCGCGCTGGTCAATTCGTCTGAGGAAACCACATTGTCATGGATGTGCACTGCCATCGATTGCAAGTCACTGATGACATGCGTGTATAGCTTGCGCCATTCCTCTTTGCTGCAATTGCGCGTTGCGCTCAGCAGGCCGATATCTCCGTATGGACCCCGCACGGGAATTGTAACGCCTTGGTTTGGCAATCCAAAATCATGGGCATCCCGGAATACACGTTGGAAGTCGGGGCTGCGCTCAAGTCGGCTCCAATCCACTGGCGCGATGCTGCGGCGGGCCATATGGATGGTCGGATCAATCATGATCAGACCCTGGTTTTGGTAGTGCTCATTCCATGCGTCGTCATAGGTAACAAAGCCGGCAACCGTGCCGGCAGCAGGGTTCATGCCAGCATAAGCAGCATGATCCATATCATGCTTCTCACAGATTTGCCTTAGAAATTCGGTGTATCGAACTTCTGAATCCGGCAGAGTGCTCAGATCGACAATTTCCATGTGGTGCCTACCAGCTGCGGCCCATCTTACAGCCCGATGGTGTCGTCGAGCATGCATATAACACAGAGTGGAACCCGTTTACCTCACCGAGCCAGAACACCATACTTTCCTAAACATGACAAGGCGAGGTACTAATTGTCTGCGCAATTCCAAATAATGAGACATTCAATAGAACATTTTTGTCACTATTCGGCAAAAAGTGCTAATTTCACGCGGCTTTCTGACGCTAATCACCGTCAGTTGGCGGGTTTCAGCCCAGTTTCCACCAACAATCCGCGCGCTTTGGCCTCGGGGTAAAAGCCCTTGGCATAAAGAAATATGGCACGATCCTGGTTGCCATCAGACAAAAGCCAGGCGCCACGAAGGTATTTCCCGGCGAACTCAAGGTTGGTGTCCGCGTCCAACAAGCCTTTGGCGTTTCCGGTGTATCCCATGGATCGCGCGGTGGCCGGGAGGATTTGCAACAACCCATAATAGGGTCGGTTGACCGCCCAGGGGCGATGCGTGCTTTCACGAATAGCAAGCTTGTGAACAAGCTCTCGCGGAAGCTCGTAGTGGTCCGCCCATTTGTTGATCGACGCGCGAAGTTCCGGCGTTTCGTTTGGATAGAGCGGAGGATTGAATTGTTGTGTCTCCGCCTTGGATACTTCTCCTGCACCGCAGGCAACCAACGGGGCTGTCAGTAAGAGTGCCATGAGATTGCGACGGGTGAACAGGGGCATACGTTTCTCCGGGGTTTCGAGTTGCAATGATATGGCCTGAGTATTTGGCTGCAAGATTATGGATGGAGTTGGGCTAAAATTTGCTGGTTTGGCTCGGAGACAAGAAAAAAGGCCGCGCTGAAGCACGGCCTTTGTTTTGCTTGAAACCTTGCCGGATCAGGCTTTGGCTTCGTCTTCCTCGGCAGGAGCGGCTTCCGCAGCCAGCTCTTCGTCCTCGGATGCGGCCGAGCCGATGTCGTCGAACAGTTCGGCGATCTCGAATTCAGCGGCTGCTTCTTCTTCGGCGGCCAGTTCCTGGATCGATTTGCCCGAGGCCTGAAGTTCGGCTTCTTCTTCCGAACGCGCCACGTTCATCTTGATTTCAACTTCGACTTCGGGGTGCAGCTTGACTGCAACCGAGTGCAGACCCAGTTCCTTGATCGGATTGACCAGAACAACCTGCTTTTTGTCGACGGTGAAACCGGCTTCGGTTGCAGCCTCTGCGGCGTCACGCGGGGTGACCGAGCCGTACAGAGCGCCAGCATCCGATGCCGAGCGAATCACGATGAACTGCTGTCCGTCCAGCTTTTCAGCCAGTGCTTCAGCCTCTTTCTTGGTTTCCAGGTTGCGTGCCTCAAGCTGCGCTTTCTGGGCTTCGAACGACGCGATGTTGGCGTCCGAGGCGCTCAGAGCTTTGCCCTGAGGCAGCAGGAAGTTGCGGGCGTAGCCGGGCTTGACGTCAACGACGTCGCCCATTTGACCCAGTTTCGCAACGCGTTCCAGAAGGATAACTTGCATGTCAGTCTCTCCTTACTTCACGGCGTAGGGCAGCAGGGCGAGGAAGCGGGCGCGCTTGATAGCACGGGCCAGTTCACGCTGCTTTTTCGCCGAAACGGCGGTGATGCGCGAAGGTACGATCTTGCCACGCTCAGAGATGTAGCGCTGCAGCAGACGAGTGTCTTTGTAGTCGATTTTCGGCGCGTTCTCACCCGAGAACGGGCAGACCTTACGGCGGCGGAAAAATGGTTTTGCGGCCATGGTTTAGTGTCCTTTCCTCAGGCGGTGATCAACGACGCTCGCGGCGGTCGCCACGTTCGTCACGCTTCTGCATCTGAACCGACGGGCCGTCTTCGTGACCGTCAACCTTGATGGTCAGAACGCGCATGACGTCATCATGCAGGCGCATCAGGCGTTCCATTTCCTGAACCGCACCCGAGGGCGCGTCGGTTTTCAGGAAGGCGTAGTGGCCTTTGCGGTTCTTGTTGATCTTGTAGGCCATCGTCTTGACGCCCCAGTACTCGCTGTCGACAAGCTTGCCGCCGTTGTCAGCCAGAACGGTGCCGAAATGTTCGACGAGGCTTTCCGCCTGCGCGTTGGACAGATCCTGACGCGCGATCATTACATGCTCATACAGTGGCATGTGCACTCCTGTTTATGTCAAGGCGCATTTCATAGGCGGGGCCATCCGGTCCTCCGCGACCCTGCCACGAGAGGCTGCGCGATTCATCTGATTGCGAAGGATGGCCCCGTATACACGTTTGAACCGCAGGAGCAAGCCCCGCCACATATGCCTTTGAGACGCCGCCCAATTTCCTTTGGGCCGCCCAAATGCTGACGCTTTTCGGCTCAAAGTTGTTTTGCATACCGGACGTTACCCGGACCAAACAGAAATTCGACAGTAACCTGATAAAAGGTGAAGTGTTATGACCGCGACCAATACAAACACATACCGGGAAGAGGCGGCAGGCTCGCGCTTTGAGCATTCGGTGCCGGTAATGATTGCCTTCGCGCCAAACTGGAAGGCCCGTTTGATCCTGGCGCGGTTGGTCGGAGCGTTCCTGATCTTTTCGGCGTTTTCGATGTGGCTGATGCCGGGTTCGATCGTGGGTGCAGATGTCTGGCCGATCAAGATGGTGGCATCCATGCTGTTTCTGATCGTCGGTGTCAGTTTGCTGACAATTGAAGTTCTTGATCAGCGCCCGGATGCCTATTTCGACCCGATCCGCCGCGAAGTCCGTGTTCTGCAAAAGAACGAAGACGGACGCCCTCAGACGGTGCTTCGCCGCAGCTATGACTCGCTGGGTGGTGCACGTTTTGAAGAAAACGAAGTCCACTTGTTTGATGTGGACGGGAGCCTTTTGATGAAGCTGCCCCTTGAATCGGCGGATGTCAGCCGAGCGCTGAAAGGGCAACTGAGCAAGAGCGTAACAATTTTCGGCTGAACTTTGTTCTGTTCAAAAAGGAACAGATGTTGTGACTCGAAAAAGGTTGTGTGCCGCCGACAGGCGGCACATTTTGTTTGTGAGCAACCCTGCCGGGTTGCGTTCACAAAAACGCGGAGATTGTTATGAAATCCACCCTTCTTGCTGCTGCACTGGCCGTATCGGCGACCACGGCATTCGCCAGCGCCGAGAAATACGTGCTGGACCCGAGCCACAGCCAGGTTGTCTTCAGCTATGACCACCTGGGCTTTTCAACCACAACCGGCATGTTCTCGGGCTTTGAGGGCGAGATCATGTTTGATCAGGAAAATCCCGCCGCTTCCAGCGTGAGCGTGTCGATGCCGGTATTGGAAATGTTCACCGGCTGGAAGCCGCGTGAAGATCACTTCATGACCGAGGATTTCTTTGGTGCGACCGAGGGCGACCTGATCACCTTTACCTCGACGGGTATCGAAGTGACCGGTGAAAACACTGCCAAGATCACCGGCGACCTCACCATGAACGGCGTGACCAAATCCGTTGTTCTGGATGCCAAACTGAACAAGGTTGATACCCATCCAATGGCGAACAAGCCATGGGCCGGTTTCGACGCCACCACGACCCTTGTCCGCAGTGAATTTGATCTGGGCCAGTTCGCACCGTTTGTCAGTGACGAAGTGCAGGTGCAGATCTCGGTCGAAGCGCAAAAAGCCGAATAAGCGCAAGACGGCGAACACGAAAACCGCCGGTGATCCTGTCACCGGCGGTGTTTATTTGGCATCACTGACTGCGGGACGCGGCGAGTTCCACAGCGACGGTGACGGTGAAGCCGAGCGAATCTTCGGTGGGCTGCGATGCGCCGATGCCGAAATCCAGCCTGTTTAGATCAACCGAGCCTGTCATGGTCGCGGTGTCGTCCTCAAGCTCCAGTGAAAACGGGAGTATAATATCGATCGTCTTGTCGCGGATTGTCAGTGGTCCGCGTGCCTCATATCCGCTTTCGGTTTTGAAAAGGTCAGCCGTGAACTGGGCCGTCGGAAACTGGGCGTTGTTGAAGAAATCCGCACCCATGGCCTGTTCGGTTACGGTTCCGAGGCTGAGAGAACCTATTGCGATCGTGACCTCGACGGACCCGGCCGGGCCAGGCTCGGCCGGGTCGTCAAAAGCAATTGCGGCTGTCCAGTCGGAAAACGAGCCGGTGACCGGGCTGCCCAATTGGGAAATCGTGATGGACAGGGTGCCGTTCTGAACCTGCCAGTCTGATTGCACCTCGGCCAGTTGGACGTCGGCGTCATCATCGTCGGCCTCACGCGCAAATTCGCCAGAGACCCAGCCACCGGTGAGGACAAGCGCCCAAACGGCCACCGCGGCGACTGCGGGCACAAGGGAATGATGCTGGTGTGGAGGCTCCGGTGCATCTGACCCACCCGGCAACATCCTGCGCAACGTGCTGTCTTTGTCTATGATGTGATGCTTCAACGCTCCGGCAACGTGCAGGACCAGCGCGCCGACAAGCGTCCACATGAACAGCCAATGCAGAACGCCTGTCACCTCGGCCACAATGGTTGATTTCGGTACAAAAGGCAGGTTTTGGCCGAAGGGCCAGAGGATTGGAGCAAACCCTTCGGTTGCGGCGTGGTGCACCCAACCGGTCAGTGGCACAAGCACCAGTGACCCATAAAGAAGCCAGTGGACAGTTTCGGCGGCAAAAGCCTCGGGCTTGTTGTCGGCATTCAGCAGGCCGGGCTTGGTTTGCGTGAAGGCCCACATTATCCGAGCCAAAGCAACGAAGAACACGGTGACGCCTACGGTTTTGTGCAATGAGAACAGGCGCGCCGCGCGTGCGATTTCGGCCTCGCTTGGGGCTGTGGAGGCATGTAACACGGCGTGGGCCAGATTGTCCGCGATCCAGCCGAGCGGCAGGGCCGTGAAGATCAGCAACGCGGTGAGCCAGTGAAACGTCTTTGCGACACTTCCGTAGCTTGAGAAGGAATTGGTCGAGGCCATGGGTGCAACGCTCCGAGATTCTTTGCTGCGCCCAAGTTAAGGTTATCGGAAGTCGGCACAAGTAAGCGCTTGTGCACAGCCAAGGTGCCAGAATGCAGAACACAGGCAATGCTTGTGCCAGACGATCAGTCAGTTTACACCCCGCCGCAACCTGACATCATCCATGAGGTTGCAATGACACTCGCGTTCGTTTTTCCGGGGCAGGGCGCCCAGACCATCGGTATGGGCAAAGCACTGGCCGATGCCTATCCGGCGGCGCAGGCCGTCTTCGATGAGGTGGACGAGGCACTGGGAGAGAAGCTGAGCAGCATGATCTGGGAAGGCGACATCGCCGACTTGACGCTGACTCAGAACGCCCAGCCTGCTCTTATGGCGACATCCATGGCGGCAATGCGTGCGCTGGAAGCCGAAGGCGTTTCGGTTGGTCAGGCGACTTTCGTGGCGGGTCATTCCTTGGGTGAATACTCGGCCCTTGCGGCTGCGGGGGCTTTGTCGGTTGCGGATACCGCGCGCTTGCTGCGCACCCGCGGTCTGGCAATGCAAAGTGCCGTACCGGTGGGAGAGGGCGCAATGGCGGCCATTCTTGGATTGGATCTGGAGGCGGTGCGCGCCGTTGCAGAAGAAGCCGCGCAGGGGCAGGTCTGTCAGGCTGCCAATGACAATGATCCAACCCAGGTCGTTGTGTCCGGTTCCAAGGCCGCTGTCGAGCGTGCCGCCGAGATTGCCAAGGAAAAAGGCGCAAAACGTGCTGTTATGTTGCCTGTAAGTGCTCCATTTCACTGTGCGCTGATGCAGCCTGCGGCAGATGTCATGGCGGAAGCGCTTGCTGCCGTCGAGATAAAGGCGCCTTCCGTGCCTTTGGTGGCCAATGTGCGCGCCGAAGCCGTCAGTGATCCGGATCTGATACGTCAGTTGCTGGTGGAACAGGTGACGGGGTCGGTTCGCTGGCGTGAAAGCGTTCAGTTCATGGCCGCGCAGGGCGTGACTGAAACGTGGGAAATCGGTGCTGGCAAAGCGTTGTCTGGCATGATCCGCAAGATCGATCGTGCCATTGCAGGCAAGGCTGTGGGCACACCGGAAGATGTTCAAAAGGCCATTCAGGCCGAATCGTAAGCTCAAAAAGCGTCGTGGCCGACGCACCAAGAGGAAAACCGAATGTTTGATTTGACAGGTAAGAATGCGCTGATCACCGGTGCTTCGGGCGGTATCGGAGGCGACATTGCACGTGCGTTGCACGGTGCTGGCGCAGCGGTCGGATTGTCCGGTACACGAGTCGAGCCATTGCAGGCTCTGGCAGACGAACTGGGCGAACGCGCGCATGTGTTGCCTTGCAATCTGAGCGATCCGGAAGCCGTAGAAGCGTTGCCAAAGCAAGCGGCCGAGGCGATGGGATCGGTGGATATCCTGGTGAACAATGCGGGTATCACGCGCGACAACCTGTTCATGCGCATGTCCGATGAGGAATGGCAGAGCGTTATTGACGTGAACATGACCTCGACGATGAAACTGTGCAAAGGTGTGATCCGCGGCATGATGAAGTCACGGTGGGGCCGGATCGTGAATGTCTCGTCCGTGGTGGCCGCAATTGGCAACCCGGGGCAGGCCAACTATGCTGCGTCAAAAGCCGGGATGATAGGGTTTTCCAAGGCTTTGGCTCACGAAGTGGCAACGCGCGGAATTACCGTGAATGCCGTGGCACCGGGTTTTATCACGACTGCAATGACCGAGAAGCTGACCGAGGAGCAGAAAAAGGGTCTGTTGCTCAAGGTTCCGGCGGGCCGCATGGGTGAACCCGAAGAAATTGCAGCGGCTGTTCTGTATCTTGCCAGCCCCGAAGCGGGTTATGTTACCGGAAGCACCTTGCATGTGAACGGTGGTATGGCCATGTTGTGATCGCCACAGGGGCAGCGCGAAAGCGTTTGCCTCTTGCGTCGACTATGCTATAGGCGGCGCATCTAAGCGGGGCCGGTTGTTCAGGTCGGCCTTCGACTTCCCGGTTCGCCGGTACCCAAACCGCCCGAAACGGGCAAATCAAAGCCAACCCGTGCGGGCAAGGGCAGAATCGGGCAGACCGCCCTGTAAAGGAATGAGGAATAGACATGAGCGACGTCGCAGATCGCGTTAAGAAGATCGTTGTTGAGCACCTGGGTGTTGAAGAAGATAAAGTCGCGGAAAACGCGTCCTTCATCGATGATCTGGGCGCAGACAGCCTGGACACCGTTGAACTGGTCATGGCCTTCGAAGAAGAGTTCGGCATCGAAATCCCCGATGACGCAGCCGAGACCATCCAGACCTTCGGCGACGCGGTCAAATTCATCAGCGAAGCGTCCTAAGCGTTTCCTTCTGATCAAAAGCGGCGCTTCCGGGCAACGGAGGCGCCGTTTTTTTATGCCCGCTCAAAATTCATGCTTGCGCGTGCATTTTCGGATGCGCACTGTTTCCATTGAGGCAAAATTCAAAGTGGACAGGGCATGATAAGATCCACTCCCATGATAAATACCGCGCGTTTGACGCTGTGTGCCATGCGCCCGGAGGACTTTGACCGGTTCGCCGAGATCTGGAGAGATCCGTGCGTCGTTCAGCATGTTGGCGGCTCACCCCGATCGCGCGGAGAGGCATGGGATTCCTTTTTGCGCAATGCCGGGCATTGGCACATGGCCGGGTTTGGACAATGGGGTGTGCTGCAACAATCGAATCGAAAGCTGATCGGACAGGCCGGTTTCTTTTACGGAAACCGTGAGATGGGCGATGATTTCGACGGCTTTCCCGAGGCGGGCTGGGTTCTGGCGCCCGAGGCGCAGGGGCAGGGCCTGGGGTATGAGGCGGCCAAGGCAGCGCATGACTGGTTTGACCGGGTGATTCCCGGGCCTTTGGTTGCGATGGTGAATGCGTCCAACGCCTCGTCGCAGAAGCTTGCCAAAAAGCTGGGCTATGTATTGATGCGGGAAGGGGTGTATAATCAAACCCCGGTGCATTTGCTTCGGCGCAACGGCCCACCTGCGCTCGCGTAAATCCGCCAACTTAACACTATGCCGCAAAATGGCCAAACTGTGCCGATCCCGGTGATATTGGGAGGGCGTTCAAGGTGTATGCTTCCGGGGATTTTCAGAGCGATTGAGCGGAGGACCGAGCTCATGAGGATATACCCCACTATGGAATTGCAGAACGGCCGGTGTGTCACGTTAGACAAAGGTCGTTTGGACAACGCTATGATTTGGCACGTAAACCCAGTCGAAACAGCGCGAAGCTGGGCCGAAGCGGGTGCCGAATGGATGCATCTGACCGATTTCGACGCGATCGAAGGCAAGGATACCAACGTCGAATTGATTGAAGAGATTATCCGCGCGGCCGAAATCCCGGTTCAGTTGGCGGGGGGTATGCGGACCCGCGAACAGGTCGAACGCTGGATCGACAAGGGCGTCGGTCGCGTCGTGATCGGGACGCTGGCAGCGCGCGAGCCGAAACTGGTCAAGGAATTGGCCACACTCTACCCGGATCAAATCGTGCTGTCGGTCGATGTCTGGCAAGGTTATGTGATGACGGATGGCTGGCGCAGCCAAAGCGTATTCACGCCCGAAGCGTTTATCGATGCATTCGAAGGAGCGCCATTTGCTGCTATCGTTGTGACGGATATCGACAGCGATATGGAGGACGTCGAGGCTCAGCTTGGCCTGATCTCGGGACTTGCCAGCCATTCGCGCACCCCGGTGATAGCAAGCGGGGTTGTACGTACCGCGGATGACATCTCGCGGCTGGCCTATATTCCCAATATCTCGGGTGCAATCGTGGGGCGTGCACTGTTTCGCAAGACACTTGATCTGACGGATGCACTGGAAATGGCAAAATCGGCGCATGAGCCGGTGGCACAGTTCCAATAAATACGCTTCGCCCTTTCAACCGGATCCGTGAAAGGGCGGGCACCGATTTCCGTAACCCACAGCGGTACTGCTTCGGTTGCCCGGCGGCGGGAAGCCCGCCTGAAATCGCCGTTGCTCTTGCCCCCGCACCCCGGGCCGGGGTAAGAGCGGTTCTCATAACAGGAAGCAGGCAAGAGGCACTTCATGCGCAGAGTCGTTGTAACCGGTCTTGGATTGGTCACTCCTTTGGCCAGCGGGGTCGAGGAAACCTGGTCGCGGCTGCTGGACGGAGAGTCCGGCGCTGGTCCCATCACGCATTTTGATGCGGAAGGCAGTGGTGTCGCCACGACCTACGCCTGTGAAGTGCCCCGCGGGGACGGAACCAACGGGACCTTCAATCCCGATGACTGGATGCCGCCGAAAGAGCAGCGCAAGATCGAGGACTTTATCCTGTATTCCATCGCAGCCGCGGAAATGGCCTGCAAGGATGCGAACTGGTTGCCGGAAGATGAAGAGGACCGCCTGCGAACAGGTGTTCTGATCGGTTCGGGCATCGGGGGGTTGGGTTCGATCGCGAATACCGCCAATCTGATCCGCGACAAGGGCCCGCGCCGGGTTTCACCGTTCTTTATTCCGGGCGCTCTGATCAACCTGGCATCAGGTCAGGTGTCGATCCGGCACGGCTTCAAAGGGCCGAACCATTCGGTCGTGACGGCGTGTTCCACCGGTGCCCATGCAATCGGTGACGCCAGCCGTATCATTCGGGCAGGTGACGCAGACGTCATGGTTGCAGGTGGCGGCGAAGGCTGCATCTGCGAAATCGGCATCGCCGGGTTCAACGCATGCAAGGCGTTGTCGACCAAATATGCAGACAACCCGAAGGCGGCCAGCCGACCCTATGACGTTGACCGCGACGGATTCGTCATGGGCGAAGGTGCGGGCATCGTCATCCTGGAAGAGTATGAACACGCAAAGGCCCGCGGTGCAAAGATCTACGCCGAGGTGCTGGGCTATGGCATGTCGGGCGACGCATATCACATCACGGCACCGTCCGAGGATGGTGACGGGGCAGAACGTTCGATGAAAGCCGCGTTGCGCAGCGCCGGGCTGGAGCCGAAGGACTTGGACTACATCAACGCCCATGGCACTTCGACTATGGCGGATACGATCGAACTGGGTGCGGTCGAACGTCTGCTGGGAGACCACGCCGCGAACGCCACCATGACGTCGACCAAATCGGCAACCGGGCACCTTTTGGGTGCAGCGGGGGCGATCGAGGCAATCTTCTCGATTCTGGCGATCCGCGATCAGGTCGCACCTCCGACGATCAACCTGGACAACCCCGCGGTGGAGACACCGATTGATCTGGCCCCGAACGCCAAGCGTGAGCGCGAGATCAACGTGGCCCTGTCGAACTCGTTCGGGTTTGGCGGCACCAATGCCAGCGTGATCTTTGGAAAGGCCAACTAAATGTGGCGGGCCATTGCTTCGAACGCGCTGACCATTCTGGTGGTCGGCCTGTTCCTGATGGGTGGACTGATCCTTTGGGGGCAGACCCAGTACAAGGCCGAAGGCCCGCTTGAAACCGCGATCTGCCTTCAGGTCAGAAGCGGATCGAACATGACACGTGTCAGTCAGGAACTGGAAGATCAGGGCGCGATCCGCAGTGCCACGATCTTTCGGATGGCCGCCGATTACACGGATCGGGCACAGCAGTTGAAAGCCGGCAGCTTCCTGGTGCGGGAAGGCGCGTCGATGGAGCAAATCATCGACGAAATTACCAGCAGCGGTGCCAGCACCTGCGGATCCGAGATTGAGTATCGTATCGGTGTGACGCGTGCTCAGACCCGTGTGCGCGAGTTGAACCCGGCGACCCTGGATTTCGTCGAAATCACGTCGTTTGATCCGTCGGGAGACGAGGTGCCCGAGGCCTATAACGAGAAACGCAACGAGGCGGACACCCGTTACCGCGTATCACTTGCCGAAGGTGTGACCTCGTGGCAGGTGGTCCAGGCGTTGAAGGCGTTCGACGCTTTGACAGGTGAGGTGACCGAGATCCCGGCCGAAGGGATGCTGGCGCCTGACAGTTACGATGTTGTGGCGGGCCAGGACCGTAACGACATTTTGCAGGCGATGCAGGACAAGCAACAATTGCGGATCAATGCCGTTTGGGAAAGCCGTCAGGACGGGTTGCCGCTGCAAAGTCCCGAAGAAATGCTGATCCTTGCGTCGATCATCGAAAAGGAAACCGGAGTTCCGGAAGAGCGCGGGCAAGTGGCCAGTGTTTTTGTGAACCGGCTGAAACAGGGGATGCGGTTGCAGACGGACCCGACCGTCATCTATGGCGTTACCAACGGGCAAGGCACGTTGGGGCGTGGTCTGCGCCGCAGCGAGCTGAACCGACCAACGCCGTGGAACACCTATCAGATAGACGGTTTGCCGCCGACGCCGATTGCCAATCCGGGCTTGGCCAGCCTTGAAGCTGCTGTTGCGCCGGATGACACGGATTTCGTGTTCTTCGTTGCCGATGGCACGGGCGGCCATGCATTTGCCGAAACCTTGCAGGAGCATAATCGCAATGTCGCCAAATGGCGCGAGATTGAGGCAGAGCAGAATTCGGGGAATTGATCTGAACGAAAAATGGTTTCGTTCATCGTGTTGCGCCAACGCCGGTCATTGAACCGGCGTTGGCTTTTTTGTGTTCCGATCTTAGGCCGCCGGACGTTTGCCGCGTGGGCGACGCCGTTTGTTTGCTGCGGGTTTTGACCCCGCGTCGGCGGATTTGGGTTTGAACCCCCGGCGACGGTTGTTCGGGCGGCGCGCCGGTTTTTCAGGTTGCACAGCTTCGGGCATCGCGCCACTGGCAACTGGAATCTCGATCTTCATCAGCTTTTGAATCTGGCGCAGCAGATCAACTTCTTCCGCGGAACAGAATGCGATGGCTTCGCCCTCGCGCCCTGCGCGGGCAGTGCGCCCGATACGGTGGACGTAGTTGTCAGGTACCTCGGGCAGGTCGAAGTTGATTACGTAGGCGACGCCCGGGATGTCGATGCCTCGGGCGGCAACGTCGGTGGCCACCAGAATGTTGATGTCACCCGCGCGGAACGCCTTGATCGCGCGATCACGCTGACCCTGGCTTTTGTTGCCGTGGATGGATGCGGCGTTGTAGCCATCGGCCACAAGCCCTTTCATCAGCCGTTCCGCGCCATGTTTGGTGCGGGTAAAGACCAGTGTCAGGGCATCCATGTCCTTCGACAGGATTTCACGCAGCTTGGCTGGTTTCCCGGGTTTGGAGACGAAGTGCAGAGATTGCGTAATCTTGTCTGCGGCTTTGCCCGGAGGCGAGACCTGCACCCGTTGCGGGTTGGTCAGGTAAGCGCGGCTGAGCTCTTCCATCTGCTTCGGCATGGTGGCCGAAAACAACATGGTTTGGCGTGGGGTGCCCAGTGCCGGAGCGATTTTTCGCAGTGCATGGATAAAGCCCAGGTCAAGCATCTGGTCTGCTTCGTCCAGCACCAGATGGCGCACCGCTCCGAGGTTGACTGCGCCTCGGTCCATAAGATCTATCAGGCGGCCCGGCGTGGCGACCAGAATGTCGGTGCCACGGGAAAGGAACATTATCTGCTTGTTGATCGATTGGCCGCCGACAACGGTGGCCACGCGCAGCTTGGTGCCTTTCGTCAAGGAGCGGAGGCTGTCGGCGATTTGATTCACAAGTTCGCGGGTGGGCGCCAGGATCAGTGCCTTGGCGGTTTTCGGGTCGGGCTTGCCGGGTTGGGCCAGAAGGTGATCGATCAGAGGCAGGCCAAAAGCCAAGGTCTTTCCGGTACCGGTTTGCGCCAGTCCCAGAATGTCGTGACCATTCAGGGCAAGCGGAATCGCCTGGTTCTGAATCGGGGTGGGTTGAGTGAAATTGGCACGTTTGAGTGCCTCGTTCAGTGCCGGGGCAAGGCCCAGCATATCAAAGTCGAACAAATAACTATCCTTTACAGCCCGGAGCGTTGGCCCGCGGACAGGTCATGAAGGGTCGCGCGTTGGCGACCGGCAGGGGTTGTGCGAGACCTCGGGACGAGCAGGCGTATCCTGCGCCATCCGGCCGCCGCGTCAAGAACCCTGCGTGATGGGGAACTGAAATGATGAGTTGGCGCTGTGGGGCGGACGAGGTCCGCTTGAACTCACGCATCAGCGCTGTGATGTGGGGCAAATGAGGGTTTCGCCATGGAATGTCAAGCGCTGGCAAACCTTCCGGTGGTCTACTGAGTCGAATAAGCCACTGTGCGCGGCACCGGACTGCCATTGAATTAGTGCGTTAAACCAACGGCCCTGTTGATCGCCATTCCAGTATTCACGGCCTGATAGGTTGGAAATGGCATCCTCTCGGCTGTGTGAATGTCGCGTCGGATCCAGTTTTGTGCTTCCAACTGGTGAAGGGATGAGGACAGCGCCCGATCTGTAATGATCGTAAGACCTGATTTGATGGCCGAGAAACGATGAGGGGTACCTGTCAACGCCAGAACTGGCACAGTCCAGGATTTTCTTAGCAGTCTGATTTCATCCTCAGAGCGGGCAGTAGTAATTATCTTGCTGGCGATCGCGGCAGCCTCGGTTCCGAATGGCGTAAGTCGAAATTCTGGACGCAGAGGGTGCCCATGGCCGGGGTTTCTTTCGATCATTCCAAGTTCAATAAGATGAGAAAGGCTGGCTGCAAAGGCCGTTCGGCTTGCGTCGGTCGCTGCCAAAAGCGGGGCTTGCCGGCCCGGAACTTTGGCGTGCAGCAGAGCAAGAATTTTCAGGGACCAAGCCCGCGACGTCAGCTTGACAAGTGTATTTATGTCCATAAAGTATAGTAAATATATTTTTTAACAAAGGAAAAGCCTTATGTCGCTCGTTTCATTGAAAAACACCATCACACTTGCGATGTCCGTTCGGGACCGACACGCCAGTGCGGAATGGTATACCGCCAAGTTGGGATTTGAGCTTATCCACCACATTGATGAAGCGGGATGGAGCGAATTGCGAACCAATGTCGACCGTGTCACTTTGGGACTGGGCGAACAGGCCGAAGCTTCTCCGGGGAATTGCGTGCCTGTCTTCGAAGTCGCGGATATCGCGGAAGCGCGCGGAAAGTTGGAACTTGCGGGGGTGGAATTTGACGGTGAAACGGACACGATTGAGGGGATGGTCAGCACGGCAACGTTTTATGATCCGGATAGGAATGCGCTGATGCTGGCGCAGGATTTGACAGGCCAGAGCTGAGAGTAAGAGGAAAAGGAAAACTCAACACAGCGACCGCTACGTGTTGCGTCGGCGTTGCGCAACTCATTGACTTTGCGCACTTAATACCGTATAGCTTGTGTCATGCTAGAAGAAGTGGGCAACGGCCCCGGGGCGACCCGGTGGCCGTTTTTTGCTTCTCTCGTGCGGAGAAAACTCACGCATGAGGTCACAGGCAAACATGACTTTGATTACCCCGGAAGAGCGGATTTCCCAGACGGCTGAATTGTTGCAGTCGCTTGAGAGGTCCATTCGCGATCTGCGGCAAGCGGCGGAAGAACTGCGCAAACAGATCGGAGCCGGGGAGGATGCAGATCTTGCTGGTTCAGCCAAGCAACTCGGGCAGTTAGAGGGGCTGATCCGAAGTTGTCAGAAAGTGGAGACAAGCTTTGTCGAACAACATCACAGACAAGCCGGAATTGCCCAAGGAGGGTACGCGCTCAATCTTGACCGAGCTCGGTTTGAAGTCGGGTGCAGGCTGGCTCGCCTCCGCGCCTGTTGCGGTACAGAACAGATTTCTGAGTGAGATCGGGGAGGGAGGGCTGTGTGCCCTCCCTTTCCTGTTCGAATTCTGGGCGCTGCCGCATCAGCTGCCACCCGAGGGCGACTGGCGGTCCTGGGTGATCATGGGCGGGCGCGGTGCGGGCAAGACGCGCGCCGGGGCCGAGTGGGTACGGTCGATGGTCGAGGGGTCATTGCCCTTGGATAAGGGCCAGGCCTGTCGGGTGGCCTTGGTCGGCGAGACCTTTGATCAAGTGCGCGATGTGATGATCTTTGGCGACAGCGGGATATTGCAATGTTCACCGCCGGATCGGCGACCTGTGTGGAAGGCATCCGAGCGCAAGCTGATCTGGCCCAACGGGGCCGAGGCGCAGGCGTTTTCGGCGCATGATCCCGAGGGGCTGCGCGGCCCGCAATTCGATGCGGCATGGGTGGATGAACTGGCCAAGTGGAAGAAGGCCGACGAGACCTGGGACATGCTGCAATTCGCGTTGCGACTGGGCGAGCGGCCGCGGGTCTGCGTGACCACGACGCCGCGCAACGTGAAGGTGCTGAAGGATCTGTTGGCCTCGCCGTCCACGGTGATGACCCACGCGCCGACCGAGGCGAACCGGGCCAATCTGGCGGACTCGTTCCTGCAAGAGGTGCGTGCGCGTTATGCGGGCACGCGGCTGGGGCGGCAGGAGCTGGACGGGGTATTGTTGTCGGATGCCGAGGGGGCGTTATGGACAGGCTCGATGCTTGATGCGGCGCGGGTCGAGGCAGTGCCCGAGCTGGATCGCATCGTCGTTGCGCTGGACCCGGCGGTGACGGCGGGATCAAGCGCCGATGCCTGCGGGATCGTGGTGGCGGGCGCGCAATTGCAAGGCCCGCCCGAGGAGTGGCGGGCCTATGTGCTGGCTGATCGGACGGTGCAGGGCGTCGGCCCGGCGGGCTGGGCGCAGGCGGCGATTGATGCGATGGACGAATTCGGGGCCGAACGGCTGGTGGCCGAGGTCAACCAAGGTGGGCAACTGGTGGAAGAGGTGGTGCGGCAGGTGGACCCTCTGGTCCCGTTCCGGGCGGTGCGGGCCTCACGTGGCAAGGTTGCGCGGGCTGAGCCGGTGGCGGCGCTGTACGAACAGGGGCGGGTGTTCCATGTGGCCGGGCTGGACGCGCTGGAGGAGCAGATGTGCCAGATGACCGCGCGCGGGTTCGAGGGGCAGGGCTCGCCCGACCGCGTCGACGCGCTGGTCTGGGCGCTGCATGAGTTGGTCGTGGGGCCCGCGGGGGCGTATCGGCGGCCGAGGGTGCGGATTTTGTAAGCCCAGTGCGGCAAACACATCAAGCGCTTTGGACAGGGGCGAGTTCATCTGGCCATCGTCTGGGGTGTTCAGAGACAATCAGCAGAACGTCAGCCCCGGCCAATACGGTTCGAACATCGCGTATCAAATCCAGATTGAGGCGGTCGATTTCGTGCGCGAAAACGGAACGACATGGGTCGTAGTAAACAGTCACTAAATGGGATCGGCCCAGTTTGGTAACAGACAGATCCCGGATCCGCCCGCCATCTTCAATGAGAGTTGCGCGTACGGCGCGGCGCGCGGTCGCAATAGTGGCGGGGCTGGCGCTTAATCCTGCAAGCTCGCCCAATCCGCCTTTGAATTCACGGATATACGCCCCGAGGGCCAGCAGGCAAAGCAGTAGGACAATCACGGAATCCCCGATCGGAGCGATCAAGGCAAGTGGTCCTTCCCTGAAAAAGTAGATGGCAGCCAGGCCGATGCCTGCCGCCGCAGTGATCATCCCGTCAAAAAGCGCCGCTTTGGCCTCCAGTCGCAGGATTGCGCTGTTTCGTCCGATGCGACGCCAGGTGAAATGATGAAAGGCCCAAAGCAAGGTGCAGGTCAGCCCAATCCCTGAGAAATAGAGGATCATTGGCGCAAAGCTCAGAGGCTCGGGGGGCAGGCCG
Organism: Ruegeria sp. THAF33; assembly: GCF_009363615.1. Lineage (NCBI taxonomy): Bacteria > Pseudomonadati > Pseudomonadota > Alphaproteobacteria > Rhodobacterales > Roseobacteraceae > Ruegeria > Ruegeria sp. THAF33. Next base: position 1,875,911 of record NZ_CP045384.1, on the reverse strand, counting down.
TTCAGATAGTTGTAGATGCTTTTGAGGGCGCTGGTGATCGCAAACAACACAAGACCCAACAGGGATAGAGAGCGGAGTGTTGAAAAGATGGCCTCGTCTGCGGCATAGCCAAATGGTCGTAGCTTGTCGGGTCCGGCATCAATTCGTTGGCTGATCCTTCGGCCGAGAACGGCTGAAGTAAAACCGATCAGTGAGAACAGCCCGTCCATCATGATCGCGTTCGAATTCGACAGAATGCTGGCCAGGATTCCTGCGGCACCCATGAAGAGATTTCCCCCCATTGCTACCACGAGTGCGCGGCTTTCCAGTCGTTTTCTGATGGCCAATTCTGGCTGGGTCATTCGATCGGTCCCGCTTTGCTTTCGGTACTTCTACCAATAGCCATCCATTCGGAATTGGCCACCCACTTTGGTTGCTCGTGTTGCCCAACCCCCGTACGCCCCATTCCCGAGGCTTAAACTTCTTTCCGTCATAACTCCCTTCAACAAGCCGGGCAGAGCGGCGGCAGAAAGGAGCACAGATGGTATTCGATTTCTTGCGTCGTGGATCGGCTGAAGCGGCGCCCGAGGCAAAAGCAAGCGCGGCTGGGCCGGTGGTGGCGTGGCAGACGGGCGGGCGCGTGGCCTGGAGCCCGAGGGACACGGTGTCGCTGACGCGGACGGGGTTTTCAGGGAACCCGGTGGGGTTTCGTTCCGTCAAGCTGATTGCCGAGGCGGCGGCGGCTTTGCCGTTGGTGTTGCAGGATCAGGCGCAGCGCTATGAGACCCATCCGATCCTGTCCCTGATGCGTCGTCCGAATGCGGCGCAGGGGCAAGCGGAGTTGATGGAGGCCTTGTTCGGGCAGTTGCTGCTGTCGGGCAATGCCTATGTCGAGGCGGTTCAGGCAGAGGAAGGCCTGCCGGTTGAGCTGCATGTGTTGCGCTCGGACCGGATGAGCGTCGTGCCGGGGGCGGATGGATGGCCCAAGGCGTATGACTATGCGGTTGGCGGCAAGAAACATCGGTTTGCGGCGGAAGCCATCTGCCATATCAAATCGTTCCACCCTCAGGATGACCACTATGGGTTCTCGCCGATGCAGGCGGCGGCGATGGCGATTGATGTACATAACAGCGCGTCGCGGTGGTCGAAGTCGCTGCTGGATAATGCGGCGCGGCCTTCGGGGGCTTTGGTCTGGAAAGGCGATGGCCACGGGGTGATGGCCGAAGAACAGTTCCGGCGCCTGTCAGACGAGATCAAGGCGAACTATCGCGGGGCACGCAATGCGGGCCGGCCGATGGTTCTGGAGGGGGGATTGGACTGGAAGCCGATGGGCTTTTCGCCCTCGGACATGGAGTTTCAGAAGACCAAGGAAGCCGCCGCCCGCGAGATCGCGCTGGCCTTTGGGGTCCCGCCGATGCTGCTGGGGATTCAGGGTGACGCGACCTATTCGAACTATCAGGAGGCCAACCGAGCGTTCTATCGCCTGACCGTTCTGCCCCTGGTGACGCGGGTGGCGGCGGCATTGGCGGACTGGCTGGCGGGCTTTACCGGCGAGGAGCTGGTTTTGAAGCCTGACCTGGATCAGGTGCCTGCGCTGTCCGCAGAACGGGATGCGCAATGGGCGCGGGTCAATGGGGCCGACTTCCTGACCAACGCCGAGAAGCGCGCCTTGCTGGGCCTGCCGGAGCGTGCGGATGGGTGAGGGGTATCCCTCGTTCGAGTGCGCGCCGGGTCTGCGTCTGGCCGCGCATGAACGGGTGGCCGAGATCCAGCATGCGCATCTGTGTCGGCGTCTGGATCAGATCGAAGAGATGATGGAACGGCTGGAGCGTCGGCTGTGGCTGACGGTTTATGGCGTGGCGGCGGTCATTCTGGCGCAGGCGTTTCAATCTCTCTTGGTGGTAGCGCCATGAGTTCAATGAGTTACGTGGAGAAGTTCATGGATTTGGAACATAAGTTCGCACGGTTCGGCGACGGTTTGTCGGTTACGGATGATGCGGTAATCGAGGGCTATGCCAGCCTGTTTGGTCAGGTCGATCAGGGCAGTGACGTGGTGCAGCGTGGCGCCTATCGCGGCTCGCTTGACAGGCTGGTCAAGGCGGGGCAGCGCGTCAAGATGCTGTGGCAGCATGATCCGGCCCAGCCCATCGGCGTGTGGGACGAAGTACGCGAGGACGACAAGGGCCTGTGGGTCAAGGGGCGTCTGCTGGAAAGCACGCAGAAAGGCCGCGAGGCGGCAGAATTGATCCGGGCAGGTGCGATGGATGGTCTGTCGATCGGCTACCGCACCAAACGGGCCGTGAAAAATGACAAGGGCCAGCGGGTCCTGACCGAACTGGAGCTGTGGGAGGTGTCATTGGTGACCTTCCCGATGCTGCCCAGTGCGCGGGTGGCGGCGAAGGGAAAGACACCTGACGCCGAGGAAGCCCTGCGCTGTATTGCCGACGTATTCAACGATGCCCGGCAGGAGCTGGCGCGGAACTAGCGCGCCTCAAAACCACTCAGAACAGGACATGCTGATGAGCAAGACCGAAACCCCGGCCTTGACCGGAGAGGGTGCGCCCCTGGTTCATGAGGTGAAGCGGGCGATGGCTGGCTTCGTGAATGAATTCAAGGGCCTGAAAGCCGAAGTTAACACCAAACTGCAACAAACAGAAGAGCGACTGACCATGCTGGATCGTAAATCAACCATCGCGGCACGCCCGCATCTTGCCGCTTCGATCGAAGACGGAGCCCCGCATCAGAAGGCATTTGACGCCTATGTGCGGTCCGGCGAAGATGACGGGCTGCGTGGCCTCGAGATGGAGGCCAAGTCCCTGTCAACAGCGGTCAACAGCGATGGTGGCTATCTGGTTGATCCGCAGACTGCCGAGACGATCAAGTCGGTTTTGAACTCGACCGCCTCGATCCGTTCGATTGCATCGGTCGTGAATGTCGAGGCAAATTCGTTCGACGTGCTGATCGATCACACCGATGTAGGTGCGGGCTGGGCTGACGAAAACTCGGCCACAGCGGAAACCGGAACACCTTCGATCGATCGCATCTCGATCCCGCTGCACGAGCTGAGCGCGCTGCCCAAAGCGTCGCAGCGTCTGCTGGATGACAGCGCCTTCGACGTCGAGGGCTGGCTGGCCGGGCGCATTGCCGACAAGTTTGCACGCGCCGAGGCGGCGGCATTCATCAACGGCGATGGCGTCGACAAGCCCAAGGGGTTGATGATCCACCGAGCGGTGCCGAATGATGGCTGGTCCTGGGGCAGCCTTGGCTATGTCGCGACCGGTATTGATGCGGGTATTGATGCGGATGCGATTGTCGATGTGGTTTATGCGCTGGGCGCGCAGTACCGGGTCAACGGGACCTTCGTGATGAATTCGAAGACCGCAGGTGTGATCCGCAAATTGAAGGACAGCGATGGCCGCTTCCTGTGGTCCGATGGTCTGGCCGCAGGTGAGCCGGCGCGTCTGATGGGGTATCCGGTTCTGATTGCCGAGGACATGCCGGATGTGGCAACCGACAGTTTCTCGATTGCTTTTGGTGACTTCCAGGCTGGTTACACCATTGCCGAACGTCCTGATCTGCGCGTGCTGCGCGACCCGTTCAGCGCCAAGCCACATGTCCTGTTCTACGCGACCAAGCGCGTCGGCGGCGATGTCAGCGACTTTGCTGCGATCAAGCTGGTGAAATTCGGCACCGCCTGACGCGGGCTGAATCCGGGGGGCCCTGGCCCCTCGGACGGCGGGCGCGGGCCGGAGTGAGATCCTCTGCGTTGTCTAGCTGCTCCCCTCCGTCCGAGCAACGTGGGGCGGCGCGTGCCCGCCATTTTCCAAGGATGGGGCCCTGGAGGGGTCCGAGATTGCGGAGTGAGTGGATGATGTTGATCGAAGAGACCGCCATCGCGGATGCGGCGCTGCCGGTGGATCAGTTCAAGGCGCATCTGAGGTTGGGCACGGGCTTTGCCGAAGATGATGTGCAGAATGAAGTGTTGAAGGGGTTCCTGCGGGCTGCCATCGCGGCGATCGAGGCGCGCACTGGCACGGTTCTGATCACACGGGAATTCTCGTGGAGTTTGAACAGGTGGCGCGACCCGTCGGGCGAAGTGCTGCCTGTGGCCCCTGTGGTTTCAGTGCAGGCCGTGACGCTGACAGACAAGCAAGGAGCCGAAACGGTTGCGGACGCCGCGACCTATCGCCTGGAGCATGATAGTCAGCGGCCCCGGATCCGCCCATTGGGATCCAGCCTGCCTGCCATCGAAACGGGTGGTTCCGTAAAGATTTCGTTTGTCGCGGGGATGGCGCAGGATTGGGGTGGGTTGCCCGCCGATCTTGGGCAAGCGGTGCTGCTGCTGGCCGCGCATTACTATGAATACCGGGATGAAACCTCATTGGGCGCTGGATGTATGCCCTTTGGTGTCACCAGCCTGATCCAGCGCTATCGCATGGTGCGTTTCGGGGCGGGGGTATCGCAATGAATACGCCGCATCTGAACCGTAAATTGGTGCTGGAGGCGCCGATGCGAAGTGCTGATGGGGCGGGGGGCTATACCGAAACATGGGCTGCGATGGGGACATTATGGGCCGAGGTGACGGCGCGCAGTGGCGCCGAACAGCAGATCGCCGGAGCGTCCGTGTCGCGTGTTGGGTACCGCATCGTGGTACGTGGTGCGCCCATGGGGTCTTCGATGCGCCCCGCGCCAGATCAGCGGTTTCGCGAGGGAAATCGCTGTTTCGTAATCCGGGCCGTGGCCGAACATGATCCGCGCGGCAAGTTCCTGACCTGTTTCGCAGATGAAGAGGTGGCGGCATGAGCTATGGCGTTTCTGCCGCTTTGCAGGCGGCCGTGTATCAACAGCTTTCAGCGGACGCAGCAGTCAGCAGCCAATCGGGGGGCGCGATCTATGATGCGGTGCCCGCGGGAACCGTGCCGCAGACCTATGTGACGCTGGGCCCCGAAGAGGTGCGTGACGCGTCGGACCGAACAGGCGCGGGCGCGATACACCGCTTCACCGTTTCGGTGGTGTCCCAGGAGGCAGGGTTCGGTGCTGCCAAAACACTGGCCGGCGCGGTGTGTGACGCGCTGGAAAACGCGCCACTCAACCTGGTTCGCGGGCGTTTGGTGGGGCTGTGGTTCGAGCGGGCCTCAGCCCGGCGCACCGGGACCGGCGGCACCATCCGCCAGATCGACCTGAAGTTCCGCGCCCGCGTGGAAGATGACTAAGCAATCAACGGAGAGAGCACATGGCTGCCCAGAACGGAAAAGACCTGTTGGTCAAAATGGATATGAACGGTACCGGCCTGTTCCAGACCATCGCGGGGCTGCGGGCCACGCGCATAAGTTTCAATTCTGAAAGTGTGGATGTCACCAGTCTGGAAAGCCAGGGTGGATGGCGCGAGCTTTTGTCCGGGGCGGGGGTCAAATCGGCTTCGATTTCTGGCTCGGGCGTGTTCAGGGATGCTGGCACGGATGAACGCGCGCGGCAGTTGTTCTTTGATGGCGAAACTCCGGCCTTTCAGGTCATCATCCCTGATTTCGGGATTGTAGAAGGCCCGTTTCAGGTGACCGGCATCGAGTATGCGGGCTCGCACAACGGGGAAGCGACCTACGAGATGAGCCTGGCCAGTGCCGGTGCTCTGACCTTTACGGCGCTTTGATCCGATGGCCAATCCGTGGACAGGCGAGGTGGCGCTGACCATCGATGGCGAGCAGCGGGTGCTCAAACTGACGCTTGGTGCTTTGGCGGAGCTGGAGCAGGAGCTGAATGCTGGGTCGCTGGTTGAGCTGGTGCAGCGGTTTGAGGGCGGTGCGTATTCCAGTGCGGATGTTCTGGCGCTGATCGTTGCCGGTTTGCGGGGCGGTGGCTGGAACATTGCCCGGGCCGACCTGATGCATGCCGAGATCGAAGGCGGCCCCATGGCGGCCGCCAGAACAGCAGCCGAATTGTTGGCGCGCGCCTTCATGGTGCCGGAGGGCGCATGAGCGGGTTCGACTGGCCTGCCCTGATGCGGGCCGGATTTCTGGGGCTGCGACTGACGCCGGATCAATTCTGGCGTCTGACCCCGGCAGAGCTGCGGCTGATGCTGGGGCAGGGTTCCGGAGCGCCCGCAATGAACCGGGCGGGGTTGGACGCTTTGCTGGCCGCCTATCCGGACAAGACACAAGGAGAGCGTGATGACAGATCGTGACGGGTTTGAGGACCTGCAAGAACGAGGCGAAGCGCTGGGCGATTCCCTCGGCGATGCTGCGACTATGGCGGCGGCGTTTGACAGCCAGATGAAGCGCATCAGCGCCGCATTTGAAGAGACCGGCAAGGATGTCGCCACGCTGGAGCGCGGCATGTCCAGTGGATTGCGCAAGGCCTTCGATGGTGTCGTTCTGGATGGGATGAGCCTTTCCGGTGCGTTGGATATCCTGAGGAACTCGTTGATCCAAACGGCTTATGCGGCTGCGATCAAGCCGGTGACGGACCACTTTGGCGGCATGCTGGCCAACGCGGTCGGCGGGTTGGTGAAGGGAATTCTGCCCTTTGCCGATGGCGGCAGCTTCAGCCAGGGTCGGGTGATGCCCTTCGCCAATGGCGGTGTGGTCAGCGGCCCGACCATGTTTCCCATGCGCGGCGGCACCGGGCTGATGGGAGAAGCCGGGCCAGAGGCGATCATGCCGCTTGCGCGCGGGGCCGATGGCAAGCTGGGCGTGCGGACGCAGGGCGCCGGGCGTGCCGTGAATGTGGTGATGAACATTTCGACACCGGACGTGCAGGGGTTCCGCCGCTCTCAGGGGCAGATTGCGGCCCAGATGAGCCGCGCGCTGGGGCGCGGCAATCGCAACAGGTAAATCAGGAAGCAGCAGATGAATTTCCACGAGGTGAGATTTCCCGCCAGCCTGAGCTTTGGCTCGGTCGGGGGGCCGGAACGGCGCACGGACATCGTGACGCTGGCCAATGGTTTTGAAGAGCGCAACACGCCTTGGGCCCATTCGCGTCGCCGATATGATGCGGGGCTGGGGATGCGGTCGCTGGACGATATCGAGACACTGATTTCGTTCTTCGAAGCGCGGCAGGGTCAGATGTTCGGCTTTCGCTGGAAAGACTGGTCGGATTTCAAATCCGGCAAGGCCACGGCGGACATCAATTTCGGAGATCAGGTGATCGCCAAAGGCGACGGAACACGCACCGAGTTCCAGTTGATCAAGACCTACCAATCGGGCGGGGTAAGCTATGCGCGCCCCATCGTGAAACCGGTATTGGGGACGGTGCGTCTGGGGCTGGATCAGGATGAGGTCCGCGAGGGCGTGGATTTTGACGTTGATCTGACGACGGGCAGGGTCACGTTTGCGGACCCGCCGCCGGAAGAGGTCGATATCACCGCGGGTTTTGAATTTGATGTGCCGGTGCGTTTTGACACCGACAAAATCCAGACCAGTGTGGCCAGTTTCCAGGCCGGCGACGTACCTAATGTTCCAGTGGTCGAGGTGCGCATCTGATGGCTGAAGATATTAAGGGTCTGCACGCGCATCTGCAAAGCGGGTTGACAACGGTCTGCCGCTGTTGGGCGATCAAACGCACGGACGGGCAGGAATACGGTTTCACCGACCACGACATGGAGCTGAGTTTTGACGGGTTGACCTTCAAGGCCAGTACCGGCCTGACGGCCGCCGCCATCGAGCAGGCCACGGGCCTGTCCATCGACAACACGGAAGCGATGGGCGCCCTGTCTGACGCGGCCATTCGCGACGAGGATATCGAAGCGGGGCGTTTTGACGGGGCCGAAGTGCGCGCCTGGCTTGTCAATTGGGCAGATCTGGATCAGCGCGTCCTTCAGTTCCGTGGTTCTATCGGTGAATTGCGCCGCTCTGGCGGCGCGTTCCATGCGGAATTGCGTGGCCTGACCGACTTGCTGAACCGCCCTTTGGGGCGCGTTTACCAAAAGCCTTGCACGGCTGTGTTGGGGGATCGGGCCTGCCGGTTCAACACCGACACGCCGGGGTATTGGTTCGACGGTGTGATCTCGGGTTTCGATGGCGGCACCCTTTTGCATGTTGTAGGAGGCCAGACCATTGAAGAAGGCTGGTTCGAACGGGGGCGCGTGGATGTTTTGTCCGGTTCTGCCAAGGGGTTGTGGTCTTCGATCAAGAATGACAGGCAGACGGCAACCGGGCGCGAGATCACGCTTTGGTCCGGTTTCGGGGCAAGCCTGGCGATCGGCGACAGTGTGAAACTGCGGGCAGGATGCGACAAACGCATGGAAACCTGCCAGTTCAAGTTCAACAACTTTCTGAATTTTCAAGGGTTTCCAGATCTTCCGGGCGAAGACTGGGTCATGGCTGTTCCCAAGAAAAGCAAAGCCAATAGCGGAGGCAGCTTACGATGACGATACGTAGAGAGGATATTGTGACAGAGGCGCGCAATTGGCTTGGAACGCCTTATATGCATCAGGCCTCGGTCAAAGGTGCCGGTGCGGATTGTCTGGGCCTGTTGCGCGGCGTTTGGCGCGCCGTGATCGGGCGGGAACCTGAATCTGTTCCGGCCTACAGCATGGACTGGTCCGAACCGCAGGGTGAGGAACGGATGTGGGTGGCTGCCAGACGGCATCTGGTCGAAAAACCAATAGGCGAGATGGCATCGGGGGATGTTCTGCTGTTTCGGATGCGCGATGCAAGCGTCGCCAAGCATCTGGGCATCGTCAGTACCACGCACCCCGAGCCGCGCTTTATTCACGCGTATTCCGGCCACGGCGTCGTGGAGAACGCACTGAGCAGGCCTTGGTGCCGCCGTATCGTTTCCTGTTTCGAATTCCCGATGGAGATGCATTGATGGCCACTATTCTTCTTTCTGCAGCCGGGGCCGCGCTGGGCGGTTCGATCGGGGGCACGGTTGCGGGCCTTTCAACCGCAATTATCGGTCGGGCCGTTGGTGCGACGGTCGGGCGGGTCCTTGATCAGAAGTTCTTTAACCAGTCCGTTATGGGCAGCGGCAGTGAAGTCGTTGAAACCGGCCGTATGGATAGGTTTCGGTTGACGGAAACCGGCGAAGGTGTGCCGGTGACCACCGTGTTTGGCCGTATGCGTGTGGGTGGTCAGGTCATTTGGGCTTCGGATTTTCTCGAGACCCAGACGACCACCACAGAGGGTGGCGGCGGCGGGGGCAAGGGGAAACCCAAGACCCCTGAGGTGACTACCGTCACGTACAGTTACTCGATTTCGCTGGCGATTGCGGTTGGCGCCGGTGAGATTGCCGATGTCGCGCGGATTTGGGCGGATGGAGAGGAACAAGATCGATCCAGCCTCAACATGCGGGTTTACCATGGCACGTGGGATCAGTTGCCGGATCCTCTGATCGAGGCGATTGAAGGCGCTGGAACGGTTCCAGCATATCGCGGAACCGCCTATGTCGTGATCGAGGATTTCCCGCTCGGCGCTTTCGGCAACCGGGTGCCGCAGTTTTCATTTGAAGTTGTGCGCCCCACGCAGCGGGACATGCCCGATCACGACAGTGCATTGCCTCAGATCGTGCGCGGGGTCGCCATGATACCTGGGACCGGAGAATACGCTCTGGCCAGCTCTCAGGTGAATTATTCACAATCTGGCAAGAGCTGGCCTGCAAACGCACATTCCGCGTCAGGCACCTCGGATATTGTCTCCTCGACCCGAGCGCTGGAAAGCGAGTTGCCCAATTGCGATGCTGCATCATTGGTGGTGTCGTGGTTCGGCGATGACCTGAGATGCGGACACTGCAAGATCCGGCCAAAGATCGAACAGCGTGAGAACGACAGCAGCGATATGCCCTGGATCGTATCTGATCAGGCCCGAAGCGACGCCGGGCTTGTGGTGCGACAGAACGGCCGCCCGGTCTATGGGGGGACTCCGGCTGATGCGGCCGTGGTCGAGGCGATCCGGCATCTGAACCAATCCGGCAAACGGGTGATGTTTTACCCATTCATCCTGATGGAGCAATTGCCGGGGAACGGGCTACCTGATCCCTGGTCGGATGCGTCAAGTCAGCATCACCTGCCATGGCGTGGGCGGATCACCCTCGATGTGGCGCCGGGGCGTCCGGGTTCTGCGGACCAGACGGCATCGGCCGATGCACAGGTCGCCGCGTTCTTCGGAACAGCACGTGCGCAAGATTTTGCGATCAACCAGGGTACGAACGGATCGGGCGGCACCGGCAGTGGCTCGGGTGGTCTGGTCAGGCCCAGACCGGGTGGTCGGCCTGACGACAGAGGGGATACCGGTTTAACTTGGGTCTCCGGGGGCGGTAGCTTTGGCGGGCTGCTGGGGGACAGCGGTGTCACGGCCAAAGAAATCATCACATATTCCGGCCCTCAGGAATGGAGCCTGCGGCGCTTCATTCTGCACTATGCCATGCTGTGCAAGGCTGCCGGCGGCGTTTCGTCGTTCTGCATCTCGTCCGAGATGCGTGGCCTGACGCAGATCAGGGGGGCTTCGGGCTTTCCGGCCGTTGCGCAGCTTCGCGCCTTGGCGGCCGAGGTGCGTCAGATTCTGGGGCCGGACACGAAAATCGGCTATGCAGCGGATTGGAGCGAGTATTTCGGATACCAGCCAAAGGGCACCAGCGACAGGTATTTTCACCTCGACCCTCTTTGGGCGGACGACAACATCGATTTCATCGGCATCGACAACTACATGCCGTTGTCCGATTGGCGTGACGGTGAACATCATCTGGACGCCGAGGCCGGCGCGCCTTCGATTTACGACCTGGGGTATCTTCGCAGCAATATCGAAGGCGGTGAAGGGTATGACTGGTACTACGCCTCTCCGGAAGAGGCGGAAGCGCAGATCAGGACTCCGATCAAAGATCAGGGGTATGACGAGCCGTGGATCTGGAGATACAAGGACCTGCGCAACTGGTGGTCGAATTCGCATCACGAACGGATCGGAGGTATGCGTCAACCCAACCCGACCGATTGGGTGCCCGAATCGAAACCGATCTGGTTCACCGAGTTGGGGTGTGCGGCAATCGACAAGGGCACGAATCAGCCGAACAAATTCCTGGACCCGAAGTCATCGGAATCGCTGTTGCCCGCGTATTCAAACGGGCTGCGCGACGACTTCATTCAGGTTCAGTATCTGACCGCGATGCTTGGCTATTGGAGCGATCCGAAGGTCAATCCGATCTCGGACATCTATGGCGCGCCGATGCTGGACATGGCAAACGCGTATGTCTGGGCATGGGATACCCGTCCGTTTCCGACCTTTCCGAACCTGAAAAGCCAGTGGGACGATGGCGAGAACTATCCCAGAGGGCACTGGCTGAACGGTCGGTCCGGGTCTCGCACGTTGGCCTCCGTGGTGACCGAAATCTGCCACGGTGCGGGTGTCACGGATATAGACGTCTCTGGTCTGTACGGTGTGGTCCGCGGGTATGTCATCGAAGACGTGACGAATGCCCGTTCCGCCTTGCAGCCGCTGATGCTGCGCTATGGGTTTGATGCGATCGAAAGGGATGGAGTGTTGAAGTTCCAGATGCGCGACGGGTATGGCGCGGTTGCCTTGAACCCCGATCATCTGGCGATCAGCCGCGATCTTGAAGGGACGGTCGAACACCGGCGTGAGGCCGAGGCCGAAATGACCGGGCGCGTTCGTCTGCGCTTTGTTCAGTCGGACGCGGATCATGATGTCGTCGCGGAAGAGGCGGTTTTGCCCGATGATCGCACCCATTCCGTATCCGTGAATGAGATGCCTCTGTCCATGACCCGTACCGAAGGGCGGCAAACGGCCGAACGCTGGTTGAGCGAAGCCAGAGTTTCCCGTGATACGGTTCGGTTTGCGCTTCCGCCGTCTCAAATGCATCTGGGGGCAGGGGATCTGGTTCGTTTGACAGATGCTGAAACCGGGCCGGTGTACCGGATCGACCGGTTGGAATCCGCCGACCTGCAACTGGTTGAAGCGGTCCGGATCGAACAGGGCGTGTACAAAGCGTCCGAATTGAATGACGACCTGGCAACGGTCAAACCATATGCGGCGCCGGTCCCCGTGCTGCCGGTTTTTCTGGACCTGCCCTTGATCACGGGGGCCGAGGCCCCTCATGCGCCCTATCTGGCCGTTACCGGAGATCCATGGCCCGGGGCGGCAGCGGTCTATTCCTCGTCCAGCGACGATAGCTATCGCCTGAGCGACGTCATTGCCCAGCGGGCCGTGGTCGGCGTGACCGAAACACCGCTGAGACGCGCCAATGTCGGTGTCTGGGATGAGGGCCCTGCCATGAAGGTCAAACTGCTTACGGGTCAGTTGGAATCCCGCCCACGCAGCTCGGTGATGAATGGCGTCAATCTGGCTGCAATCGGAGACGGAACACCCGGTAACTGGGAGGTTTTTCAGTTCGCTGACGCGGCGCTCGAGGCCCCGGATGTATACGCGTTGTCCGGGCGGCTCAGGGGTCAACTGGGAACAGACGCCTTGATGCCTGATGTCTGGCCGGACGGATCAGTATTCGTTCTGTTGAATGACAGGGTGCAACAGATCAGCCTGCTGCGAAACGAAAGGCGTCTTGCCAAACATTATCGCATTGGGCCTGCGACCCGCGGCTATGATGACCCGTCCTATCAACACCTGATTGCCTCGTTTGCAGGCAACGGATTGCGCCCCTATGCGCCTGTGCACATGCGGGTTCGGTCTGGTACCGCCGGGGATGAGCTTACGTGGATCCGACGTGCCCGAACGGATGCGGATGACTGGTCGGGGCTGGAGATTCCCCTGGGCGAAGAAAGCGAATCCTACCTGGTCCGTGTCATTTCGGTTGGAACCGTTCTGCGCGAAGAACTGATATCCGAACCAAGGTGGACCTATTCGACTGCCATGAAAGCTGCGGATGGTCTGTCCGGGAGCTATGAGGTCGAAGTGGCCCAAGTATCTGCTGTATTCGGACCGGGTGCTTGGTCGCGTCTTGCGGTTGGGCAAGCTGCCTGATGCGGCCGGTTCTGCATGGGGATGTCAGTGCTGCGGCGCGCGCCTTGCTGGCCGTGCCGCAGCCGGACAGGGGGGCTTTGTGTGTGCGGATGATCCACGAGGCGGAATTGGCCGACAGGCATTTGGAGCGCACGGGCAAGCTCCACCCGGTTTACGGCAATGGTTCTCTCATGGCTGTTGCGCGAAACAGGGCCCTGGCCGATGAACCCGGGTTTGACGATCTGCAATATTGCCAGTGTTTTGAGATGGTTCTGCACCAGCTTGCCAGATTTCAGGCTAGCCGGACGCGCAGCTGACGCATTTGCTGGCAGCCAGATCCAGATTCAGCCGCCCATCCGGAATGCGCTCTCCGCAGTCTTCGCAATATCCGAACTCGCCGTCGTCAAGCCGTTCCAACGCGGCCAGAAGCCGGCGTGTTTCCATGTCGCGATTGGCCTGCTGTGCCTTGGCCATGGCTTGATTTTGCAGCGCATCCATGCGGCTCAGCCGTCCAACGGCCTGTTGATCCAGCTCGACAACAGCCTGAGCCTGCTGCCCCGACGCTGACATCTGCTGCAATTCCGCCAATCGTTCGCGAATTCGTGTTTCGAAATGGGTGCGCTCTGACTCATTCATTTTCGTTACATGACCGATCATGGGTTTGCGTTTGGTCTTTTTGCCACTAAATGGCATTCTAGGCGCAGCAAAGGATCAAAGCCATGTTCGAAAAGCGCAGCCATGTGACACCGGTTGATCCGGTCTGGACCCGTATCACATCCGAGGCCCATGCGGCCGTCGAGAAAGAGCCCCTCATGGGGGGGCTCGTGCACGCCTGTATCCTGCATCACCGCAGCCTTGAACGGGCGCTTTCATATCGGGTGGCGGCCAAGCTGTGCTCGAACGAAATGTCGATGATGGTTCTGCGTGAAATCGTGGATGAGGCATATGCCGACGATCCGGGTTTGCTCGAAGCTGCTCGGGCGGACCTTATGGCCGTTTACGAACGTGACCCGGCCTGTCATCGGCTGTTGCAGCCGATCCTGTATTTCAAAGGGTACCAGGCCATGCAGGCATATCGCGTGGCCCATTGGTTGTGGCGCAAGGGGCGCTATGATCTGGCCTATTTCTTCCAGATGCGCTCATCCGAAATTTTCGGGATCGACATTCACCCGGCAGCCAAAATCGGCAAGGGCATCATGATTGACCATGCCCATTCCATCGTGATTGGCGAGACGGCAGTGGTGGGTGACAACGTGTCGATGCTGCACTCGGTGACACTGGGCGGAACCGGAAAGGAAGAAGAAGACCGTCATCCAAAAATCGGAGACGGTGTTCTGATCGGAGCCGGGGCCAAGGTGCTGGGCAATATCACCATTGGCCATTGCAGCCGCATCGCGGCCGGTTCGGTGGTGCTGCAAGAGGTGCCGCCCTGCAAGACCGTCGCCGGTATCCCCGCCAAGATCGTGGGGGAAGCCGGGTGCGACCAGCCTTCGATCTCGATGGATCATATGCTGGGTAAGGATCAGTAACAGTTCAGCGAGAGCGGTTGGCGCGTTTGTCCAACCGCTTGCGCCGCCGTTCTTCCCGTTTTTGTTTGCGAAGCTCCTGCCGTCTGTCCTGTGCGGCTTTGTGCCGGGCAATCGCGGCCGGATCGTTTGGCTTAAACTTTGAATGCTCACCCGGATAGCCGTTGGGCTTTGCCATGGCACATTCAGGTGCCGTGGCTGCGGGTATCGCCAAAACAGTCAGGCTGAGAATGAGATTTCTTGAGAGCATCGCGCACCTGCCTTCCGTCTGCTTCTGAAGGAAGTGGGGCGTTTGGATGGATCGGGCAATCGGTGCCCCGATCACGCAAGTTCAACTCAGTGCAAACACTTGAGGCTGCCCGCGCTCCGGCTGTCCGGGGCGCGGGCATCATTCGGGTCGTCAGGCCAGCATGACCATCGGGTTTTCCAGGTTGTCGACAATAGCCTTGAGCAGTTCTGCCCCCAGCGCGCCGTCGATGACGCGGTGATCGACGGACATGGTAACGGACATTACGGTTGCCACCGTCAGTTCTCCATCATCCCCGACAACGGGCTTTTTCACGCCGGTACCCACCGCCAGAATGCCGGCATGAGGCGGGTTCACGATGGCGTCGAAATTGTCGATGCCGAACATGCCGAGGTTCGAGATGGCAAACGTGCCACCCTGATACTCGTGCGGTGCCAGCTTGCGTTCGCGGGCGCGGGCGGCGAGATCCTTCATCTCGGTCGAAAGCGCCGACAGAGATTTCATGTCGGCGTCCTGAAGAACCGGGGTGAACAACCCGCCCTCGATCGCGACCGCTACGGCCACGTCCGACGGCTTGAGTTGCAGCACGCGGTCACCCGCCCAGACGGCGTTGCATTCGGGCACCTGCTGAAGCGCGTTGGCGACGGCCTTGATGATGAAGTCGTTGACGCTCAGCTTCACGCCACGGCCTTCCAACTGCTTGTTCAACTGGCTGCGGAACTTGAGCAACGCGTCCAGCTTGATGTCACGACGCAGATAGAAATGCGGGATGGTCTGTTTGGCTTCGGACAGGCGCGCGGCGATGGTTTTGCGCATACCGTCCAGCTGGATTTCCTCGTACTCGCGCCCTTCATACATCCGAGCGACCATGTCTGCCGACGGCCCGGTTGGTGCCGCAGGCGCAGATGGAGCAGCGGTAGCAGGCGCTGGAGCAGCTGCAGCCGGTGCGGCTGTGGCGCTTTCCACATCCGCCTTGACGATGCGACCATGCGGGCCAGAGCCGGCGATCTGCGATAGATCAAGACCTTTTTGCGCCGCAATGCGACGGGCCAGTGGTGAGGCGAAAACACGACCGCCATCAGCCTTGACCGGAGCAGCCGGGGCAGGGGCAGAGGCTGGCGTCTCGGACGCCGCTGGCGCTGCAGTTTCTGCTGCGGGCGCAGCCGCAGGCGCGGCGGCAGGCGTCGCACCAATGTCATCTGCGCTTTCGCCGTCTTCCAGCAGAACAGCAATGGCGGTGTTGACCTTAACGCCTTCGGTTCCCTCGGCGATCAGGATCTTACCGATGGTGCCTTCATCAACGGCTTCGAACTCCATCGTGGCCTTGTCGGTTTCGATCTCGGCCAGCAGGTCGCCAGAGGAAACGGTGTCGCCTTCCTTGACCAGCCATTTGGCAAGCGTGCCTTCCTCCATGGTGGGTGAAAGGGCGGGCATCAGAATTTCGGTGGGCATCTGTCTGTCGCTCCTTACCGGTAGGTCACTTGTTTGACGGCGGCGATCACCTCATCGGTGGTGATCAGGGCCAGCTTTTCGAGGTTCGCGGCGTAGGGCATCGGTACATCTTTGCCGGTGCAGTTGATGACCGGGGCGTCGAGATAGTCGAACGCTTCCTGCATCACGACCGAACTGATGTAGCTGCCGACCGAACCTTGCGGCCAACCTTCTTCCACAGTCACCAGACGGTTCGTCTTCATCACCGAGTTGATGATTGCGCCAGTGTCCATCGGGCGGATTGTGCGCAGGTCGATAACTTCGGCACTGATGCCTTCTTCCGCCAGTTTGTCGGCGGCTTCGAGTGCGTATTGCATGCCAATGCCGAAGCTGACGATGGTCACATCCGAACCTTCGCGCCAAATACGTGCCTTGCCCAGCGGGATGGTCAGATCATCCACCTGCGGCACGTCGAAAGAACGCCCGTAGAGGATTTCGTTTTCCAGGAAGACAACCGGGTTGGGGTCGCGGATCGCCGATTTCAGCAGGCCCTTGGCGTCGGCTGCGGAATAGGGCATCACCACCTTCAGGCCGGGGATCTGCATGTACCAGGCAGCATAGTCCTGGCTGTGCTGGGCAGCCACGCGCGCGGCGGCGCCGTTGGGGCCGCGGAAGACGATCGGACAACCCATCTGACCGCCGGACATGTACAGCGTCTTGGCGGCCGAGTTGATGATCTGGTCGATCGCCTGCATCGCGAAGTTGAAGGTCATGAACTCGACAATCGGTTTCAGACCTCCAAAGGCTGAACCAACGGCGATGCCTGCAAAACCGTGCTCGGTGATCGGCGTATCGATAACGCGCTTGGGGCCAAACTCGTCCAGCAGACCTTGGCTGATTTTATACGCGCCCTGATATTCGGCGACTTCTTCACCCATCAGGTAGACGTCTTCGTCACCACGCATTTCCTCGGCCATCGCGTCACGCAGCGCTTCACGGACGGTTTCGGACTTCATCTCTGCATCTGCGGGCCAATCGGGCGACAGGTCAACGACCGGAGCAGCGGGGGCAGCGGCAGGAGCGGGGGCCTCAACCGCCGCAGGGGCGGCCTCGGTCACCGCTGCGGCTGCGGGGGCAGCCGCTGGCAGGGCAGAGGCGTCTTCGCCTTCTTCCACCAGAACCGCGATAGGGGTGTTCACCTTGACCCCTTCGGTACCTTCAGCGATCAGGATCTTGCCAATGATGCCTTCATCAACGGCTTCAAATTCCATCGTCGCCTTGTCGGTTTCGATCTCGGCCATGATATCGCCAGAGCTTACAGTGTCGCCTTCCTTGACCAGCCATTTGGCCAGGGTGCCCTCTTCCATTGTGGGCGAAAGGGCGGGCATGAGAATTTCGGTTGCCATGTCTTATTCGTCCTCTCAGGCGTAAATGTCAGTCCAGAGCTCTTCGACGGAAGGCTCGGGGCTTTCTTTCGAGAATTCGGCGGCTTGATTGACGACCTCTTTGATTTCTTTATCGATCGCCTTCAGATCATCCTCGGTTGCGTGTTTGCCGGTCAGCAGCAGCTCGCGCACATGTTCGATCGGATCGCTTTGTTCGCGGACCTTCTGAACTTCTTCGCGGGTGCGGTACTTGGCCGGGTCAGACATCGAGTGGCCGCGATACCGGTAGGTTTTAACCTCAAGGATGTAAGGGCCTTTGCCCGCACGGCAGTGGGCCACGGCTTTCTCACCTGCGGCCTTAACCGCCAACACATCCATACCGTTGACGATCTCGCCGGGAATGCCAAACGCCTCGCCGCGCACGTAGATGTCTGGCGACGATGTTGATCGCGCCTGCGCTGTACCCATGGCGTATTGGTTGTTTTCGATCACAAAGACCACTGGCAGATCCCAGAGAGCGGCCATGTTGAACGTCTCATAGACCTGACCCTGGTTGGCCGCGCCATCACCGAAATAGGTGAATGTCACGCCACCGTTCTCTTTGTATTTGTCAGCAAAGGCCAGACCTGCGCCCAGCGGAACCTGTGCACCAACGATGCCATGGCCCCCATAGAAATGCTTTTCTTTCGAGAACATGTGCATCGAGCCGCCCTTGCCCTTGGACAGGCCGCCTTCGCGCCCGGTCAGTTCGGCCATCACGCCGCCCGGGTCCATGCCACAGGCCAGCATATGGCCGTGGTCACGATACGAGGTGATCCGCTTGTCGCCGTCCTGTGCTGCCGCTTCGAGCCCGACAACAACCGCCTCTTGACCGATGTACAGGTGGCAGAATCCGCCGATCAGGCCCATGCCATAAAGCTGACCCGCCTTTTCTTCGAATCGACGGATCAGAAGCATCTCGCGGTAGTATGTCTTGAGTTCTTCCGCAGAAACATTTGGTTTCTTTGTGGTTTTTCGCGCAGCCATAGTGGCGATCTCCCCCTTTCGGCAAGATAGTTTAGCGTTAAACTATCTCATAAAGCATTTGGGGCTTTCTGGCGAGGGGAAATGTGACGCAGCGTCCGCGCGGGCGTGGCGCAGCCGACAGGCAAAGCGATGCGACGATGGTCCGAAGGCGTCCGGCAGCCCAAAAAGGATCAGCGGATCACGATCTCATCTGCCCGGATCATGCCAAGAACCGAACGCGCCTGCTGATCGAGCAGGTCAAGATCCAGATAGGTGTCGGACAGGCGCCGGGTCAGGTTTTCCAATTCGGCGATTTGGGCATTCAGCTTTTCCAGGTCCTGTGACAGGGCGTCCCGTTCCGCAGCAATTTCGACCCGCCGAAACAGGCCATAGTCACCTTGTACGGCGGCAAAGGTGAAATACACACCAAGCATGAAAGCCACCGAGAAGAAGATGATTGAGCCCAAACCGGGCCGATGGGAACGGGACACTCTGTTTACCGCCGTATGAAAACTAGCCTCAAAAACGTGCCCTTTGCGAGCATCTGAACACACTATGTCACAGGTGATTCGGGTTGTGAATCCCCTGTTTCGATTTTTTCATGAGTTATTTAAGCGCGTCCTGATCCGCGTCAGCGCCATGATTCCAGCGCCTGATTTCGCGCGACGGTCTGTTCTTTCATGCAGGTCCAGTAGAACATCGGTGCAGCGCTGCCGCCGCCCGACCATTCCTTGTCGCAGGTTGCGTCTCGGGCCTTCAGCCAGGCGCGTTGTTCGGTCAGAAGGGCATCACCGTCGCCGCGCGCATCGGCTGCGGGTTTGATCTGTGCCCACAACCGGTTGAGTTCGCGATCTGCGGCCTCCCATTGTTCCTTGGCGCAGAAATTGGCGTCAAGCTGGGTTTGGCCGCTGCAACTGGATTGAGCAGCGGCAGAGCAGGGCAGCATTATTAGGACAAGAAGGTAAATTGGCTTCACCGCAATATCCCCCGTTCAAAAGGGGATACTACCATGGACCATGTCAGGCGATCAAAGGCGGCAAGTGGTGCTTACTGATCCAGCGCTGCGACACCGGGCAGCGTTTTGCCTTCCATCCATTCCAGAAACGCGCCACCCGCGGTCGAGATATAGGTGAAGTCCTTGGCGGCACCCGAGGCGTTCAGGGCAGCAACCGTGTCTCCACCTCCGGCGACCGAGATCAGCTGGCCCGAACGGCTGAGCGCGGCCGCCTTCAAGGCGGCGGCATTGGTGGCGGCGTCGAACGGTTCCAGTTCGAATGCGCCCAGCGGTCCGTTCCAGATCAGGGTTTTGCTTTTTTCGAATATCTCGATGATCGCGGCCACGCTTTCGGGGCCAGCGTCCAGGATCATGCCATCTTCGGGGCATTGATCCGCAGGCAAAACCTGATGAGGGGCGTTGGCTTCAAACGTTTCGGCAACCACGACGTCACGTGGCAGAACGATCTGACAGCCGGTGCTTTCGGCTTTGGTCAGAATTTCGGCTGCGGTGTCTTTCATCGCAGTTTCGGCCAGCGATTTTCCGACACTGACACCTTGCGCGACAAGGAACGTATTGGCCATGCCGCCACCGATCACCAGATAATCGACCTTGTCGATCAGGTTGCCCAGCAATTCCAGCTTGGTCGAAACCTTGGCCCCGCCCACAACCGCTGTTACGGGGCGTTCGGGCGCGCCTAACGCGCTTTCCAGTGCCTGCAACTCGGCCTGCATCAAACGACCGGCACAGGCGGGCAGCAGGCGCGCGATGGCCTCGGTCGAGCTGTGGGCCCGGTGCGCCGCTGAAAACGCGTCGTTGCAGTACACGTTACCCAGCCTGGCCATACCTGCGGCCAGATCGGCATCGTTCTTGGTTTCCGCAGCGTGAAAACGCGTGTTCTCAAGTAACAGCACCTGGCCGGGCTGCAACGCCTGCGCCGCCAGTTCGGCCTCGGTTCCGACACAGTCGGCGGCAAACAGGACTTTGGCGTCAAAAGCGCTTTCGAGGGTCGGAACCAGTTGCTTGAGCGACAGGTTCTCGCGCCGCTCTCCTCCGGGGCGACCGAAATGGGCCAGAAGGATCGGTTTGCCGCCTGCGGCCAGAATATCGCGCACCGTCGGCACGATTCTCTGGATGCGGGTGGCGTCGGTCACAACACCGTCAACCACGGGCACGTTGATATCCACACGCACAAGTACGCGTTTGCCGTTCAGGTCCATATCGTCCAGTGTTTTCCAGCCCATTGTGCGATCCTTGTCATTGGCAAATGATTTAGGCGGTTCTTTTCCTGCAATTTGCCCTCAGGTCAATGCGTCACTTGGCATTCGTACGCGTGCGTCATAGGTATTTGCGCAAGATAAACGACAGGAGGGCCTCATGGCCGAGATCAAGGATCCCGAAAACACGATCATCATCGAGCTGAAAGACGGCAATGTCGTCATCGAGCTGCTGCCGGATGTGGCGCCTTTGCACAGCGCGCGGATGAAAGAACTGGCCCGCAGCGGAGAATACGACAACGTGGCCTTTCACCGAGTGATCGACGGCTTCATGGCCCAAACCGGTGACGTGCAGCATGGCGACATGGAAGATGGGTTCAACCTGCGTATGGCGGGGACCGGCGGTTCGTCGCTGCCGAACGTACCGGCAGAGTTCTCCAAGCTGCCCCATGATCGCGGTACGCTGGGCGCGGCCCGGTCGCAGAACCCGGATTCAGCCAACTCTCAGTTCTTCATCAACTTCAAGGACAACCACTTCCTGAACGGTCAATACACCGTTTACGGCCGTGTCATCGAAGGCATGGAGCATGTGGACGCGATCGTACGTGGCGAGCCGCCTGCGAACCCCGACCGCATGATCAGCGTCAAGGTGGCCGCAGATGTATAAGCTTGCCGCCACCTTTGCCTTGCTGGCAAGCCCGGCGCTGGCCAGCGGTTTGCAGATCGAGGTCGAAGGGGAAGGGGCCAATGGCACGATCTCCATCGATCTGTTCGAAGATGTCGCGCCGAAGCACGTGGAACAGATCACGGTACTGGCTGCGGACGGCAAGTATGATGGTGTGGTGTTCCACCGCGTGATCGAAGGTTTCATGGCCCAGACCGGCGATGTTCAATACGGCAATTCCACCGCGAACGGCTTTGACATGCGGTATGCCGGGCGTGGTGGGTCAGACCGCCCGGATCTGCCGGCTGAGTTTTCTGATCTGACCTTTGATCGTGGCGTGGTCGGCATGGCCCGGTCGCAAAACCCGGATTCAGCCAATTCGCAGTTCTTTATCATGTTCGAACCCGGCCCGTTTCTGGATGGCCAGTACACCGTGGTCGGTCAGGTGACCGACGGGATGGACGTGGTGGATGCAATCAAACGGGGGCATTCCCAGACCGGAGCGGTTACGGGACAGCCCGACGTGATGAAAAAAGTCACCGTCACCGAATGAACCGAAACAGCCCGGCGTTTCAAAGAGCGCCGGGCTGTTCCTTTTGGTAGATTGAACGAAACTCAATCGTCTTTTGACATCGCTTTCCAGATGACCGCACCGATCGCGCCGCCGATCAGCGGGGCCACCCAGAACAGCCACAGCTGTGACAGGGCAGGGCCGTCGGCAAACAGGGCGACGCCTGTGGACCGGGCCGGGTTGACCGAAGTGTTGGTGACCGGAATTGATACCAGGTGGATCAGGGTCAAGGCCAGACCAATTGCGATGGGGGCGAAACCAGCCGGCGCCTTGTCCGAGGTTGCACCCAGGATGATCAGGATGAAGAAAGCGGTCATCACGATCTCGATCACCAGAGCGGACATCAAAGAATACCCGCCGGGCGAGGCCTCACCATATCCGTTGGACGCAAATCCCCCGACGCCGGCGAAGTCGGGCGCACCGCTGACGATCAGATACAGAACCACTGCGGCGGCGATGGCGCCGATGACCTGAGCGATCCAGTAGGGCAGCAGATCCTTTGCCGGAAACCGCCCGCCGATCATCAGACCCAGGCTGACCGCCGGATTGAAGTGCCCGCCCGAGATATGGCCAACCGTGTAAGCCATTGTCAGAACCGTCAGGCCGAAGGCGAAGGAAACGCCAAGCCACCCAATGCCGACATCTGCAACGCCCGCTGCCAATACGGCACTGCCGCAACCTCCGAGAACCAGCCAGAAGGTGCCGAAGAACTCGGCCAGTAGTTTTGATGACATGAAATTTCCTCCACAATGCAATGCGCTTAAGCGTAGTTCATAAATTAACTTTTGTTAAATTGTGCCGAACGGGGAATTTTCCCGGCACCCTCGCACCAGGTGTCGAAAAGCCCTTAGTGCCATTGAGAAGGGTCCAGGTGAAACAGCTTGGAGAGTTGCTTGTAAACCTCCGGGTCCGACCTGCGCAGGGCCTTTGGTCGCTCAAAAAACACTTCAACCGAAACGGCGAAAAACTCCTCGTGCCCTTCCGCGCCATAGGGGTCGATTACGGTTGGCTGCCCGGAATCGACGGCGCGGACATGCGCGTCATAGGCTGTCAGGAATGCGGATTCCCATTCTGAAAAGCTTTGGTCGTCGCTAAGTACGGGCACTCCGTTGGCCGACCCTGTCAGATCGTCGATCTGATGGGCAAATTCGTGAAACACAACATTTTGGCCGTCATGATCGTTCATGGCCCCGCGCTGGCTATGCGCCCAGGACAGGATCACCGGGCCGCGGTTCCAGCTTTCCCCTGTGCGCACGATTTCCTTCTCGGTGACGACATAGCCGCTGTGCCGGCTCTGCCTGGATTTGAATGCGCTGGGATAGATCAGGATGGTGGTCAGATTGTCATACCAGAGATCGGTATTCACAACCAGCAGACAGGCTTGCGCGGCGATGGACAGTTGCATGTCTTCGGTAACGTCCAGGCCGTCACACCCAATGAATTCAACCTGATCAAGGAACAGGTTGATCTTGCCCTCCAGCTTTGCGCGCAGGCCTTGCGGCAGTTTCCGCAAAATCGGGACCTGAGCGTCGACAAGCTGCCGTTGTTTGTCAGTCAACGGCGCGGCCAACAGGGCGTGGCGCGCCTGTCGTTTGGACCAGAAGTAAAAGACCAGACCTGCGGCGATCACCGCAATAAGTGTCAGAAAAATCAACATGGCCCGACCCTAACGTGATCCCGGCGGGATCAAAACAAGTTTCCCGGGTATAGGCTGCGGTGCAAAAAAGAAACGCCGCTGGTCTCCCAGCGGCGTTTCCGATCTGACCTGATGGGTCGAATTACTGTTTGACGTCTGCTGCCGGGTTCGATCCGGCTTTGGCGCTGCGGCCCGGATTCAGCGGATCGTCCTGGCGCTGTACAGACCCTTCGAAATGCGCTCCGCTTTCGATGGCGATGGTCTTGTGGATGATGTCGCCTTCGACACGTGCGGTCGATGTCAGACGCACCTTGAGACCACGTACGCGACCCACAATACGTCCGTTGATCACGACGTCATCTGCGGTGACTTCACCTTTGATCGTTGCCGATTCACCAATTGTCAGAAGGTGAGCGCGGATGTCGCCTTCGACTGTGCCTTCCACCTGTATGTCACCAGAGGTTTTGATATTGCCAGTGATGTGCAGATCCGAAGACAGAACCGACGCAGGCGGCTTGGGCTTGGGTGCGGTGGCAGGTTTCGACTCGGTCGGTGCAGGGGCCGCTGGGGTCGCCGGAGCGGCTGGTTTGGCCGCCTCGGGTGCCTTGGATGCGGGCTCGTTGATTTTGCTTTTAGAAAACATTTCTCGCAGCCTTGATGTAAGTCATTGGGTTTACGGGTTTTCCGTTCACGCGCACCTCATAGTGCAGATGCGTGCCGGTCGACCGTCCGGTGCTACCCATATCAGCAATATGATCCCCGCGCGAGACCCTTTGACCAACCTTCACGTTGATCTTGGTGTTATGAGCGTAAAGTGTCTCAATTCCGAATGCGTGCTTGATTTTCACAAGCCGTCCGAAACCGGATTGCCAGCCTGCATGGGTAACGACGCCGTCTGCGGTCGCAAAGATATCCGTGCCTTGCGGCCCTGCGAAATCGACCCCGTTATGCATCCGGCGACCACCGGTTTTGGGGTCGCGCCGGCTGCCATAGCCGCTGGTGAAACGCACGGCCGAATGTACAGGATTGGCAAAGGGGGCCTTTTCCGCCGCAAGTCGGTAAAGGTTCAACTGATCCATCTGTTTCAGCAATGTATTCGCGCGGGCTTCCTCGGCGGACAACTCGTCCACCTCACCGCGCGTGCTAAGGGATAAAGGGGTCAGCGGACCGCCCATACCGCTGTATCCGCGCCGGACCTCTTCGATGATACGGTCTGTTGGCATTCCCGCCTGACGGAACATCTTGTCCAACGGCTCGACCGAAATCACCATGGCCTCTTCCAACTGCCGGAAAATCTCGTCGCTGCGTTCCTGCATAAGGCGAATTTCCAGCTCAAGATCATCGCGCTGGTCCAGTGCCTCGCGGGCGTCGGCGGCGATCTGATCGCGTTCCTCGGCCGTACGCGCCAGAGCGTCCGTCATGAAGGCCATCTGTACCGGCGCGCTGGAGGCCGTTACGTACATGTCTGTGTTGCTGTTTTCCTGCTTCAGCGCCGCCAGTTCCGCCCGCGCATCTTCCCGCTGTTTCATGGTTGTGCGCAGCGTGGTCTGAATGACTTCGATCCCCGTCTCAAGTTCGCGACGGCGGTTTTCCGAAGCCAGCAGTTCGGACTGCATGGCGGATATCTGTTCCAGCGCGGCGTTGAATCGATCCTGAGCGGCGAGGGCTTCCTGCGCACGGGCGTCGCGTTCTGCGGACAGGACATTCAATCGTTCCTGATAGGTTGCCTGGTCGCGTTTCGCCTGTTCCCGGAAGTTGCCCGAACCGATGCTGTCCATAAGCAGAATGGCAGTTGCGACCGCGGTCCATCCGACCATGACGGCAACACCGGCCACCGCGACCACCTGCGTTTCCGAGCTGAGACGGATAAAACGTGTATCTTTGTCAGACTTCAGAAAAACCCGGCGTTCCGGAAAGTACCGTTCAAATGCGGAGTGTATTTTTATTGCCAGACGTGTTCGCACGCGTCCTACCTCTCATCCCCAAGATCGGGACCGGTTGTGAGTGCCGGCCGCTCCTTGGGCCGACTGCATAAAGGGCAGGCAGCGTTCGGGCAAGTTTGTTGATCAGTCTGGCGCCAACTGCGTAGAAATCCCCCCAAAGATCGGCGGGAAATTGCCGAAAAGCATGTTGAGGCGTCAGTTGGTGATATCGCCGGGCGCGGGTAGGTCTTCGGTCAGCGGCCAGTAGAAATCGGGCGGCAACCCGGCCTCAGCCCGTTTTTCCTCGTTGAAGGGTGGTTTGAGGACGCCGTGGAAATACCGGCGTACCAATGCGTGAAACACATCCTTGGGGTCCGTGTTTTCCCGGCCGCATAGGAAGTGAAACCACTTAGACCCATAAGCGACATGGCCGACTTCTTCGGCATAGATCACCTCAAGTGCCGCGATGGCCTGCTCAGACTTGGCCTTGCGAAAAATCTCGATCATGCCGGGGGTCACATCCAGACCACGCGCTTCGAGAACCATCGGCACGACCGCAAGCCGTCCCATCAGGTCGTCTGCAGTGTCCTCGGCCGCGCGCCACATTCCCGCATGGGCGGGCAAGGCGCCGTAATGGCTGCCCATTTGTTCCAGACAATCGCAGACCATCTCGAAATGGCGCGATTCCTCTTCGGCGCATTTTACCCAATCGTCATAAAACCCGATCGGCATCGGCACATGGCCAAAGCGGGCAATGATATCCCAATGCAGATCGACGGCGTTCAGTTCGATATGCGCCACGGCGTGCAAAAGGGCGATGCGGCCCGCTTCGGTGCCCGGTTTGCGCTTTGGTACCTCGCGCGGAGACAGGAGTTCTGGCCGTTCCGGGCGCGCGGGTTGCAGCGGGGGTGACGCCGTCCCGATCTCGATCGGGGGCGCGTCGCCCTTGCGCGACGCAAACCACGCGGCGGCGTGCTGTTTGGACAGGGCGGTCTTTTCCCGACCTTCTGCCGTTGCAAGAACTTCAGTCGCCATCTGGGTCAGCGATTTGGACACCATTATTCTCCGCCTGGTTGATCCTGTGGCTCTTAAACCGGATGCCGACCGTGGTCGAGGGCGTTACATCGCGCGCACGGCTTCCAGCACCTCATCCACGTGGCCGGGAACTTTGACCTTGCGCCAAACGCGGGCAATTTTGCCTTCGGGGTCGATGATGAAGGTCGAACGCTCAATCCCCATCGACTTGCGCCCGTACATGTTCTTTTCGACCCACACGCCGTAGTCTTCACAGACGGTCGAGCTCTCATCCGACAACAGCGGTGTGGTCAGCCCATGCTTGGCGACGAATTTGTCATGTTTGGCGACGCTGTCGCGCGAGATGCCGAAAACTTGAGCGCCGGCATCGGCAAAGGCCTGAAGTTGTTCCGAGAAACCGATGGATTCCTTGGTGCAGCCCGGCGTATCATCGCGGGGGTAGAAAAACAGAACCACGGTGCTACCGCGCAACGCCGAAAGCGTCACCTCGCCGCCGCCGTCGCGCGGCAAAGTGAAGTCAGGGGCGATGTCTGAAACGTCGGGCATTGGAAACTCCGCTAAAGGTTTTTAAAGGCTGCCTGATATCATAGGGCAACGCGTGCGGGTTGGAAGGCGTGGATAGCAATTTGAAGCAGCACGAAGACGACGACGGAGCACAGCCCGTTAAGCCCGCGCGCCGTCGGTCTCGCCGCCGGGCCGCTGGTCTGTGGGCCATGCGCGGCACTTTCGTGCTGTTACTTCTGGCGCTGTTCACCGGTTTCATGGTTGTCGGACAACGAATGCACGCACCCGTCTGGCTGCGGGACAGGGTCGAAGCGCGGCTTGAGCAGGCTTTGGGCGGGCTCCAAATCCGGTTTGGCGATGTCAGTTTCATCATTCACGAGGGATGGCGACCCCGTCTGCGCCTGACGGATGTTGCCATCAGCGACGCTGAGGGTCGGCAAATTGCGCAGGTGTCCGACATGCGCGCCAGTCTGGCCATGCGCCCCTTGTTGCGTGGGCACGTTCGCCCCAAAAGAATAATTCTGAGGGGTGCGCAGATCGCCGTGACCCGGGACAAGGACGGGGCGCTGAGCCTTACGGTCGGGTCTGGCAGCGCACCGGTGCAGGAGGCCCCGAACCTGGCACAGCTTATCGAGGCTTCGGATCAGGTCTTCCTGTCTCCGGCGCTGTCGGCGCTGACCTCGGTCGAGCTTGATGCGATCACACTGGATTATCGCGATCTTCGGCAGGGGCGGTCCTGGATTCTGGACGGTGGGCATATTCAAGCCAACCGAGCCGGCAACGAAGTGCGCTTGGCGACCGGGTTTTCGGTTCTGGCGGGGCGTGACTATGTCAGTGCCATCGAGGCCAATTATACAAGCGTTCTGGGCACACCTGCCGCACAATTCGGAATCTCGGTCACCGATCTTCCGGCCGAGGACATCGCGGGCCAAACGCCTGCCCTTGCCTGGTTGCAGGTTCTGCGGGCCCCGATCTCGGGTGCCTTGCGCGGTGGTGTCGACGAAAACGGAGCGATCGGAACTTTGTACGCCACGCTGAATCTGGGGGCGGGGGCGGTGCAGCCAAACCCGGAAACACGCCCGGTTCCCTTCGAATCCGCGCGCACCTATTTCACCTATGATCCCAAAGGTCAGATTCTGGATTTCAACGAAGTTTCGGTGGTCTCGGCCTGGGGGGAGGTTCAGGCTGACGGAAAGGCGTATCTGGAAGGTGCAGAAGATGGCGTGCTGGACAGCCTGTCTGCACAGTTGCGGCTGTCCGGTATCAACGTGAACCCGGCAAACCTGTTCCCGCAACCTATTCAGCTTTCGCGGGCCAGCCTGGATTTCAAGATGGTCCTCAACCCGTTCCAGCTGCATCTGGGTCAGATGACCATTGAAGATCCGGGTCACACGGTGCGTGCCTTTGGCGTCCTGACCGGGCGGCCGGATGGCTGGGCCGTCAAGCTGGACGCACACCTGGATCAAATGACGTCGGACAAGGTTCTGGGATACTGGCCCGAACGTCTGGCCCCGAAACCGCGAGAGTGGGTGACCGAAAACCTGTACGAAGGGGTTCTGTCGGATATGGACTTTGCCCTGCGCCTGCTGCCCGGATCGAAACCGGATCTATATCTGGATTTCGGATTTGAAAAGGCGAAGATTCGGTTTGTCAAAACGCTGCCGCCGATCGAAAAGGCGCAGGGTCAGGCCAGCCTGATCAACAGCAGGTTCACGGTCACTGCACAGCAGGGTGTTGTGATTGCGGATGACGGCGGTGCTGTTGATGCGTCGGGGACGTCCTTCATCATACCCGACACGGATATCAAGAAATCCGCGCCTGCGATTGCGCGCATTAAGGCCAAAAGCAGCGTGACGGCCGCGTTGTCGTTGTTGGACCGGCCTCCGCTGGAATTGCTCAGCAAGGCGGGGTTGCCCGTTGACGTAGCGAAAGGAACGGTGTCGCTGGCGGGAACCCTTTCCTTGCCTTTGAAAAAGGGTCTCAAGTTTGACGAGACCGAGTTCCATTTCGACGGAAGGTTGGCCAACCTGTTCAGTGACCGCTTGGTGCCCGGATTTGACGTTAGTGCTGATCTTCTGGACCTTTCTGGTGATCAGTCCGGCGTTCAGATTCAGGGGCAGGGGCAGTTCGGGGACGTGCCGCTGACGGCGCTCTGGCGGCAGCCGATAGACGGCAAGTCTGAACAGCGAAGCACCCTGACCGGTCAGATCGAGCTGTCGCCGCGATTGATGGATGAGATCGGCGCCGGTCTGCCTCCGGGTATGCTGACCGGCAAAGGGATTGCAGATATCACGTTGGGGCTCGGCGCCGGGGTTGCCCCGAAATTGTCCGTCACGTCCGATTTGCAGGGCGTCGCGCTGGCCATACCCGAACTTGGTTGGAGAAAGGGGGCCAATTCGACCGGCTCTCTGACGGCCGAAGCGACTTTGGGATCGCAGTTGAAGGTGGATAGCCTGCGCATAAATGCAGCCGGATTGCGTACATCAGCCTCCATTACGTTTCGTGAAAACGGCGAATATGACCGGGTTCGCTTCACCTCTTTCGACCTCGGCGACTGGCTGGCGGTCCCGGCAGAGCTGATCGGGCGCGGAAACGCCATGCCGGACATCCGTGTGCTTGGCGGCGTCCTTGATATGGGCCGCGCGAATTTCGGCGAAAGCGGCGGATCGGGCGGCGGGGGCGGCGCCGGGCCTAAACTGGACGTGGCTCTGGATCGCCTACAGGTTACGGAAACCGTCGCGCTGACCGGGTTCCGGGGCGCATTTCAGACGACCGGCGGAATACAAGGGAACTTCACCGCGCAGGTCAATGGCGGCGCGCCGGTCAGGGGGCAGGTCAGCCCCAGAGGGAACCGAAGTGCTGTTGACCTTACGTCGCAAGATGCGGGGTCCGCGCTGCGATCGGCCGGAGTACTGACACAGGCGCGGGGCGGAGAAATGAATCTCAAGCTCGAACCTGTGACGGCACCGGGCAGCTATGACGTGATACTGAAAATCACCAACACACGGATTACCGACGCCCCGGCCATGGCGGCCTTGCTGAATGCCATCAGCCTTGTGGGCCTGTTGGATGAAATGGCGGGGCAGGGTATCTTTTTTGCAGCAATCGACAGCCGGATGCGTGTCACCCCCACGGACATCAAGGTGCTAAGCGGCAGTGCCGTCGGCCCGTCGATGGGCCTGTCTTTTGATGGCACCATCGATACGGTGAACGGATTGCTGAACCTGCGCGGTGCGATCTCGCCCATATACTTGCTCAACGCGGTCGGCAGCGTGTTCACGCGCAAGGGCGAGGGCGTCTTTGGCTTCAACTACACCCTGACCGGCCCGCTTGCCTCGCCCAAAGTGTCGGTAAATCCGTTGTCCGGTCTCGCACCTCTGTTCCTGCGCGACCTGATGCGCGCGCCGGCACCCAAAGTTCAGGATGGTCCGAACGCAGTGCCGCAGAAGCCGGATGAACCCAAACGCACATTCGGCTCATCCCCAAGTGACCGCTGACAGGATATGGCCGAATCTGATGCAGGGTTGTAAGGCGCGGGCATGAAACTTAGCGATTTTGA
Source organism: Ruegeria sp. THAF33 (assembly GCF_009363615.1). Lineage (NCBI taxonomy): Bacteria > Pseudomonadati > Pseudomonadota > Alphaproteobacteria > Rhodobacterales > Roseobacteraceae > Ruegeria > Ruegeria sp. THAF33. Next base: position 1,845,337 of record NZ_CP045384.1, on the reverse strand, counting down.
TTTCCATCTGCCCGAAGACCTGATCGCCACGCGGCCGGCCAGCCCGCGTTCCTCTGCACGTCTGCTGGTGGCGCAGGGGGATGCAATCACGGACAGCCATGTTTTCGACCTGCCCGATTTCCTGCGGCCGGGTGACCGGCTGGTGTTGAATGACACACGGGTCATTCCGGCGCGACTGAACGGCCGACGCCACCGGGACAGCGCGCAGGGGCCGGTTTCCGCAGGGATCGAGGCCACTTTGCTTGATCCACAGGCCGATGGCACGTGGTCTGCGTTGATCAAGCCGCTCAAGAAGGTGAAGCTTGGGGAAGAGATTGTCTTCTCGGATGATCTCAGCGCCACGCTGGACAGGGTTGCGGATGGCCAGGCTTATCTGCGCTTCAATCTCAGCGGCGAGGATTTCGACGCGGCGCTGGATCAAGCCGGAGCAATGCCTCTGCCGCCCTACATCGCAGCCAAACGTCCGGCTGATGAACGGGACAAGACGGACTATCAGACCATCTGGGCAAATCATTCCGGTGCCGTGGCCGCCCCGACTGCATCATTGCATTTCGATGAGGCGCTGATGAAGGCGCTGGCAAAACGGGGGGTAAGCTTCACGCATGTGACGCTTCATGTGGGGGCAGGGACTTTTCTTCCGGTCAAGGTTGAGGATGTCACAACACACAAGATGCATGCTGAGTGGGGGCAGGTAAGCCCCGACGCCGCCGCTGAGATACAGGCAACCAAGGTCGCCGGCGGGCGGGTGATCCCGGTGGGGACAACGGCTTTGCGCCTGATCGAAAGTGCGGCACGGTCAGGACAGATCGAACCCTGGGAAGGCGAAACGGATATCTTCATCTATCCCGGTTTTGAATTCCACGTCACTGACGCATTGATGACCAATTTTCACCTGCCGAAATCCACGTTGCTCATGCTGGTTTCGGCGTTGATGGGGCAGGATCGGATGCGCGATGTCTACGCGCATGCCATCGCCCGGAATTACCGGTTCTTTTCCTATGGCGACGCGTCGCTTTTGATCCCTTGAGAGGCGCGGAAACAGCATCGCGGATCGGGAATGTCGTAGACAAGCGCGACGTAGGCGGTCTTTGATCGCAGAACGACACTAAAATCAGGTTGGCATTAGTCGGAGGCCCCAATGATTCAGGTCCTTTCCAGCGCATGGGCGCTGCTGCTCGGCATGGGGTTGCTGATGGTCGGAAACGGCCTTCAGGGCACGATTCTGGGTGTGCGGGGTGAGATCGAAGGCTTTTCGACCCTTGAGATGTCTTTTGTCATGTCGGCCTATTTTCTGGGCTTTCTGGGCGGCTCACGCCTTGCGCCCGAGATGATCCGGCGCGTTGGCCACGTGCGGGTCTTTGCGGCCCTTGCGTCATTTATTTCGGCCGTGATGATCATGTATCCCATGCTGACCAACCCGATCGCGTGGGCTTTGGGCCGGGTGGTGATCGGGTTCTGTTTTTCTGGCGTCTATGTCACTGCCGAAAGCTGGCTCAACAATGCGGCCAGCAATGAAAATCGCGGGCAGGCGCTGTCGCTCTATATGATCGTACAGATGACGGGGATCATCAGTGCGCAGGCGCTTGTTCTTGTCGGCGACCCGGCCGGTTACGAGACGTTTGTGATCGCCTCGATCTTGGTTTCAGTGTCCTTCGCACCGATTTTGCTGTCGATCTCGCCGACACCGGCCTTTGATACCACCAAACCGATGACCCTGAAGCAACTACTGGAAACCTCGCCTCTAGGCTGCGTGGGCATGTTTCTTCTGGGGGGTGTGTTTTCCGCGCAGTTCGGCATGGCGGCGGTGTATGGCGCCCGGGCAGGGCTGTCGCTTGTTGAAATTTCGACCTTCGTTGCGGCGTTTTATATCGGTGCTGTGGTTCTGCAATACCCTTTGGGCTGGTTCTCTGACCGTATGGATCGCCGCTTTCTGATCCTGCTTGTGGCGCTCGCCGGTGCCGGTGGCGCAACGATCGCTATGATGATGGGTGGATCGTTTCCAATTCTGCTTGCTTCGGCTTTCCTGATCGGCGGTATGTCCAACCCGCTATATTCACTGCTGATCGCGCATGCGAATGACTTTCTGGATCACGAGGACATGGCGGCCGCATCCGGTGGGCTGGTATTCATCAACGGTCTGGGCGCGATTGCCGGGCCGGTGATCACCGGCTGGCTGATGGGGGATGCCGTATTCGGGCCACCGGGCTTTTTTCTCTTTATTGCGGCACTGTTACTCGCAATGGCACTTTACGCTCTGTATCGGACGACGCAGCGGGCATCGATTCCTGTGGACGAAACCGGCACAATGTCGACGCTGTATCCAACAGCCTCGCCAGTTGCGTTTGAAGTGGCACAGGAAGTCGCCATCGAAGCCGCCGAGGCCGAACAGGCTGAGCAGGAAGATGCCTAGGACACAGGAATATGTCGCAAGTGTTGCAATATGTTACTGTAACAGTTCTGTAAAACGGCCTTAAATGACGTTACGTCCAAACTACGGGCACAAGACGGAGTTTAAGGCAATGGTAACGCCTGAAGAAGTATTGAGTTTTTGGTTAGATGAGGTGGGTCCAAAGGGCTGGTACATAGAGGATGAAGCGCTGGATTCAGAAATCCGCGCACGTTTTCAATCAACGTGGGAGGCTGCGGCCGAGGGCAAGTTTTCGCTCTGGCTGACCTATCCCAGCGGGTCACTGGCTTACATAATTTTGACGGACCAATTTCCACGCAACATGTTCCGCGGGCAAGCGCGTGCTTTCGCGACGGACCGAGCGGCCCTGGCAGCTGCAAAATGCGCGGTAGACAGAGGTTGGGACAAGAAGATCGATGAACCGGCCCGGCAGTTCTTTTACCTGCCGATGATGCATTCGGAGAATCTGTGCGATCAGGAACGCTGCGTGCGTCTGATCTGTCAGAACCTAAGCGGCGATACAAGCAATCTGCTGCACGCCCGTGCGCATCGTGAAGTGATCCGCAAGTTCGGTCGTTTCCCTTACCGGAACAAAGCACTGTCGCGCAGCTCGACCCCCCATGAAGAGGCTTACGTCGACATGGGCGGCTATGGCAGCACCGTGCGAGAACTGCAAGCGATGGCCTGAGATCGCAGATACAGGTTTTGCGCCTCGGTTGTTCGTGTGGGGCTTCAGGCTCCCGGCTCGCATCCTTTGAGCGCCAAGACCCGTTCGGACGCGATGTCTGCTCCGGTCTGTATGGCTTGGGCGATCAAAACCTCTGGTGTCTCTGCAAGTTCTGTGAATCGCTCCTGCGCAGTTTGTAGCTTTTGTTCAACTGCGTTCAGGCGGCGCAATGTTGCCTGAATATTTTGAGCGGTTTGACTGTCCGTAACTTGGTTTTCCCTCATCAGCGTCGTCAAATAACCGCGCAACGCGGAAAGCTCGCCCCGAATGCCCTTCGCCTCATCCCGAATAGGGGCAAGAACTTGCACTGTCTCTGAGAATTCCGCCGAGACGCTTTCGACTTTCGATGCCAGCTTCCAGCCTAAAAACAAGCACAGCGCCACAAGTATCAAAGTTGCGTTTAGCAGAGCAAGCGCCAGATCTTTTAGTGTTTTGGCCATGGTAAACCCCTTGAATTCAATGTGTTCACAAATGTCCGAGCGGCGTCGGCGTTTCTGTTCTAGCCATAGCATGGGCCTGCGTATAGGCTGAAATCCGCATATTCAGGTTAGGTTTACCCTGCGTCTCATTTGTCGCGGGAACGCGTGTTGATGCGTTTCTGAAAATAGTTTAACGGTAAACTAAATTTTCACCACCTGCGCCGAGAGGAACACATGGCTGCACAATCCTATGATCTGATCGTAATCGGGGCTGGCCCCGGTGGCTATGTCGCCGCCATCCGTGCGGCCCAGCTTGGACTGAAAACCGTCGTGGTCGAGCGGGAGCACCTTGGTGGCATCTGCCTGAACTGGGGGTGCATTCCGACCAAGGCATTGCTGCGGTCCTCCGAAGTGTTCCATCTGATGGAACGCGCCAAGGATTTCGGATTGAAGGCCGACAAGATCGGTTACGATCTGGACGCGGTCGTCAAAAGATCCCGTGGCGTCGCCGGGCAGCTTTCAGGTGGCATCGGCCATCTGCTGAAGAAGAACAAGGTCGCCGTGGTGATGGGTGAGGCAACAGTCCCCGCAAAAGGCAAGGTCAGCGTCAAGACCGACAAGGGCACCGAAGAACTGACGGCCAAGAACATCATTCTTGCAACCGGCGCACGGGCCCGCGAACTGCCCGGTCTCGAGGCTGACGGCGATCTGGTCTGGACGTACAAGCACGCGCTGCAGCCGCCCCGGATGCCAAAGAAGCTGCTGGTCATCGGCTCGGGCGCGATCGGAATCGAATTTGCCAGTTTCTACAACACGCTGGGGGCCGATACGACGGTGGTCGAGGTGATGGACCGCGTGTTGCCCGTGGAAGATGCGGAAATCAGTGCCTTGGCCAAGAAAGCCTTCACCAAGCAAGGCATGACCATCATGGAAAAAGCCATTGTCAAGCAGTTGGATCGCGGCAAGGGCAAGGTCACCGCTCATATCGAGGTCAAGGGCAAGGTTGAAAAGCACGAGTTCGACACCGTTATCTCGGCTGTCGGGATTGTTGGGAATGTCGAAAACCTCGGGCTCGAGGCGCTGGGCGTCAAGATCGACCGCACGCATGTGGTGACGGATGAATATTGCCGCACCGGCGTCGATGGCCTTTATGCGATCGGTGACATCGCGGGCGCGCCCTGGCTTGCACATAAAGCCAGCCACGAAGGTGTCATGGTTGCCGATCTGATCGCGGGCCAGCATGCGCATCCGGTCAAGCCCGAAAGCATCGCCGGATGTACCTATTGTCAGCCGCAAGTGGCCTCGGTGGGATATACCGAAGCCAAGGCCAAAGAGCTGGGCTATGACATCAAAGTGGGTCGCTTCCCCTTCATCGGCAACGGCAAGGCCATTGCTCTGGGCGAACCGGAAGGTCTGATCAAAACCGTGTTCGACGCCAAGACTGGCGAACTGCTGGGGGCCCATATGATCGGCGCGGAAGTCACGGAACTGATTCAGGGTTATGTGGTTGGGCGGCAGCTGGAGACCACCGAAGAAGACCTGATGAACACGGTCTTCCCGCACCCGACTCTGTCAGAAATGATGCATGAAAGCGTGTTGGACGCTTATGGCCGCGTGATCCACATGTAACGTCATACGCGTGTTGCGGTCGGACAGGGGGCTCTGCCCCCGCCTTGCTGCGCGCGGCTCCCCCGGGATATTTTGGGCCAGATGAACAAGGGATCCTTTATTCATCTGGCGTCAAATATCCCGGAGCGCGAGGCAGAGCCTCGCTGAAATCCGTTACTTGTTCAAAGCATCCAGAATGCGGGCCCACGAACGGATGCCCTTGTGAAAGCTTTTGACGTCGTATTTCTCATTCGGCGAATGGATGGCGTCGTCCTCGTTGGCATAGCCGACCAGCATCGAATCCAGCCCCAGAACGGTATTGAAATACCCGACGACGGGGATCGAGCCGCCCATGCCGGTAAACACCGCTTCGCGGTCCCACTCGTCCGACAGTGCTTTGCGCGCGGCTTCGAATTCCGGGCGATCGATATTCATGACCGAAGCGGGCGAACCTTCCAGATCGTTGTCCCAGACAACTTTTGCATCCGGGGACAGGCGATCCTCGACATGTTTGCGGATCTTGTTGCGCAGCGCGTCGGGGTCCATGTCGCCGACCAGTCGGCACGTGATTTTACAATGCGCTTCCGAAGGGATAACGGTTTTCGAGCCTGCGCCATTGTATCCGCCCCACAGCCCGTTCACCTCAAGTGTCGGGCGCGCCCATTGCTGTTCGAGCGTCGAATAGGCTTTTTCGCCGTGCGGCTGGGTATAGCCGACCGAATTCAGATAATCTGCTTCATCGAAACCGCAATTCTGCCACTGGCGCAGCTGGTCCTGGGGCACTTCATGAACGCCTTCATAGAAACCATCGACCGCGACACGCCCGGTTTCGTCATCATAGAATGAGGCAACGATCTTCGACAGCTCGCGCAGCGGGTTCAGCCCCGGGCCACCGTAATGGCCGGAGTGCAGATCGATGCGGGGCCCGATGATCGTGAACTCGTCCTTCAGCATGCCGCGAAGCTGCGCGGCAATCGACGGAACACCTCGCGACACCATGGATGTATCGCAAACCAGCGCCAGATCCGCTTTGAGTTCGGCCGCGTTTTCTTCGAGGAAGGGGACCAGCGAGGGTGAGCCGGATTCCTCTTCGCCTTCAAAGAAGAAGGTGATGCGGCAGGGCAGGGATCCGTGCACCGCTTTCCATGCGCGGCAGGCTTCGACGAATGTCATCAATTGACCTTTGTCGTCCGATGCCCCGCGCCCGCGGATGACGGGGCCGTGCTCGGTATCTTCGATGGCAGGGTCAAACGGGTCGCGTGTCCAAAGGTTCAATGGATCGACAGGTTGCACATCATAATGGCCATAAAACAGGATATGGGGTGCATCCGAGTCCTCGCCCACATGGCCTACGACCATCGGGTGCCCCGGGGTTTCCCGTTTTTCTGCTGCAATTCCGATACTGTTGAGGTCGGCAACCAGCCAGTCGGCCGCACGGCTGACGTCGGCCTTGTACGCGGGATCGGTTGAGATCGAAGGGATGCGCAGCAGCTCCATCAGGCGGTCGATCGAGGTTTGCAGATCTTCGTCAATCCGGTCCAGCACGGTGTCTAGCGACATGGGTATCTCCTGCTTGTCTGTGTTCGCGCGAACCCTAGCAGCGTTGATAGCGCCGTCCAGAGCGGTTGATCTGAATTGTTCATGCAATCACAAGCCCGCGAATGACGTTGCGCGGGCTGCGTCGTTTCCACGCGTCCGATAGCCGGAACTATACTTGCCGTGAGCATTGCAAACTTATATTTGATGCAAATCAAAGTTGGGTTCACCTGTTCGGCTGTAACCAGCTGAATAAAGTAACACAAAGCTGCTGATACAGGTTAAGCTGTTGGATGTGGCAGACTAATTGCCCAAGGGAAACCGGAAACGGGCATTCAAGGAGGGTCCGTTGGACTATACTGCTCAGCTCGATTCAGCGATTGCCAGGCTGCATGACGAAGGACGTTACCGGACCTTCATCGATATCGAACGTCGCAACGGACATTTTCCGCACGCGGTGCGCACGCGCCCGGACGGCTCGCAGCAGAACATCACCGTATGGTGCGGCAATGACTATCTGGGCATGGGCCAGCACCCTGTTGTTCTGAACGCAATGCACGAGGCAGTCGAAGCCGCAGGTGCGGGATCGGGCGGTACGCGCAACATTTCGGGGACAACGGTCTATCACAAACGGCTCGAGGCCGAGCTGGCAGATCTGCATGGCAAGGAAGCCGCGCTTTTGTTCACCAGCGCGTATATTGCCAACGACGCCACGCTCAGCACGCTGCCCAAGCTGTTTCCGGGGCTGATTATCTATTCTGACGCGCTGAACCATGCTTCGATGATAGAAGGGGTGCGCCGAAACGGCGGGGCCAAGCGCATCTTCCGTCATAACGACGTGGCGCATTTGCGCGAATTGCTCGAGGCGGACGATCCCGCCGCACCCAAGCTGATCGCGTTCGAGTCCGTCTACTCGATGGATGGCGATTTTGGTCCGATCGAAGAAATCTGCGATCTGGCAGATGAATTCGGCGCGCTGACCTATATCGACGAAGTGCACGCGGTGGGCATGTATGGCCCGCGCGGCGGCGGCGTGACCGAGCGTGACCGGCTGGCACATCGGATCGACATCATCAATGGCACTCTGGCCAAGGCATATGGCGTCATGGGGGGCTATATCGCTGCCAGCGCAAAGATGTGCGATGCCGTGCGGTCTTATGCGCCGGGCTTTATCTTTACGACATCGTTGCCGCCGGCAGTTGCCGCAGGGGCTGCTGCATCCGTTGCGCACCTGAAAACCGCGTCTGAGCTGCGCGAGCAGCACCAGACCCAGGCGAAGATCCTCAAGCTGCGGCTGAAGGGAATGGGCCTTCCGCTGATCGACCACGGCAGCCATATCGTGCCAGTGATCGTCGGCAATCCGGTGCACACCAAAAAGCTCAGCGATATGCTGCTGGACGATTATGGCATTTACGTGCAACCGATCAATTTCCCGACCGTCCCGCGCGGAACCGAGCGTCTGCGTTTTACCCCGTCTCCGGTGCATGGACCCGACGAAATGAACCGTCTGGTGCAAGCGATGGACGAACTTTGGTCACATTGTGCGCTAAATCGCGCCGAACTTGCCGGATAACCTAACGCCAAAGTGTGCAACGAGTTTGCCGCGTGTTAAGCTTACGCTAACAAAACGAGTAGACGAATCATTGTGGGGATGATTCGCCACTTACGCGAAATACGCGACAGGCAGAATGGGGCAGCAGGGATGATTGGGCGCAGATCTCAGCGCGAATCCGAAGAGGACGTAGATGTCAGACCAAAAGGGTTTGACGACTACGAAGTTCGCCTAGGCGACAAGATGCGCGGTGAACGCGCAACGATGGGCAAATCTCTTCTGGATGTTCAGCGCGAACTGCGGATCAAAGCCAACTATATTGCTGCAATTGAAAACGCCGACCCTGATGCGTTTGATACACCCGGCTTTATCGCCGGGTATGTGCGTTCTTATGCGCGCTATCTGGGTATGAACCCCGATGAGACCTTCGCGACTTTCTGTGAGGAAAGCGGATTTGAGGTCGCGCATGGCATGTCCGCAGAGGCCTCGGTAGTGCGGAAACCTTCGGGGGCTCTGCCTGCGCGCGGTCCGATGGGGCGGGATCCGTTCATTTCGCCCAATACGCCCTATATTCCGGGCAAGGAGTCTCTGGTCAGTCAGATTGAACCTCGCGCAATCGGCTCGTCGCTGGTATTGCTCGCGGTGATCGGTGGCATTGGCTATGGCGGTTGGGCTGTTTTGAACAAGATTCAGCAAGTACAGGTCAGCCCGGTTGAACAGGCACCGGTGGTTCTGTCTGATCTGGATCCGCTGGATGCGGCGCGCAGCAACGTGTCAGATGATGTTACGGAAGTAGCAAGTGCCGAAGCACTGGACCGTCTCTATCGTCCGCAGGCGCTGGATGTTCCGGTGCTGGTCTCGCGGGATGCTCCGATCTCAACGCTTGATCCGCGCGAGGTTGGAACCTTCCGCCCGCCCGAATTGCCGCAGTTCGAAGTGGCTGAACTGCACACGGTCGAAAAACCGGCCCTGCCGCAAGTGGTCGAACAGATCGACACCACGCTAAAGATCGTGGCAGTTGATCCCGCCTGGATGCGTGTGACGGCTGCGGATGGCAGCGTCATTTTCGAAGGTACGCTGGGAACCGTCGAGCAAGGCAGTGTATTCGAAGTGCCCCTGACAGAAGAACCGCCGACATTGCGTGCGGGCGCGTCGGGATCGGTATATTTCGCGATGAACGGTGAACATTACGGCCCGGCGGGTGCTCCGGGCACGGTCGCCAAGGGTGTTGTTCTGTCGAAAGACGCCGTGTCCGAGGCCTATGCCGTCGCCGATCTGGAGGCGGAACAGAACAGTGCGCTCAAGCAACTGGTGGCGGAACTGCAAACCGAGGCGACAGAAACTCCCGCCGAGTGATCTAGCCATTGCGATAACCCCGTTGCCGAACTATCTACAATCGCAACTCAGGCAGACGCGGATCCGTCCTTATGTCCCTCAATCACGTGCGCCCATGGCGCGACATCTATCGTCGTAAATCCCGTCAAATCATGGTCGGCAACGTCCCCGTTGGAGGCGATGCACCCATTGCCGTTCAAACCATGACCAATACGCTGACCACCGATGTGGCGGCGACCGTGGCGCAGGTGCAGGCGGCGGCCGAGGCGGGTGCGGATATCGTTCGCGTATCGGTTCCTGACGAAGCGTCGTCCAGGGCGCTGAAACAGATCGTTCGGGAAAGCCCGGTGCCCATCGTGGCGGATATTCATTTCCACTATCGGCGCGGGATCGAGGCCGCCGAAGCGGGCGCTGCCTGTCTGCGCATCAACCCCGGCAATATCGGCGACGAAACCCGGGTAAAAGAAGTCATCCAGGCGGCGCGCGACCACAACTGCTCGATCCGCATCGGCGTGAACGCGGGCAGCCTGGAAAAGCACCTGCTTGAGAAGTATGGCGAGCCGTGCCCCGAGGCGATGGTCGAAAGCGGGCTGGAACATATCCGCATCCTTCAGGACAATGATTTTCACGAGTTCAAGATCAGCGTAAAGGCCAGCGACGTGTTCCTGTCGGCCGCGGCCTATCAGGGCATTGCCGAGGCGACGGATGCCCCCATCCATCTGGGCATTACCGAGGCCGGAGGGCTGGTCAGCGGCACGATCAAATCGGCCATCGGGTTGGGCAACCTGCTGTGGATGGGGATCGGCGACACGATCCGCGTCAGCCTGTCTGCTGATCCGGTGGAAGAGGTCAAGGTCGGGTTTGAAATCCTCAAATCCCTTGGCCTGCGTCATCGGGGCGTCAATATCATCTCGTGCCCATCCTGCGCGCGACAGGGTTTTGATGTCATCAAAACCGTCGAGGCGCTGGAACATCGCCTTGAACACATCAAGACGCCGATGTCCCTGTCGATCATCGGCTGCGTGGTCAACGGGCCGGGTGAAGCGCTCATGACCGATGTTGGTTTCACCGGCGGCGGGGCAGGGTCCGGCATGGTCTATCTGGCCGGCAAAGCCAGCCACAAGATGTCGAACGACCAGATGATCGATCACATCGTGGAAGAGGTCGAGAAAAAGGCGGCTGAACTGGATGCGGCGGCTGAAGCGGCTGAATAGCATGTTTCTTCGCGACATTTAAAAACCGGGCATCTGTTGTGTAGCGCAATGGATGCCGCCGCCAAGCTCTCCCAGCACATCCACGTCAAGCGTCACGACTTCACGCCCAGGGTGGTGCCTTGCAAGCGTTTCCGACGCGATCCTGTCTGTTTCCGAGTCTCCGAACCGGGCCGCAATCACACCGCCATTGCAGACGTAGTAATTGGCATAAGAGGCCACGAAATCCGGGTCTTCGACACGGCGGAAATGCGGCTCGGGTATCACGTCCATGTTGATGCCCGCGGCAATGAGACGATCATGGGTGTCCAGCGCGGCCATGTGGAAAGGATCATCTTTGTCCGGTTCATCCGGCAAGTTGATGATGCCGCGACCGGGGCCGGTAAAGCGGGCCAGACTGTCAATGTGATAGTCGGTGATATCTTCGCCCCAGACTCCTTCGGACCAGATCATGCGTTTGGCCCCATAGGCCGCCAACAACCGGGCTTCGATCTCGTCCCGAGTGAGGCCGGGATTGCGGTTGTCATTCACCCACGAGCTTTCATGCGCCATTAGCGTCCCATGCCCATCCTGCTCGACGCCACCGGCTTCGCCGATCAGCCCGGTCGGCAACAGGGGCAGACCCAGCCTTTCGGCCACTCTGCCGGCAATTTTCGCATCATGTGCGTGAACCTGTTTTCTTCCCCACCCATTGAACTGGATCTGTTGGACCGCAAGCGCGCCACGGGTATTGATCGCAAAGACCGGGCCTGCGTCCCGGCACCACAGATCTTCGGTCGGGACATCCCTGATCTCGACCGCCGCAGAAAGCCGTTTGCTGATGTCTGCGTGATGTTCCGATCCGGCGAGCATTGTGACGGGTTCAAAAGCAGAGATCGTGTTTGCGATTTCCGCAATGGTCCCCTGTACCATTTCCAGAAAAACGGGATCGCGATATACGGTTCGGCTGACCGGCCATTGCATGAAAGTGCGTTCATGCCGGGCGTCTTCGGCCGGCACGTGGAAGCCTGTCGCGGACTGCGCAATAGACTGGCCAGAGAAACACGTCATACCCAACGCTCCTCCGGCCACCAGAAATTCCCGCCGCTTCATGGCACGTCGCCGACAGATCCGGCCTTAGCCGCGTTCGGCACGTATACCGTTAACGATTTGCTGCATCTGATCGGCTGGCAAATAGCCACGCAGCATCTCTGTGCCCAACACGAACGAAGGCGTGCCCGAGATCTGCATCCGCTGGGCCAGAGCACGGGTGCGCGCAATCTCATCCGTAACGCGATCGCTGTCCATCGCCGCGATGATCTCGTCGCTGTTCAGCCCCAAACCGTCCGAGATGCGGCGCAGGGCAACTTCGGTTGGCTCGCCGGTGAATTCCAGCAGGGCATCATGGACCTGCTTGTATGCGTCGTCGCCCGCCACGTGTTTGGTGGCCACGGCAAAACGTGAGGACAGCACAGACGCATCACCCAAAATGGGGAATTCCTTGATCACAAGGCGGATGTTGCCGTCTTCTGCCAGCAGGCTGGTAACTTCGGGAACGGCACGGCGGCAATAGCCACACCGGTAGTCCATGAACTCGACCAGCGTGATGTCGCCATCCGGGTTGCCGCCAACCCAGCTGTACCCGTCATCAAACAGTTCATCCGCATTGGCGGCGACCAGTTCTTTGTCCGCCGCGGCTTCGGCGACGGCATTGCGCTCTTCCAGAATGTTGATGGCTTCGATGATCACTTCGGGGTTTTCCAGCAGGTATTCGCGCACCTGGGCACCAAATTCCGCCTTCTCGGCATCGTTCATCGCATTCAAGTCCAGCGCCTGCGCCGAGGTCGCCGCCATGGAAAGCCCCAGAAGGGCGGGTGCAGCATGTCTGAGGATCATTTCCGTTTCCTTTTGTCTTTGTCGAGTCGTTCCGCCGCAATCAACACGTCTTGTGCCCTTTGCCAACCCGGTGAACCTTCGGGCAGTCGTGCCACGGCGCGTTTCGCGTGAATTCCGGCATCTTTCAACCGCCCTTGCAGCGCATACCGCTCTGCCGTCACGGTGGATGCCATACCATCATTGCCAACCTGAGCATAGGCCACACCCAGATCCTGCAACAGCCTGGCGTTCCGATAGTCCCGGGCGCGGGCTTTTTCCAGCACGCTCAGGGCCTGTTTGGTTTGACCCTGCGCCAACAGCGCCCGCCCGTATCCAGCCAGGATAAGCGCATCGTTCGGAGCCATTTCAACAGCGTTCCCATACGCTTCAACAGCCGCGCCTATTCGCCTGTTTTCCAGCAGAATTTGCCCTTTCAGGTCATAATAGTAGGGGTCGTTCGGGCGCAGCGCCAGGGCCTCGTCGATGGCACGACGCGCGCGATCCAAATCACGGTTCTGATGATGGGCCGAAGCCTCGCGCATCAGGCGGATGTCCTGAGCGGTTTCTTCTTTGGCGCGCCGTAATGTCCAACTGGGTGAGCGTAAAAAGGCCGACAGTTTGCCTTTGACGCGGGCAAACCAGTAATCGGCATTGGCATTCGGAACGGCCTTGTCGCCGAACTCATCCAGAAACGCTTCGGCGGCGCGCAATCGTTCACGACTGGTGGGATGCGACCGCATGTACGGGTCCTGATTGGCGACGCTCAGCAATTCCTGACCCGCGAATTTTCTGTGCAGCTCCACCATGCCGCTGGGGGAAATCTGAGCCCATCGCAGATAGCTTGCGGCGCTTCGGTCGGCCGAGGCCTCTTCGGCGCGGGTATGGCCCAGAAAGCTGCGGATTGCGGCGCCTTGGGTGCCTGCGGCGATGCCAATGGCGGCTTCACCCCCTCCGGCCGCAGCCGCAAGCAGGGCCAAAGCGGTACCAAGGCCCGCATTGCGCCGCGCCGCCTTCAGGTTTTCGGCGCGGCGGGCCAGATGGCCGTTCGCGATATGCGCGGCCTCATGCGCGATCACCGCTTGCAGCATTTCGGGGCTTTCGACCGTAAGGATCAGCCCGTAATTCAAATAGATGGCGTTGTAGTCTATGACGAATGCATTGAACGTGTTGTCATTGACCACAAGGATTTGAACCCGATTGGTGTTCAGACCGGCGGCGCGCAGAACCGGAAAGGCAAGCTCGCGCAGGCCACGCTCGATATCGGGGTCGCGGATCAGGCTTTGCCCATGGGATTGCGTTGCCGCCGCCAGCCAGACACCAACCGACAGGATCAGAGCCGGGATTGACCTCAGCAGGGATACGCGTTCAAAAGCCATGGCTGCAACATGGGAGATGGGCATGAGAAACTCAACCCGGTCCGGGGTCGATCCCTTCATCGTGATGGACGTGATGGAGGCCGCGCGCCGTGCGGAAGAAGCGGGTCGCCATGTGATTCACATGGAAGTTGGCCAGCCTGGAACCGGCGCCCCCAAGGGCGCGACCGAGGCGCTGGCCAAGGCGATGGATCAAAGCCCGTTGGGATATACGGTGTCTCTGGGTTTGCCTGCGCTGCGAAAGCGTGTCGCGCAGCTTTATGGTGAGTGGTACGATGTGGACCTGAACCCGGGGCGCGTGGTCATCACGCCCGGATCGTCCGGCGGGTTTCTGCTGGCTTTCACGGCATTGTTCGACAGCGGGGATCGCGTCGGAATCGGTGCGCCGGGGTATCCGTCTTATCGCCAGATTCTCAGGGCACTTGGATTGGTGCCGGTCGATCTGCCGACTGCGCCTGAAAACCGTCTGCAACCCGTGGCAGCGGATATTCAGGGAATGGGCCTGAAGGGGCTGATGGTGGCGTCTCCGGCGAATCCTACCGGCACGATGCTGGATCACGCCGCCATGGGGTCGCTGATCGAAGCCGCACACGGGCAGGGGGCATCCTTCATCAGCGACGAAATCTATCATGGTCTGGAATATGAGGCCAAGGCCGTGACCGCGCTGGAACTGACGGATGAGTGCTATGTGATCAACTCGTTTTCCAAGTATTTCTCGATGACCGGTTGGCGCGTGGGCTGGATGGTCGTGCCCGAGGATCAGGTGCGCGTGGTCGAGCGGATAGCCCAGAACATGTTCATTTGCGCGCCGCATGCCAGTCAGGTTGCCGCACTGGCCGCGATGGATTGCGAGGACGAACTGCAAGCCAATCTGGACGTGTACCGCCGAAACCGCGCCCTGATGCTGGACGGGCTGCCCAAGGCGGGCTTTACGAAAATCGCGCCTCCGGACGGGGCTTTCTATGTATATGCCGACGTGTCTGACCTGACCGATGACAGCCGCGCATTTGCGGCCGAGATTCTGGAAAAGGCCGGGGTCGCGGTCACGCCGGGTCTGGATTTCGATCCGCAGCGCGGCCATACGACGTTGCGTTTTTCCTATGCGCGTTCGACGGCCGACATTCAGGACGGGCTGGAACGGTTGCGCGTTTTCATGACCGAGCGGAAGGTGATCGGGGAACCTGCCTGAGCCGTTCACAAATCAGCCCTTGTGGTATAGGCTGCCCGGCAAACGATCTCGGGAAAACTTGAGGCCATGAGCAGGATCTTCATTTGCATCGCCCTGATCTGGGCGCTGTGCGGCAGTGCCGTTGCGCAGGATTTCAGTGCGCTGGCACGCGTTCAGCCCGACCAAAGCCGCATCACGGATGTGGGACGAACCGGCGTTCGCGTGGATATCGGCCTGAGCCAGGGGGTGCCGTACCGGATCTTCACCTTGCAGGATCCGTACCGGATGGTTCTGGACTTCAACGAAGTGGATTGGACCGGGCTGAACCGAACGGATTTCCTGCAATCCGAACGCGTCAGCGGCGTGCAATTCGGAGCCTATGTTCCGGGTTGGTCGCGGCTGGTGTTGGAACTGGGCGCTCCGATGGCCGTAGACACTGCCGAGTTGGCTGTTGCCGAGGATTCGGGGTCGGCTATGCTGTCTCTCAACCTCAAGGGCACGGATTTTGATACGTTCAACGCAACCGCAGGTGCGCCGCGCAACCCGGGATGGGACCTGCCGGAACCGGCTGATGTGCCGCAGGCATCGGCGCGCTCGGCAGACAGGCCGTTGCGCGTGATGCTCGATCCGGGGCATGGCGGGATTGATCCGGGTGCCGAAATCGACGGCGTTGATGAAAAAACCCTGATGCTGACCTTTGCCCGCGAACTGCGCGAAGTTCTCTTGCGATCAGGAGGTTATGAGGTGGTCCTGACCCGGGTTGACGACCAGTTCGTCTCGTTGGAGCGCCGGATTGCCCTGGCGCATCGGGCTGGCGCGGATCTGTTCATTTCGCTGCATGCGGATTCCCTGTCGGAAGGTCAGGCCCATGGGGCTGCCGTCTATACCCTGTCGGCCGATGCTTCGGATGTGGCCAGTTCAAAACTGGCCGAGCGGCATGATCGGGGGGATTTGATCTCGGGTATCGATCTGAATGGTGCCGATGATCAGGTGGCCGATGTTCTACTTGATCTGGCGCGCCAGGAAACGATGCCGCGGACCAGGTCCTTGGCCAGCGCGATCGCCAACGGGATGGCCCAGCAAGGCGGGCCGATGAACCGTAAACCGCTGCGGACCGCTTCGTTCTCGGTGCTCAAGGCGGCCGATATTCCGTCTGTTTTGGTCGAACTTGGATTTCTGTCGAGCCCCAGAGATCGAGAAAACCTCAGGGATTCGGAATGGCGGGCGAAAATGGCCTTGGGTATTTTTCAGGGGATCGAAGACTGGCGTCAGCAGGATGTGATCCGCAA
The DNA here is from genome assembly GCF_009363615.1 of Ruegeria sp. THAF33. Taxonomy (NCBI): domain Bacteria; kingdom Pseudomonadati; phylum Pseudomonadota; class Alphaproteobacteria; order Rhodobacterales; family Roseobacteraceae; genus Ruegeria; species Ruegeria sp. THAF33. Next base: position 1,828,858 of record NZ_CP045384.1, on the reverse strand, counting down.
ATCCCTGATTGGCCAGTGACCTTGCGACGCAAAACGGCTAGAATACGCTTGGTGTTTTGACCCTTGGGCGGTGCAACACTATATAGGCACCACCGCGAGAAAAAGGCAGTAACGTGATCCGGTTCATTCTTTCGTTTTTCGGGGCGATCTTCAGTATCGTTACCTTGGGTATTTTCATGGTCGCACTGGTGATCGGTGCGGTGTTCTGGATGTATGGCCGGGACCTGCCCAGCCACGAATCCCTGGCCCAGTACAAGCCCCCGACGATCAGCCGGATCTATTCGGGCGAAGGCCAGTTGATCGACGAATTCGCGCAGGAACGCCGCCTGTTCACGCCGTCCGCGGAAATTCCCGATCTGGTGAAGCAGGCGTTTATTTCGGCGGAAGACAAGAATTTCTATACCCATCAGGGTTATGACCCACGCGGCATCGTCGCGGCAGGTGTCGAAGCGGTGCGCACCAAAGGCGGTACCGTGCGCGGTGCGTCGACCATTACGCAGCAGGTGATGAAGAACTTCCTGTTGTCGGGCGACCGCCGGGCGGAACGCAAGATCAAGGAAATCATCCTGGCCACCCGGCTCGAGGATACCCTGGACAAGGAGCAGATCCTTGAGCTCTACCTGAACGAGATCTTTCTGGGTCAGAACTCGTACGGTGTGACGGCCGCCGCGCAGACCTATTTCAACAAGACCTTGCAGGAACTTGCCCCGCACGAAGCCGCGATGCTGGCCGCGATGCCCAAGGCGCCGTCGGATTACCACCCGGTTCGGGAAAAGGAACGCCTGCTGGCCCGCCGAAACTATGTGCTGCGTGAGATGTACCAGAACGGTTACATCGATCAGGCGACCTATGAGTCCGAGGTAGAGATGCCGCTGCGCTCGGTTCAGAACGGCGATTTCGAAAGCTTCCGCACCGCATTGCCGCCGCGTGACTACTTCACCGACGAAATCCGTCGCCAACTGAGCGAGGACTTTGGTGAAGGTGAGTTCTTTACCGGCGGCTTCACGGTTCGTGCGTCGGTGGACGAAGAAATGCAGGTCGAGGCCGCAAAGGCCCTGCGCACGGCGTTGCAAAAATATGACCGGTCGCGCGGGAAATGGCGCGGCACCGGCGAAGTGATTCCGGAAGAAAAACTTGCGGATGAGGCACAGTGGCGCGAGGCACTGTCGCTTCTGGAAATCCCGCGCGATGTGGTGCTGCCGACCCGCTGGTATCCCGCCGTGGTTCTGAATGTCTCGGATCAGCAACTTACCGTCGGGATCGAAGACGGCCCTGCGGATGGCACTATTCCGCGGTCCGATATCAAGTGGATGCAGGGTGATTTTGCGGCGAACTTCAAACGCGGTGATGTGATCCTTGTTGTCGAGGGCGAAGAGGGGCAGTGGTCTGCCCGTCAGGTGCCCGAAGTTCAGGGCGCCTTTGTGGCGATGGATGTGAACTCGGGCCGCGTTCTGGCGATGCAGGGCGGGTTCTCGTATCAGGATACCGTTTTCAACCGCGCCACGCAGGCACAGCGCCAGCCGGGGTCCAGCTTCAAGCCCTTTGTCTATGCCGCCGCGCTGGACAGCGGATACAGCCCGGCAACCATCGTTGTGGACGCACCGATCGAGGTGAACACGCCACAGGGCTTGTGGCGGCCCAAGAACTCGTCAAACAAGTTCTACGGGCCGACGCCCTTGCGCACCGGGATCGAGCAGTCGCGGAACCTGATGACCATCCGTCTGGCGCAAGAGGTCACGATGCCGGTGGTTGCAGGCTACGCCGAACGCTTTGGCGTCTATGACCGGATGGGCGCGTTCCTTGCAAACTCGCTGGGGTCCGAAGAAACGACGCTGTACAAGATGGTCGCCGCTTATGCGATGTTCGCGAACGGGGGTCAGCGGGTTGAACCCACTCTGGTCGACCGTATTCAGGACCGGTTCGGCAAGACCATCTATCGTCATGATGATCGCCAATGCCTGAATTGCAACTCGACCTGGCTCGAGCCCGACGAGGCCCCAACCCTTGTCACGGACCGCGCGCAGGTCATGGATGCCATCACGGCTTATCAGCTGACGTCCATGATGAAAGGCGTGGTGGATCGCGGCACCGCCTCGCGCTATGTGAACCTGCCGGTGCCGACGGCCGGCAAGACCGGAACCACCAACGAATCCAAGGATGCGTGGTTCATCGGCTTCACCTCGAACATCGTGGCGGGCTGCTATATCGGTTACGACCGCCCGCGCCCGATGGGGCGGGGGGCTTATGGTGGTACCTTGTGTGGCCCGGTGTTCCAGAGCTTCATGGAAAAAGCCGTCGAAAAGTATGGCGGTGGGCCATTCAAGGTTCCAGAAGGTGGCCACTTCATCAAAATCGACCGTTTCAGCGGCGCCCGTCTGCCGGATGACGCCACTGGCGACTATGTCGTGGCCGAGTTCTTCCGCGACGGTGTCGATGGGTTCATCGACCGTGTTTACGACGGTGGTTTTGCGATTGGTTCCGACCTGCCTTTGTTCGAGGAAGCACAGCGCGCAGGTGTGCAGGTTCAAACTTCCACCGGTCAAACCATCACGGTCGGCCCCAAGGCCACGCAAGGCGATCTGAGTACCGGCGGTCTTTACTAATCGGCCACGTCCAGAAAAAGGTGCAAAAGGTCGGCTTCCGAGTCGTTTTCGATGGCACCGTCGGATCGCCAGCAGATGGACAAGGCGCATTTGACGGCTGCCCATTGGGTCAGCCGTTTCTTTGAAATATTCATGGCTTCGGAATATAGCGACAGGCAGGTTTCGATCTGCCGGGGATCGCGCACCAATTCGGTCATGCCTTTTGGGTGCCGCAGTGCATTTGCCAGTTCAAAGGCCGGATCTCCTGCATATCCTTTGGCATCGAAAACCCGCGGGCCATTGTGGGTCAGAATAATGTTGTCCGGGTGAAGATCCCCGTGCAGGGGTACCGGCGTGGGCTGGCTGATCAACAGGTGCTGACCCAGATTCGTGGCGGACAGCACGTCCTTGCGCAGAAGGGTTGGGCAGGCCGGAGCAAAGGTGCAGCCGAACAAAGGGGCGAACACCTGGTTCAGGGGTTTCAAGCCACCGACGTCAGCGGTGGCCTTCCCATGCAGGCGCGCCGCCGTTTCTGCAAGGATCGCAACAGCGTCTTCAGGACGTCCTGCCCGCGCAATGTCCCCCAAAGACGGGCCTTCCAGCCATTCCATCAGAACGGCATTCCGTTCCTCGTTGAGAACCCGAACCGCGCCCCGGTCATGCCAGGCTTTCAACAGCGCGGTCCCGGGTTCTTCGTTGCCGCGATCCGGTCCGCGATAGAGTTTCAGGGCGGCCGGCCCGTGTTCCGACTGTACCTTCCACACCCGCGCCTGGGCTGTCTCGGCAACCAGTTCCGGTTGATGCAATTCCCATCGATCCAGAAACTCTTGGAATGTGCCTGGCATTCACGCTCAGCCCGTCTTGTGGTGTCTCGCACCTCTTGCTATCACGCAGGCCTGATTGAGCAAGTTGGGACAAGACCATGCGCGCCGAAACCCAGAACACTGTGGCGGAAATCGAAAAGTCGCTGGAGCTGCTGGCGCAGCGCATGGACTATGAGACCGCGCCGCATCGCCTTGAGGAATTCAATGCGCGTGTCGAAGATCCCAACCTGTGGGACAATCCGGAAAAGGCGCAGAAACTGATGCGCGAGCGGCAGATGCTGGTCGACGCGATCGAGACCTACGAGTCCATCAAAACTGATCTCAGCGACAATATCGAACTGATTGAGCTGGGCGAAATGGAAGAAGACGAAGAAGTTGTCCAGGACGCCGAAGCCGCGATCAAGGCGCTTCAGGCCAAGGCCGCGAAGAAAGAGCTTGAGGCCCTGCTTGACGGTGAGGCCGACAGCAACGACACCTTCCTCGAGATCAACTCGGGCGCGGGCGGAACCGAAAGCTGCGACTGGGCCTCGATGCTGGCGCGGATGTATGTGCGCTGGGCCGAGAAAAAAGGCTATACGGTCGAGCTTCAGTCCGAAACCCCGGGTGAAGAGGCAGGGATCAAATCCGCTGCGTACAAGATTTCCGGCCACAACGCCTACGGCTGGCTGAAATCCGAAAGCGGCGTGCACCGGCTGGTGCGGATTTCGCCTTTTGACTCGGCGGCCAAGCGGCACACCTCGTTCTGTTCGGTCTGGGTTTATCCGGTGGTCGACGACAATATCGAGATCGAGGTGAACCCCGCCGATATCCGCATCGACACCTACCGGTCATCGGGTGCCGGTGGTCAGCACGTGAACACCACGGACTCGGCCGTGCGGATCACGCACATTCCAACCGGGATTGTCGTGACCTCGTCCGAGAAGTCGCAGCACCAGAACCGCGATATCGCCATGAAGGCTCTGAAATCGCGCTTGTATCAACTGGAGCTGGACCGCCGGAACGCCGACATCAACGCGGCACACGAGGCCAAGGGGGATGCGGGCTGGGGCAACCAGATCCGGTCATATGTTTTGCAGCCCTACCAGATGGTCAAAGACCTGCGGACCAATTACGAGACCTCGGATACCAAGGGTGTTCTGGACGGCGATCTGGACGGCTTCATGGCGGCCACACTGGCCCTGAACGTGGCGGGCAAGAGCCGCTCCGAGGCCCAGGGCGACATCTGAGGTGAAGCGTAACAGCCCTTTCCTGAACGTTCTGAAAGGGCATTGGCAGCTTATCCTCATCACGGCCCTGGTGTTTCTGCTTTGGAATACACTGGTTGCGGTTCCACTGAAGATACTGGTCGTCTTTCTGCATGAGCTGTCTCATGCGGTGACGATCCTGATGACGGGTGGCTCGGTCGAGAGCTTTTCGATCTCATCACAACAGGGCGGCGTTGTCGTCGGCCGGGGCGGCAATCGCTTTCTCAGCCTGTCTGCCGGGTATCTTGGTTCACTGGCGCTTGGCATGGCCCTTTTGATCCTTGCCTTGCGAACAAGGGCCGACCGCGCCGTTCTGGCGGGTTTTGGCGGTGTCATGTGTCTGGTGGCGGTGCTGTATATCCGCGACCCGTTCGCCCTTGTTTTCAGCATCGGAACCGGGGCTGCGATGATTGCTGCGGCGTGGTATCTGCGTCCCGATGCAAGCGATCTGGTGCTGCGTGTGATCGGATTGACCAGTATGATCTATGTCCCTTTCGACATCTTCGATGACACGATCCAACGGTCTGGCGCGCGTTCGGATGCATTCATGCTGGCCGAGGAATTCGGTGGCTCTGCCATGTTGTGGGGCGGGATCTGGCTGGTGCTCAGCTGCATCGCGATCGTTCTTTGCTTGCGCTACTGGCTTGGGGCTGACAGCAACCTGCATTTTCGCAGATCAGCGCGCTGACATTGCCGTCTGGGACGACGCTGAAAAGATACATTTAAACAGTGGGTTTAAATGATCCGAGCTGCCCGCTAGGCTGCCGGAAACGACAATGGATTGGCGCGTCATGGACCTGACCCGGATATCGGCTACAGACCTTTTGAAACAGTTGGCCAACCGGCAGGTTTCAGCCTCGGACGTGATGCAGGCCACGCTGGATCGCATCGCCAAGGTCAATGGTGAGGTGAATGCCATCGTCGCATTAAGGGATTCAGATGGTTTGATGGCCGAGGCGAAGGCCTGTGACGACGGCCCGATCACCGGCCCGCTGCACGGTCTTCCAATCGCAGTCAAGGATCTTGTGAACGTGGCGGGTGTCGTCTCGTCGCAAGGATCACCCGTTTTTCAAGACCACGTGCCAGCCAGTGACGATCTGATCGCCGCGCGGATGCGGCAAGCCGGTGCCATCCTGATCGGAAAGACCAATACGCCGGAATTTGGGCTGGGATCGCACACGTTCAATCCGGTCTATGGGGCAACGCGCAACCCTTATGATGCCGACCGTACCTGCGGTGGCTCATCCGGCGGGGCGGCGGTTGCCTTGGCGACGGGCATGGTTGCGCTGGCCGATGGCTCGGACATGATGGGCAGCTTGCGCAACCCTGCCGCCTGGAACAACGTTTATGGCTTTCGGCCAAGCTGGGGCAGGGTGCCTTCCGATCCCGTCGGGGACAGCTTTTTGCACCAGTTGTCGACACTGGGCCCCATGGCGCGCTGCCCCGAAGATCTGGGTGTTCTGCTTGATGTCATCTCGGGTCCGGACCCGCGCTTGCCGCTGGCCGTTGAAAGTGCGCCGGTGTCGCCGGTGACCGCCGCAGATCTGCAAAGGCTGCGGATCGGGTGGCTTGGCGACTGGGGCGGCGCTTTTCCGACCGAGCCCGGTATTCTTGACATCTGCAAAGACGCGATGGACGTGTTCGAAACACGTGGCGCGCGGGTTGAGGACGTCGCCCCGCCTTTCGATGCCGAAAAACTCTGGACCAGCTGGATCACCTTGCGGTCGTTCAGCGTGGCCGCCGGGCTGGAACCCCTGGCGTCGCAAAAGGAAGATTTGAAAGATTCAGCACAATGGGAACTGGATCGGGGTCTGGCAATGAGTGCAATGGAGGTGCACCACGCTAGTGTCATCCGCTCGGAATGGTTCCGTTGCGCGGCGAACCTGTTCGAACAGTTTGACGCGTTGGTTCTGCCGTCCGCTCAGATCTGGCCGTTTTCGGTTGATTTGCCTTACCCGACAGAGATCGCGGGCCGGACCATGGATACCTATCACCGATGGATGCATGTCACGATACCGGTCGGCCTGATCGGCCTGCCATGCCTTGCTGCGCCCGCGGGGTTTGGCACGCAGGGGCTGCCAATGGGGTTTCAATTGTTCGGGCCCAGAGGATCGGATCGGAAACTATTGTCAGTCGGTGCGGCTTACCACGCCGAAACCAATTGGCCGAACAAGAGGCCGGCGATGCAATAACGCCGGTCAGGGAGGAGGAAGACAACATGGACAAACCCTTTGGTGTTCCGGATATGCGACCGGTCGATACTGCCATGCTGCGGACTGCATTGCAGAGCGCCTGGGCCGACTTTCGCCGCGCACCGCTGTTCGGCCTAATTTTTGCGGGGTTTTACGTACTGTCCGGGTGGGCGATGGCATGGGTGACAATTCAGACCGGAACAACCTTTTGGCTGGTGCTGGCGGCCATCGGGTTTCCGCTGATCGGCCCGTTTGCCGCTGTTGGTCTGTACGAGGTGTCGCACAGGCTGGAACAAGGCGAGCCGCTCGACTTTGGCGCGATCTTCGGGGTCGTGATGCAGCAAAGCCGCCGACAATTGCCCTCGATCTGCGCGATCATAGTTGTCGTGTTTCTTTTCTGGTTTTTTCTGGGTCACATGATTTTTGCCCTGTTCATGGGGTTGGCGACGATGACCAACGTGTCGACCTCGCTTGAGGTGTTTCTGACATTGAATGGCCTGACAATGCTGGCCGTCGGCACGGCCGTCGGGGCGGTTTTTGCAACCGTTCTGTACATGATCACCGTTCTGTCGATCCCTCTGCTGCTGGACCGCGAGCTGGACTTCGTAACGGCCATGATCACCAGCTTTACCTACGTGTCAGAGAACTTTACGGTGATGCTGGCCTGGGGTGCCTTCATCGCGGTGCTGACATTTCTGGCGATGGTGCCCTGGTTTCTGGGGTTGCTGGTGGTCCTGCCGTTGCTGGGACATGCCAGTTGGCATCTGTACCGGCAGATCACGCAGAATGATGAAGGGAAAACACCAACCTGAGGCGGTAGGTTACAGGTTCTGAGCCACGTTGTTCGTCGACAATCGCGCAGCAGCAAAAATGGCCGTCGAGTCGTGCCCAAGGTATTTTAGCACAACGGGTTCGGGCGTTGTCGCATTTGTCGGGCTGATGACCGACCCACGCCAATGAACTGCCGTTCCCGTGGGGTCCGGAGAGATCAGATAGACCCGGCTGTTCTGACCTTCCCGTTGGGAGGTCAGCATATAGACAGTGTCACCGCTTGAGGCTGCTATCCCCTGTATTTCCCGCGCCTTCGGGGGTGCCTCGGGCATTGCTGCTCGCGACACGTAGCCACGGATCAACGTACATTGGGCCAAGGGTCGGGCGTGCAGCAGGGTCATCCGGTGTTCAGCCGACAGGCTTTCGATCACCGCGTAGAACCCGGGGGAAAACGGGGATTTCTCGATCGCATCCGCACCCGAGCCCAGAAACTCTGTCAGGGCCGGAGTTGCAGGGTGTTCTTCGATCTTCTCAATCTCGTCCAGCGGTTTCAGAAGAATGCGGGCATCGACATCGAAAAACCTGCATATACGGTCCAGCACATCCGGTCTGGGTACGCTTTCACCGGAAAGATATCTGTTGAACTGGGTACGGTTTACGCCAAGTTGTCGGCACAGCGCCGAGATCGAGCGATATCGCTTCGCCAATTGCCGAAGGTTCGCACCAAACATTGCGCGAATCTCAGCCGGACTACGAATATCGTCAGTCATGGGTGCCCACGTCTTGCTTAGTTTCCGGAAGAAACCATCGTCGCACTGAAGCCGAAGCCCTGTGCATTTTTAAAATCGTACAGAATGACCCCAAGCAACGTATCCCCACGTCGCGTTGCAGCTTCGAGGCTAACGCCCTCATGTGTAAAGGCAATAGGCTTTATCTGAAAATGCCTGATCTTTATTGGGAAAAGCCGACCATATGGCAATTATAGCGCATTCAGATCGCAAGAGTTGAATTTGAAAGGACCAGCAACCCTAAAAAGTGTTCCCGCCTTGGCTGCAAGACAAGCGCCAAGGCGGGACAGGTCGATCAATCGCCGCGCAGCAGGGCCGCTACGCCGGTACGCGCGATTTCCATCAGGCCCAGCGGGCGCATCAGGTCGGCAAATGCGTCGATCTTGTCGGGCGCACCGGTGATTTCGAAGATGAAGGAATTGAGCGTGCTGTCGACCACATTGGCGCGGAAGATATCGGCCAGCCGAAGGGCTTCGACCCGCTTGTCGCCTTCGCCGACGACCTTGATGATCGCCAGTTCACGCTCGACCGAGGCGCCCTCGACGGTCAGATCATGCACGTCACGCACCGAAACAATCCTGCCAAGCTGCGCCTTGATCTGTTCGATGACCTGCGGCGTGCCGGTGGTGACGATGGTGATGCGGCTCAGGTGGCCGGTATGATCAACCTCGGCCACCGTCAGGCTTTCGATGTTGTAACCACGACCCGAGAAAAGGCCGATGACACGGGCCAGCACTCCGGGCTCGTTTTCGACCAGAACCGCGATGGTATGGCGTTCCTGAACGTCCGAGAAGGTGGGCCGTAGGTTATAGGCCGAATGGCGGGTAGAGCCTTTTTTGATATGTAGGGCAGACATTTACGTCCCTTTCATCATCCTTGACAGGTTGGGTACAGCGCGGCGCTCAACCAAATCCGTCGAATTTCGTTAAACCAGAACCGAACCTTTGGAGTCGATCACGCCCTGCGTCTCGGCCTCACCCAGCAGCATCTCGTTATGGGCCTTGCCCGACGGGATCATGGGGAAGCAGTTCTCGTGCTTTTCGACCAGACAGTCAAAGATCACCGGACCGTCGTAATTGATCATCTCCATGATCGCGTCATCCAGATCGGCAGGGTCGGAACACAGGATACCTTTGGCGCCAAAGGCCTCAGCCAGTTTCACGAAATCGGGCAGGGCCTCGGACCAGGAATGTGAATAGCGCTCGCCATGCAGCAGCTCCTGCCACTGGCGGACCATGCCCAAACGTTCGTTGTTCAGGATGAACTGTTTCACCGGCAGGCGGTACTGAACGGCGGTGCCCATTTCCTGCATGTTCATCAACCAGCTGGCCTCGCCGGCGACATTGATCACCAGAGCATCCGGATGCGCCATCTGCACGCCGATCGAGGCGGGGAACCCATAACCCATCGTGCCCAGACCACCCGATGTCATCCAGCGGTTGGGGTCTTCGAACCCAAGGTACTGCGCCGCCCACATCTGGTGCTGACCCACCTCGGTGGTGATGTAGCGATCATGCTTTTTTGTCAGTTCTTCAAGGCGTTGCAGCGCGTATTGCGGTTTGATCGACTTTTCGCTGTTGGTGAAGGCCAGGCAGTTGATCTTGCGCCACTCGGCGATCTGGTTCTGCCATTGTTTGACATTCGCGGCGTCCGTCTTGCGGCCGCGCGACTTCCAGATCTTCAGAATATCCTCGAGCACATGCGCCACATCGCCGACGATCGGGATGTCCACCCGGATGACCTTGTTGATCGAGGACGGGTCGATGTCGATATGCGCTTTTTTCGAGTTCGGCGAAAACGCATCGATCCGCCCGGTGATCCGGTCATCGAACCGCGCACCGATATTGATCATCAGATCGCAATCATGCATCGCCATATTGGCCTCATAAAGGCCGTGCATGCCGAGCATTCCCAACCAATTTTCGCCCGAGGCAGGATAGGCGCCAAGTCCCATCAGGGTTGAGGTGATCGGAAAGCCCGTTGCATCCACCAGTTCACGCAGCAACTGGCTGGCCGCGGGGCCGGAATTGATAACACCACCGCCGGTATAAAAGATCGGTTTCTTTGCGGTTTCCATCGCGGCAACCAGCTCGGTGATCTCTTCCAGATCTCCTTTCATCGCGGGTTGGTAATGCGAGGTCGAAGGTTTCGGGCTGGCATATTCGCCCGACGCGAACTGCACATCCTTCGGGATGTCGATCAGCACCGGGCCGGGGCGGCCCGAGGTGGCGACATGGAATGCCTCGTGCAGGGTTTCAGCCAGCGAGTCCGTGTCCTTCACCAGCCAGTTATGCTTGGTGCAGGGGCGGGTGATGCCTACGGTGTCGGCCTCCTGAAACGCATCCGATCCGATCATGAAGGTCGGGACTTGCCCGGTCAGAACGACGATCGGGATCGAATCCAGCAACGCATCGGTCAGACCGGTGACAGCATTGGTGGCACCGGGGCCTGACGTGACAAGCGCGACGCCCGGTTTTCCCGTCGATCGGGCATAGCCTTCGGCCGCGTGGATCGCGCCCTGTTCGTGACGCACCAGAATGTGGCGAATGTCGTTTTGCAGAAAGATCTCATCATAGATCGGTAGCACGGCGCCACCGGGGTATCCGAATACCGTGTCCACGCCCTGATCCTTGAGGGCCTGAACCACCATCTTTGCGCCGGTCATCTCACGTGTCATCTGCTTTGCTCCGTTCGCGACATGTGTCTTGCGTTCGACAAAAAAAAGCCCCCGATTTTTCGGAGGCGCATGGGTTCGATTATGGTTTACCGTTACCGGCCCATGCGCGTGGTTCCTACGATTACGACTAGCGTTCTCATCGCCAGAGGCTCCTTTTTGCTTGGAGGCGACATTATGGTCGGGGGGAAGGGGCGTCAACAGGCAATTGCACCAATTTTCTATCTCAGCGGCGGTATTTTGCGACATTTTATTGCGCAGAGTGCCGCATGTCGGGAATTTCCGGGAATTCGGCGGGTGAGCTGGCCGTTTTGTGTGCGAATAAGGCGGTCTGAAAGCGTCAGGCCGATGTCCGAAACGGGCATGATCATTACTTTTTTCTGCGCCACGCTGAACGTGCAGGGGGCAAATCCCGGAGGCTTGAAATGTTGCAGGACCTGGTTGATCTTGGCCGCTATCCAATCGATCGTCCGGATTCACCGGCTTATGACCGGCTGATCGAGGATTTGAGACGCGAGTTGGAACAGGATGGATGTGCTGTTCTGCCGGGTTTCGTGCACGAAGCAGGGGTCAAGCTTCTGGTGCAAGAAGCCGAGGGGGTGGCGCCCAAGGCGCACCGGTCCTTCAACAGAACCAACGCCTATTTCACGAAGGACGACCCAAGGCTTGGCATCGCTCATCCGATCCGCCGGTTCTATGATCGTTCGAACGCCTTTGTTCCGGCCGACAATCTTTCGAAATCCGGCCCGCTGCGGCGCATTTACGAGTTCGACGGCTTTCTTCCCTTTGTCCGCGATGCCCTGAATGAACCCGAAGACCGCTTTTTTCGCTACAATGATCCATTGGCGGACGTGATCATCAATGTCGTGGAAGAAGGGCAGGGCTTTCCCTGGCATTTCGACACCAACAACTACACCGTGACGCTGGCCATCCAGAACGGAGAGACGGGCGGCGCGTTCGAGTATGTGCCCAACCTGCGGACGGCGGAAAATGAAAACTTTGATCTGGTGGCCTCGGTTCTCGATGGGAACATGGGGCGGGTTCGCCGGCTGGAGCTGCGGCCGGGGGATTTACAGATTTTCAAGGGCCGGTATTCACTGCACCGGGTCGCTCCGGTCAGAGGCAAGCGCCGTCGTTATGTCGGCATCTTTTCCTTTGTCGAGGCTGAAGGCATGTGTGGCGGTGTGGAACGGACGCAGCAGTTGTATGGCCGCGTTTTGCCGCATCACTACAAGCGCGCGGGACTGCGAAAGGATCAATTGCTGGATTGAGTGTTCAACCTCGGTACAATGCACCTGTTTCCTGTCCGGAGAGTCAGATGCCCAAGATTTTGCAGCTTACACCATTTGTGTTGTGCTCGTCCCTGAAGGACCAGATCGACTTCTATTGCGATCGCCTTGGGTTCACCTGTGGGTTCACGCAAGACAATTATGCCTTTTTGAAACGTGGTCCTGTTGCGATCCGCCTTTTGGAGTGCCCGCCGCGGGATGACGGCAAGCCATTGGGTGATGAACACTCCTTCTATATCGATGTTGAAGATATTGATGGGCTTTATGACAGCCTGCGCGACCGATTGGCCGATCTGCCCGAAGGCCGTGTCAGGCCGCCGTTCAATCAGCCCTATAATCAGCGTGAATTCCACGTTCTGGACGAAGACGGGACATTGGTTTTTTTCGGAGAAGGTCTTTGACCCGGCGGGTACCGCTCCCACCCATCGTCAACACGCCTGTGGCGCGTATCCTCTGGTTGGGCCGGGCAGCGCTACGCGCTGCGGGCGCGTGCAGATCAGAAACCGACGCCAGTCCCTTGCAGCACGCCATGTTCCAAAGCGTAGCGTGTCAGCCCGGCGGTTGAAGATATGCCGAGTTTGCGCTTTATATTCTTGCGGTGCGTTTCGACCGTCCGCACGGAAATATCCAGCGTTTGCGCAACTTCCTTGTTGGATTTGCCCTGCGCTAGTTCCAGCAGAATGGTTTGTTCACGTCCGGTCAGCGCTTCGCGCACGTTGTCGCCCTTGGGCTTGAGCGATCCGCTGGCGCCGGTGCACAGATACTGTTCACCCCGCATCACCGCATCAATGGCCTGCTTGATCTCTTCCGTGGGCACATCCTTGAGCACGTAACCTTTGGCACCGTGGCTGAGCGCGGTCGAGATATATTCCGGGCTGTCATGCATCGACAGGATCAGGATGCGCGTTTCCGGCAATCGCTCCAGGATGATTTCCGTGGCGCTGAGACCGCCGAGGCCGGGCATGTTCAGATCCATCAGGATCACATCCGGGGCAAGGTCAACAGCCTGATCCACTGCCGCCTGTCCGCTGCCAAGCGTACCGACAACTTGGATCTCATCATAGCTTTCAAGGATGGACTGGATGCCCTCGGCCACCATTGGATGGTCGTCGACGATAAGAACTCGGATGCTTTCGGCGCTCATGTGCCGGCCTTTCGGTTCGGAGTTGCGTCTTCCTGCGGCGGCAGAAGGTGGCTCAGCGGCAGGCTGACTTCGATGACAGTGCCGCCGCGCGGCCCGCGTGATGACAGAATGCGCAGGGACCCGTCAAGCTGTTCGATGCGCTCTTGCATGTTGCGCAACCCGATCCCGGTGCTGGGGGTGCTGGGATCGGTCCGCATGCCCCGGCCATTGTCAGTGATCCGCATGGTTGCACCTTTCTTGTGCCCGCGCAGGTCTATCGTAACATGCGTGGCGCCAGAATGGCGCTCGATATTGGTCAGCGCCTCTTGCGCGATGCGATACAGGGCAATCTTGCTGTCTTGATCCAGGCGGTTGCGGAACACCACGGTCGAGAATTCCGTCTCGATCCCGGTGCGGTCCCGGAAATCGTCGGTCAGAGCTTTCAGCGCTGGCCCAAGGCCCAGATCGTCCAGTACGCCGGGGCGCAGGTCGCGACTGATGCGGCGGACCTCGGTGATGGCGGTGCCAAGATGGTCAATCCCTTTGTCCAGCGGATCGCGTGCGCCCGCGTCATCGCCGCGCGACAGGCGGCGCCGCGCGTTGTCCAGCGCATAGCGTACACCGACCAGAATCTGGCTGATGCCGTCATGCAGTTCGCGGGCAACGCGGCCTCGTTCCTCTTCCTGGGCATCGAAGACGCGCTGGGTCAGTTCCTTCAGCTTGGCGTCCGCAAGTCTGCGCTCGCGGATGTTCAGCAACATGCCGGATGCAAAGACGATGAGCACCGCCGCCACAACGATCGCGCCGATATACATGAAGGTGCGCTGAACGCGGGCCTCGACCTCGGCCCTGGCGTTGGCGACCGTTGCAACGATGTCGTCGATGAAGACTCCTGTTCCCACGACCCAGCGCCAGTCCTGAAGCCCGACGACATAGGCGATCATCTGTGCTTCCTCTCCAGTCGAGGGCTTTTGCCACATGAAGCTGTGCCAACCAGCCCCCTGGCGGGCGAGGCGGATGAACTCGTCAACGATCGGAGTGCCGTCGCTGTCCGTCAGCCCTTCCCAGTTTCGGTTGATGAACTGCGTCTGGCGGGGGCTGACCAGGTTGTTGCCGTCATAATCGTAGACAAAGAAGAACCCATCCTGGCCATAGATCATTGCCGACAGGATTTGGGACACTAGGTTTTTCGCGACCTCGTCATCAGGCTCGGCCCGGCCATAGATGTAGGCGAACCCGTTGCGCGCCTGCGTAACGTAGTTGCGCAACTCCTCCTTCTTGGCTTCGACCAGGCTGCGTTCCAGCGCTTCGATCTCACGCTCGGCGGTCGCGCGCGCCTCGTACGCCACAAGCACGGCAATTGCCGCCACGGCCACGACGAGCGGGATTGCGGCAACCAGTGACAATTTCTGCGCATAGGTCAGCGAGACCAGATGTCGGAGTCTTTGCATGGACGAATCGATACGCAAGCGGCGGCGAAAATGCAAAAAGATTGGGCTTTGTTCGGGGAATACAGAGATTATCGTCGGGGAAGACGTGCTTTGCGGTCTGATTTCTTGCCGGAAATCGCAAAGAATCCGATTCTCTACGCAGTAGTAGGTATTCCCTTTCAGTTCGGTCACATTAGGCTGACGCGCACTGAATGCGACAGGTCCGGTTCTGCCGGGCCGTGACTATGAAGGGGAGGAACACTCATATGGATCGTCGTTCATTTCTGAAAAAATCCGCGCTGGGCGGTTCGGCTGCTGCAGCGACCGCATTGGCGGCACCGGCTTATGCTCAGGGCCAGCGTACCCTGACCATGGTGACCTCGTGGGGTCGTGGTCTGGCGGGCGTGTTTGACAGCGCGCAGCGTTGTGCCGACAGCATCAACGCCATGTCGGATGGCAGCCTGAATGTTGAAATCAAGGCGGCAGGCGAACTGGTTGGCGCCTTCGAAGTATTTGACGCGGTGTCGTCGGGTCAGGCGGACATGTATCATGCCGCTGACTATTACTTTGTGGGCCAGCACCCGGGTTATGCGTTCTTCACAGCCGTTCCTTTCGGCATGACTGCACAGGAACTGGTGAATTGGTACTATCATGACGGCGGTATGGAGCTGCATGACGAGCTGGGCGAAATCTTTGGCCTGAAGTCCTTCCTGGCCGGTAACACCGGTGCGCAGGCGGGTGGCTGGTACTCGAAAGAGATCAACAGCCCCGAAGACTTCAACGGTCTGAAGTTCCGTATGCCGGGTCTGGGCGGCAAGGCGCTGGGTAAACTTGGCGCATCCGTACAGAACATTCCGGGGTCGGAAGTGTATCAGGCGCTGTCGTCCGGCGCGATCGACGGTACCGAGTGGATCGGTCCATGGGCCGACGAAAAGGCCGGCTTCCAGGAAATCACCAAGACCTACTACACTGCGGGCTTCCACGAGCCGGGAGCAGGTCTGTCGCTGGCAACCAACCGCGATGTGTTCAATGAACTGACCCCGGCACAGCAGAAGATCATCGAGATCGCTGCCGCCGAAGCGCACCAGTGGAACCTGGCACAGTTCCTGGCCAACAACGGCGCAGCGCTGCAGCGCCTGCAGGCGGGCGGCGTCAAGGTTCTGGAATTCCCGGACAGTGTCTGGGACGCGTTTGGTCAGGCCAGCCAGGAAGTTCTGGACGAGAACATGGGCGATGAGCTGTTCAAGAAGATCCACGACAGCGCGATGACGTCGATGGCAGCATCGTCTGCTTGGAACAACCTGTCGTCGGGTGTTTACACCGCTCAGCGCGACCGTGTTCGCGGCTAAGCCATTCTGATCCAAGAAAAACCGGTTCCCCCGCGGCGCGGGGGAGCCTTTCCCGTTGCGCTAAGGGGTTTGGGCAAGCAACAATAATCCCATGCACAACTGAGACGACCTGGGGACAACATGCAGGACGAAAACGGTATCTCGTTCTTCGGCGCCCTGTGGAATGGACTGGTCTGGTTCATTCAGAACATTGCCGAAGCCTTCTATAATTTCGGATACGCCATCACGCATCCGCAACTCTGGCTGGACTGGTCCGACAAGGCGTCGATCATGCGCTTTGTCTATTACGGCGGTTCGGTCGAGTTCTTCTTTGTGGTGTTCACGTTCTTTCTGGTTCTGACGGCCATCGGGCTGTACTACCGGAACTTCATGTGGGCCATCGTGCGGGGCCTTGAGGGGTTCGCCAATACCACCGGCCGCTTCTTTGCCTGGGCGGGCCTTTTGATGGTGATCCAGCAGATCGTGATCGTTTTCATGCAGCGGGTCTTTACACGACCCGATATGTCTTTTGGTTTGGGTATCCCGTTCCAGATGGATATCAGTTGGTTCGCGGAAGAACTGAAGCTGTATAATGCGATGGTCGTGTGCCTGTGCTGTACCTACACATTCGTGCAGGGTGGGCATGTGCGCGTTGACCTCATCTATGCCGGCATCAGCCACCGTGCCAAACGGGTGGTTGATATGTGCGGTGCGGTTTTGTTCATGATGCCCATGGCGGTGTTAACTTGGATGTATGGCTGGTACTTCATGTGGCGGCACCTGATCGTGCCGAAACCTTCGGCCAGTGACACGCTGGACCGACTGGTGGCCAAGTCCCGTGCGCTGCGCTGGAACGTGGAAACCATTGGGTTCAGCCCCAACGGATTCAACGCCTACTTCCTGTTCAAGATCTTGCTGGTGGCCTTTGCAGCCATGGTGTTTCTGCACGCAATCGCATTCCTGTACCGGTCGTATCTGGAATACGTGGAAGGGCCGGAAAGCACCGGGAAATACCTCGACAAGGACAGCCTTGGTGAGGGTGAAGAAGCCTATGAAGGCGCACATTAGGGACGGAGACCCAGACTATGTTGTTCGGACTTGATGGCGTCGAGATAGGCCTCATTATCGTATTCTTCTGCCTCTTCGGAGGCATCCTTTCCGGCTTCCCGGTGGCCTTTGCCATCGGCGGCGCCGGAGTGATTTCCTTTGGGATCATCGCGGCACTGGACAGTGCCGGGCTGTTGATCCACCAGGCAATCGACACAGGCTCACAAGCCTATCGGGATATTGTAAATTCCGGGGTAAAACCTGATGTCATATCGGTATTCCGATACCCGGATTTGCCAAGGATAGCCGAGCCGGTCTTTGTCTCTGGCTGGGAAACCGCGCTGGACCGCAACGTGTCGTTCATCGTGAACCGCATGAACGAGCGCGTACTGGCAGGGCAATCCATTGAGACCCTGTTGGCCGTGCTGATGTTCGTTCTGATGGGGATCACGCTGGAACGCTCGAAAATCGCGAACGACCTGCTGACGACGATGGCGCGCGTCTTTGGACCGCTGCCGGGTGGTCTGGCCGTGTCCATCGTGGTTGTGGGGGCATTTCTTGCGGCCTCTACCGGCATCGTTGGCGCGACCGTGGTGACCATGGGCCTGCTGGCGCTGCCAACCATGTTGCGGAACAATTACTCGCCGGAACTCGCAACGGGTGTGATCGCGGCCTCGGGTACGCTGGGGCAGATTATTCCTCCCTCGATCGTGATCGTTCTGCTTGGCACATTGGCGGGCGATTTGTACTCGACAGCGCAGGAGACGCGGGCAGTTGAGGCGGGATGTACCGATGCGCTGACTTATTTGGGGGAACCCGCGGTTGTCTCGGTCGGAACCTTGTTCCAGGCGGCTCTTTTGCCGGGGATCCTTCTGGCTCTGCTTTATGCGTTGTATGCCTTTGGTTATGCATTGCTGAATCCCCATAAGGCACCTGCCGTGGCGCTGTCAGGCGGGTCGGGTGAGCCGATCACCCGGTCCGAAGGTCTGACTTGGCTGCTGGGCGCTCCGGTTGCGTTGATTGTCGGCACCGTGTTGCTGGGCAATGTCGGCCTGATCGGCAGCCAGAACATTTCGGTCTCGGCTTTCTCGGACATCGGACAGGGCGCATCGTTGCGTACCAACGTGTCGGAAGAATGCAAGGTATCGATGATCGATTTGCATGGTCAGGCCGCCTGGGATCAGGCCGTCGCCGAGCAAGAAGCCATCGACGCCGCTGGCGGTGCAGCTGAGTCTCAGCGCCTGACCGAAGAAGAACTGGCCGCCGCACAACAGGAAATGATTGCATCAGCCGCACCAATTGGCACGGGTGTCGCGATCACGGTCGTGCTGTTGGGCCTTACTCTGGTTCTGGGTCGTGGCATCGCCCCCTCTCGTGCGCCGCAGCCGCTTATCGTTGGTGCGATTGGTCTGCTGCTTATGGTGTTGGTCGATATCTTGCTGATCTCGCCCACAACATCTTCAGGGGCGACTTTCCTGTTGCTCGCGTTGCCATTTGCGCTGGCCATGTATGGTTGCAAGGAAGCCGCAGCGCGATGTGCGACCAATGACCTGATCCGCGTGGTTTTCCCGCCACTGGTTCTGATCATCGCGGTTCTGGGGTCGATCCTGGGTGGTGTGACCAACCCGACGCCGGCGGCTGCGCTGGGGGCGGGTGGCGCGATCATGCTGGCGGCCTATCGCAAGCTTCAGGATCAGGGGCGATCGGGCAAGGTGATCATCTGGTCGACCTTTGCCGTGATCATCGCCTTGCTGATGGGGGTCAACTTTGACCTGCGGGTCAATCAGGGCAATGTGACGTTGGAGACCTGGATCGCCTTCATCATCGCGTATGCAGCCTATCTGTATGCCTTGTTCGGGCTGCTGTTCGGGTGCTGGGTGCTGTATTCAAGCGGAGTTCTGACCCCGGTGGTGCGCGAGACGGCCAAGGTGACCTCGATGGTGTTTACCATCCTGATCGGATCCCAATTGCTGAACCTGGTGGTGATCTCGTTCGGAGGGGAGCACTATATCCAGCAATTCCTGAAGAGTTTTGACAACGAGTTCACGGTCTTTCTGATCGTGATGCTGGTGTTGTTCATTCTGGGCTTCGTGCTGGATTTCCTCGAGATCATCTACATCGTGATCCCGATCGTGGGGCCGGTGATCTATGGCGGGTCGTTCGACCCGAAATGGGTGACGATCATGGTGGCGGTGAACCTGCAAACATCCTTCCTAACACCACCGTTCGGGTTCGCGTTGTTCTACTTGCGAGGGGTTGCGCCGAAGGAAGTGACGACGGGCCATATCTATCGCGGGATCATTCCATTTGTTTTGATCCAGGTGGTAGGGATCGCAATTCTGTGGTTCTTCCCGGCGATTGTCACGATCGTACCGGACCTGATCCCGAACTGATCCGGATCATCAAAATGCAAAAGGGGGCCCGAAGGTCCCCTTTTTCTTGTTTGTTGCAGGGAAGGGGCCAGCCCCTTCTTGCCCTGCGGCCAATTCATCCCCGGGATACTTTCGGCCAGATGAAGAAGCGGATCAGGTGAATTGGATCAGATCCCAGCGGTTGCCATAAGGGTCGCGCCAGACGGCGACTGTGCCATAGGATTCAAAGCGGGGAGTTTCTTCGAAATGGATCCCGTTGGCACGCATCTGAGTGTAGTCGCGTTGGAAATCACCGGTTTGAAGGAAAAAGCCCACGCGGCCGCCGGTCTGGTTGCCGATGGCGGCGCGTTGTTCGGGCCCGTCGGCTTTGGCCAGAAGAAGGGCGCCGCCGTCTGAACCCGGCGGTGTGATCAGGACCCAGCGTTTTCCACCCCCGAGATCGATGTCCTTCAAGAGCTGGAAGCCAAGTCTTTCCGTGTAAAACGCAAGTGCGTCATCGTCATCCGGCACCACTAGGGTGACGGCGTACAGGTTCTGTTTCATGGGATGGTCAGCCCTTGGTGGGGTGGCGGTCGGGAAGCTGGATATTTGCCACTTGCTCGGCAATCGGAGCGGTGGACAGGGGGTGCCGTGAGGAAGAGCAGAAGGTATCCGGATCTGTGATCTTTTGCCATTCGCCCTGAACATAGGCCTCAAGCCCGGAGAATTTTGCCTTGTAGCCCATCTTGGGGCTGCCGGGGACCCAATAGCCCAGGTAGATATAGGGCAGGCCAGCTTCGCGCGCGATCTCGATATGGTCCAGGATCATGTAGGTGCCCAGAGAATTCTGAGGCTGGTTCGGATCGTAGAAAGAGTAGACCATGCTCAGCCCATCATCGAGCACATCGGTCAGGCTGACGGCGATCAGGTCGCCGGTCTCAGGATCTGCATATTCCACCACGCGGCTTCGAATCGGGGTTTCCTCGATCATTGCCGCAAATTCGAACACGTCCATGTCGGCCATGCCGCCATCGGCGTGCCGGGTGTCAAGATAGCGGCGGAACAGCTCATACTGCTCGTCCGTGGCCCAGGGCGATGTGGCGCGGCGTTGCAGATATCCGTTGCGTTTCACCGCGCGTTTCTGGCTTTTTGTGGGGCGGAACGCCGAGACGTCGATCCGGGCGGACAGGCAGGCCGCGCAATCTGTGCAGGAAGGGCGGTAGAGTACATTCTGCGACCGACGAAACCCCTGCTGCGACAGGGAATTGTTCAACTGTTCCGCACCTTCGCCCTGGAGCGCGGTGAACAGCTTACGCTCCATCCTGCCATCGAGATAGGGGCAGGGTTGCGGGGCCGTGACATAGAATTGTGGCGCAATTGGCAGCGTGTGTCGCATTAAGTTCCCAGATAGCCTCGGGAGGGATGATAGCAACCGTTCCCGAGGTCGCCAAGTGTTTCGCGCAACCGCGTGTCAGGCCCGTCGATTGATCATGACCGTGCCCAGAAAACTGTCGGTCAGACCCTGGCCGCGGGCGTTGGTCAACATCATGATCACCGAAATGATCTGGATAACCGCAAACGCCATGCTGACGAAATAGCCGGCAGTGTGGGCGATGGCCTTGCCCATATCCATTCGTTCTCCGAATGCGTCGCGCAATTCGATTCCCATGAACCGCATGCCCAGTGTGGCCGAGCCATTGGTGATGGTTACTACGCGATAGACAAAGCTGATCACGGCATAGATCACTGCCAGAAAAAACAGACCGAGGCCTGCGCTCAACAGGATCGCCACCGTGCAGAGCAGCGAGATGAAGGCGATATCAAACAACCAAGCGACAAAGCGTTTGCTTGTCACCGAGTTGTAGAATTCTGGTTGGGTATCCGGGTCAGGCAGGTGGTTCATTCGTCAGGTCCGAAAAAAATGGGTCAGGGTACCCTGTCCCGGAATGCCGGGACAGGGCAAGGTCAATCAGGCAGGCTTGGCATTTCCGTCGTCTTCATGGTTCTCGCGGGCGCGTTCATCCATGAACTCGTCGAATTCGGCCTTGTCCTTGGCATCGCGCAGGCGGCGCAGGAACGCCTCAAAGTCCTGCTGTTCGCGTTCAAGGCGGGCCAGTGTATCTGCCTTGTAAGCGTCAAATGCGCTGTTGCCGGATGGTTTCATTGCGCTCATGTGGCTGTGCCAGGATTTGCGGCGGCTGCAGGATTTGTTGAACATGCGTTTGCTCCAGATCATGTAAGCCAGAAGGGCCAGGCCAACCGGCCAGAAAAAGATGAAACCAAGGACCATGGCGGCGATCCAGGCCCCTTTGCCTTTGTCATCCAGCCAGGCCTCGATTCGATAAAGCCATCCCGGATTCGCGGGGACGGCGGGGTCGGACAATGCGGTCATTTGAGCTCTCCAGGGTTGATGTAAACTCTTTTCACATTGCTTAGATGGGGTCGTGGACGAGGGTTGCAAGGGGTCAATGTAAAAAAGATTTACATTCAGCAATTCGGTTGACGGTGAGCGCCATCAGCCGCAGGTTGCGGAAATGGATATGACAGAACAAAAAACGGCACCTGCGCTGAGTGAGATTCTGAATTTGGAAAAGCAGGTCTGGATGGCGCTGGTCGAGGGCAACGCAAGCGCGGACCGGGCCTTGCTGAGCGCGGATTTTCTTGGAGTCTATCCGACGGGATTTGCCAATCGTGACGATCATGTCGGCCAATTTGCAGACGCACCGCCGATGGCCGAGTTCGAACTGAGCGGCGAAAGACTGCGTGTTCTGACGCCGGATATCGTCTTGCTGTCCTACAAGGCCGATTACCTGCGCCCGGGTGCGACAACGCGCGAGGCGATGCTGATTTCGTCGTTGTGGGAACGCAGAAACGACGTTTGGGTCAACAGTTTCAGTCAGGACACGCCGGTTCAGAACACCTGATCAGAATGCCCCATTGACGATCGCGCGCCGCGATGCGCAGTTTGCGCCCATGACAGACGTTTTAGCCATTTCACGACTTCCGCGCGCTTTCGATCCATCCCTGGGGGCCGAAGCGCGGGCCCTGATGCCTGATTTGTCGGCCGAGATGGCGGAATTGGTGGCGGGCACCGCCGGCTCCAGCCCCTATCTGAAAAGCCTGATCGAACAAGAGAAGGGCTGGCTGCCCGAGGCCCTGATGCACCCGGATCAGGCATTGGCCGACGTCATGGCTGCTGCGCGTGATCTGCCGCCGGATCAGTTGAAACCCGGATTGCGGCAGGCCAAGCGGCGAATGGCTCTGCTTACGGCGTTGGCCGATATTGCAGGTGCATGGCCATTGGAGAAGGTCACGGCGGCCCTGACCGATTTCGGTTCGCTGGCCGCGGATGTTGCCGCCAAGGCCGAGATCGCGACACTGATCCGGCGCAAGAAGCTGCCGGGCATGACCGAGGATGATGTCGAAACCGCAGCCGGCCTGGTCATATTGGCGATGGGCAAGATGGGCGCGCATGAGCTGAACTACAGCTCGGATATCGATCTGATCGTCCTGTTTGATGAGACACGCTTTGACCCCGATGACTTTTACGAGGCCCGGCAGGGCATGGTTCGGGCCACGCGCAACTTCTGTGCGACGTTGAGCGAGAAGACGGCGGATGGCTATGTGTTCCGAACGGATCTGAGGCTGCGCCCCGACCCGGCCGTGACACCGGTTTGCATGGCGATGGAGGCCGCCGAGCGGTATTACGAAAGCCTCGGTCGCACGTGGGAGCGTGCGGCTTACATCAAGGCGCGGCCCTGCGCCGGGGATCTGGATGCGGGGCAGCGTTTCCTTGACGGCTTGCGCCCCTTTGTCTGGCGCCGCCATCTGGACTTTGCCGCCATTCAGGACGCCCATGACATGCGCCTGCGCATCCGGGAAAACAAAGGGACAGGCGGGTCTTTGTCGATCCCCGGTCACGACATGAAACTGGGGCAGGGCGGTATCCGCGAGATCGAGTTCTTCACGCAAACCCGCCAATTGATCGCGGGTGGGCGGGACGCTGACCTGCGGGTGCGAGGCACGGTTCCCGGGCTGGCGGCGCTGGCGGCAAAAGGCTGGGTGCCACAGGATGTGGCGGACAAGCTGACCGATCATTACCGCGCGCACCGCGAAGTCGAACATCGCATCCAGATGATTCATGATGCGCAGACCCACAAGGTGCCGAACTCACCCGACGGGATCGAACGCGTCGCCTGCCTGATGGGGATCAGCAGTGCCGAGTTGACGCAGGACCTGAAAAACCGTCTGACCGAAGTGCATGAGCTGACCGAAGGGTTCTTTGCCCCCGGACCTGGTGCGGCGCCCGCCCATGTACAGGATGTGGAGTTCGACAAAAACGTTCTGGCTCGATGGACGACATATCCGGCCCTCAGGTCCCAGCGCGGCGCGCGGATTTTCGAACGTCTGCGCCCCGAGTTGCTGTCACGTCTGGCCAAAACCGCCAAGCCCGACGAAGCCTTGTTGGCTTTGGACGGGTTCCTGGCGGGCCTGCCCGCCGGGGTGCAGCTGTTTTCGCTGTTCGAGGCGAATCCGCAACTGATCGACTTGCTGATCGATATCGTCGGAACCTCGCATGCTCTGGCTTCGCACCTGTCCCGCAACGCGTCGGTGTTTGATGCGGTGATCGGGGGCAGTTTCTTTGCGGATTGGCCCGGGCAAAAGGCGTTGCAAGCGGAATTGACGCAGGCTTTGTCGGAAGAAACGGATTATGAAACCCAGCTTGATCTTGCCCGGCGCTGGTGCAAGGAATGGCACTTCCGGGTCGGCGTGCATCACCTTCGCGGCCTGATTGACGGAAAAAAGGCAGGTCGGCAATATGCCGAGCTTGCGCAGTCGGTTATCGCGGCGATCCTGCCGCATGTCACCGAAAATTTCGCCCGCAAACACGGCCCTGCACCAGGGCGCGGCGCTGCCGTGCTTGGGATGGGGTCGCTGGGGGCAGGCCGGATCAACTCGCAATCCGATCTGGACATGATCGTCATCTACGATCCTCTGGATCAGGACATGTCTGACGGTCCGCGCCCTCTGGCCACACGCACGTATTATGCGCGGTTCACGCAGGCCCTGATCACGGCATTGTCCGCGCCGATGTCGCAGGGACGCTTGTATGAGGTCGATATGCGATTGCGTCCCTCGGGCAATCAGGGGCCGGTTGCGACCAGTTGGGCCAGCTTTGTCAATTACCAGCGGAACGAAGCCTGGGTGTGGGAGCATCTGGCTCTGACCCGCGCGCATGTTGTTGCCGGGGACGCCGGACTGGCCGAGGAAATCGAAGCCTTCCGCACCGAGTTTCTGTCGCACCCGCGAGAGCAGGGGAAGGTTCTGCGCGAAGTGGCCGAGATGCGGTCACGCCTGGCCGCGGCCAAGGTGCCCGCCGGCATCTGGGACGCCAAGAACGGCCCCGGCCGGCTGATGGATATCGAATTGATGGCCGAAACCGGTGCTTTGCTGGCAGGGTCCGCGCAGCGCGATGTCGCGTCGGGTCTGGATGGTGCCGTCGCAGCCGGGTTGCTGGATGTCGCGCAGGCGCAATCTCTGAAAGACTGCTATGACCTATTCTGGTCGGTGCAATGCGCCGCGCGGTTGCTGTCGGGCAAGACAATCGAAGCCGACAAGATCGGCGAAGGCGGTACTGCATTTTTGTGCCGCGCCACCGGGTTCGAACAGGTCGAGGCGTTGCAGGCGGCATTGCAGGAATGTTACACGACCGCGGCCGATCTGATCGGCGGCGTGATCAAGGGGGAAGAAGATGGCGCGCAGCAGTGATCCCAACGACCACAAAGGTCTGATCCGCGAAGCCTATCGAATAGACGGCATCACCCTGCCAGAGTGTCGCAGCATCTTTTTGGACTGGGCGCTGAGCCTTCCTGCGGATCGCGACCAGAACACGGCGCTGGCCGAGCTGCACGCGGGCTATGCCGAGCAGAACCCCGATCATCCGATGACACAGGTTCTGACCGAAGGCCTTCAGACGGCAAAGGCCCCAAAACGCCGCGGCGGTTGGCGATCCCGTAACCGCTAGGGCTTTCCCACCGGCGCGTTCAGGACTATGAGGGCGCCATGACCCAATCTGCCGACCGTCCCCGTATCCGCCTGAAACCCAAAGCCAATGCGCGCGGCCTGCGCCATGGTTTCCCCTGGGTCTACGCCAATGACATCGTCTCGGACCGCCGTACCAGAAAAATCCCCGCGGGCGCATTGGCGGTGCTCGAAGATGACAAACGGGCGCCCGTCGCGCTGGTCGCGGTCAACCCCGCGTCCAAGATCATGTGCCGGGTGCTGGACCGTGACATCGACGCGCAGCTTGACGCGACATGGTTCGAGAACCGTTTGCAGCGCGCCCTCGATCTGCGGGAAAGCCTGTTTGACTCCCCGTATTATCGCCTGATCCATGCCGAAGCGGATGGCTTCCCCGGCGTCATCATCGACCGCTTTGGCGAGGCCTGCGTCATTCAGCCGAACGCGGCCTGGGCCGAGGCGCATCTGGACCTGCTGACCCAAGCTCTGGTCAAAGTCGCTGGCGTGACCACGGTGCTGAAGAACGCCTCGGGCCGTACACGCGGGCTGGAAGGGCTGGACGACGTCAACCAGGTATTGCGCGGAACCGCGCCCGATGCGCCCCTTCCGGTGCCGATGAATGGCGCCACCTACATGGCGGATCTGACAGGCGGTCAGAAGACCGGGCTGTTTTACGACCAGCGCCCCAACCACGCTTTTGCCGCGCGCCTGGTTCATCCCGATGCGCAGGTGCTGGACGTGTTCAGCCATGTGGGCGGCTTCGGTCTGGCGATGCTTGCAGGCGGAGCGGGGCAGGCTTTGTCCGTCGATGGCTCAGCCGCCGCGCTCGACCTGGCGAAAAAAGGGGCCGAGGCGTCGGGCCTTGCTGAAAAGTTCCAGACCCGGCAGGGCGACGCGTTCGAGGTTCTGACTCAACTGGGCGAAGAAGGCGCGCGATTTGACGTGGTGATCTGCGATCCGCCCGCGTTTGCGCCGTCCAGACAGGCGCTGGATGCAGGGCTGCGCGCCTATGAACGTGTCGCACGACTGTCGGCACCTCTGGTCAAACCCGGTGGTTATCTGGGGCTGTGTTCGTGTTCGCACGCGGCCGATCTGGGCCGGTTCCGCGATGCGTCCTCCCGTGGGATCGGGCGTGCCGGGCGTCAGGCGCAACTGATCCACACCGGGTTTGCGGGTCCGGATCACCCGCAACTGCCGCAACTGGCGGAAAGCGGCTACCTCAAAGCAGTGTTCTGCCGCCTGTGAAGGCCGTTCTCGACACCTGCGTCATCTATCCCACGGTGATGCGCGAGATGCTGCTGGGCGCGGCCCGCCTTGGCCATTTCACTCCGATCTGGTCTGCCCGCATCCTCGAAGAATGGGCCCGCGCCGCGCGCAAGCTGGGCCCGACGGGCGAGGCGCAAGCCCGTGCCGAAATTGCCTTGGCGCAGGCGCAGTGGCCACAGGCCGAACGTGCGCCGGTCCCGGGGCTGGAGCAGCGCCTCTGGCTGCCCGACTCCGCCGATATCCACGTCCTGGCGACGGCCATCACGGCCTCGGCTGACGTCATCGTCACCGTCAACGCCAAGGATTTCCCCAGAAATATTCTGGCAGAGGAGGGGCTCGACCGCCGAGATCCCGACGGCTTGCTGCATAGTCTCTGGCTATCGGACCCTGACGGCCTGGCGACCACCGCCGATCGCGTTCTGAGTGAAGCCATCCGCCTCTCCGGCCACCAATGGACCTTGCGCGCGCTGATGAAAAAGGCCCGCCTTCCACGCCTTGGCAAGGCGCTCACCCAATAGACGGCCCCCCCTTCATCTGGCTAAAAATATCCCGGAGAGCGCGAGAGGCTGGCCTCTCGCTGCGCACCCTCAGCCACGCGCCCAACGCTGCTCAAGGGCCTCCAATGCCGCAATGCGCTCACCCGTTTTCGGGTGGCTCATCAACCATGCCGGGGCAACGCCCGCCCGTTGTTGCGTCAGGTCTTCCAGCTTGTGAAACAAGGATTTCTGCGGCCCGATCCCGATTCCGGCCTTGGTCAGCAAGGCGGCGGCATATTCGTCCGCCTCATACTCATCCTGTCGTGACAGGCGCGAGGCCAGCAATGACGTCAAGGCATTCGCAATCATCGCTCCGATGAACGGAATAAACCGGTTCAGCACCATGATCAGCGCCGTCCGCATTGCGTTTTGACCTGAAAAATCAATCATCCGTCGCTTTGCATGACCCAAGGCAACGTGCCCCAACTCATGTGCGATCACGCTGGCCATCTCCTCGGCCGAAACCTCTCCGTTGCGGAATTTTCGGTAAAACCCGCGCGTGATGAAAATCCGACCGTCCGGAGCAGCCAGCCCGTTCACCGGGTCGATCTCGTAGATATAGACGGGGACCCGATCGATTTCCAAAGCCGCGGCCAGCCGGTCCGTCATCCGTTTCAGCACCGGGTCGGCCAGTTCGGTCGATTTTGCGTCCAGCTCACGATGGGTGCGCCAGACCGAAATACGGTACATCACGATGGCGTAGCCAATTGCCAGCAGGATCGGGGTCAATCGAAGCATGTCAAAGATATGGTCCGAACATGGGCATTGCGCAAGTCACACCTGCGGGATGTTCGTCGGGACCCGCATGTTCGTGCGCCGAAATCGGCAAAACCCTCCTCGTGCGCCGAAACAGGCACAACCTTCGATAAGTTGTGATCTTGCGATATGAGCTGTTGATTATTTCAACGATCCCACTTAACCGACGGGGCGCTATCGATGGGGGACCCATGACCGACAAGAACTATGAAGCGCGTCACCTGGAAACACTCGACCGGGATTTGCGGCGCTTTTCACGCCTCGAAATGGCGACCGCACAGGCTGGACGGCCCTTTGTGGGCTCAGGGATTGCCCTGGCATTCATTGTCGTCGCAGGCCTTGTGGCCGCTTTTTTGTTCGGGCAGGGCAACAACGCGCTTGTCGTCGTGATCGCGGCGATGTTCGGGGCCTATATGGCGCTGAATATCGGGGCCAATGACGTCGCCAACAACATGGCCCCGGCGGTCGGGGCGAATGCGCTGACCATGGGCGGTGCCATTGCGATTGCCGCCATTTTTGAAAGCGCCGGGGCGCTTATTGCCGGGGGCGATGTCGTGTCGACCATCGCCAAGGGAATTATTGCGCCGGAAAGCATGGGAACGGCCAACGTCTTCATTTGGGCGATGATGGCGGCGCTGCTGTCCTCGGCGCTTTGGGTCAATCTGGCCACATGGGTCGGCGCGCCGGTTTCCACCACGCATTCGGTTGTGGGCGGCGTCATGGGGGCAGGGATCGCCGCGGCTGGGTTCGGCGCCGTAAGCTGGGGTACCATGAGCAAAATCGCCGCCAGCTGGGTGATCTCGCCACTTCTGGGAGGTTTGGTCGCAGCCGGTTTCCTGTGGTTCATCAAGGCCAGGATCATCTATCAGGAAGACAAGATTGCCGCGGCCCGCAAATGGGTGCCGATGCTGGTCGGCATCATGGCGGGCGCCTTTGCATCATATCTGGCGCTCAAGGGCCTCAAGAAAATCATCAAGATTGATCTCGGGACGGCCTTGCTGATCGGTGCGGCGTGTGGCGGGCTGATCTGGGCAGTGATGATCCCGGTGATCCGCCGCCAGTCCGAAGGGCTTGAGAACCGCAACAAATCGCTGAAGATTCTTTTTGGAATTCCACTGATCATCTCTGCGGCGCTGCTGAGCTTTGCGCATGGCGCAAATGACGTTGCCAACGCGGTGGGGCCGTTGGCCGCGATTGTGCAGGCTTCTGCCTCGGGCGATTTCACTCATGCCGTCAGCATCCCCCATTGGGTCATGGTCATCGGTGCGTTCGGGATATCGTTCGGCCTGTTCCTGTTTGGTCCGAAACTGATCCGCATGGTCGGCAGCCAGATCACCAAGCTCAACCCGATGCGGGCCTATTGCGTCGCCCTGTCGGCCGCGATCACGGTGATCGTCGCAAGCTGGCTGGGCCTGCCTGTCAGTTCCACCCACATCGCGGTTGGCGCCGTATTCGGAGTCGGGTTCTTCCGGGAATGGGATGCCGAGCGAAGGCTGAAACGCGCAAGGCTGGCCTTTCCCGAACGCCCCCGCGTCGCGCCGGAAGAACGCCGCCGCCGCAAGCTGGTTCGCCGGTCGCATTTCCTGACCATCGTTGCCGCGTGGGTTATCACTGTTCCCGCAGCAGCAATGCTGGCAGCGATCCTGTTTCTTGGGATTCAGGTGATTGCCGGGTAAACTCTGGCGCTGACCTCAACGGGTCAGCGCTTTCATTCCCTGTTCCAGCCCTGCCAGAGTCATCGGCACCATGTGGCCTTCGAAGATTTCCTGAATCATGCCGATGGAATGGGTGTATTCCCAATACTTCTCGGGCACGGGATTGATCCACAGGTTCGACGCCCATTGATCCCGCGCGCGTTGCAGCCAGACCTGACCGGCCTCGGCGTTCCAATGCTCGTTGGCGCCGCCGGGATAGGCGATCTCATACGGGCTCATCGAGGCGTCGCCGACGAAGATGCACTTGTAGTCGGGGCCGTAGGTGCGCAGTACCTCATGCGTGGGCGTCTGCGCATCCCAGCGGCGGCGATTGTCACGCCAGACGCCTTCGTAAAGGCAATTGTGGAAATAGTAGTATTCCAGATGCTTGAACTCGGACCGTGCGGCTGAAAACAGCTCTTCCACCACTTTGATATGCGGGTCCATTGATCCGCCAACGTCCAGAAACAGCAGGACCTTGACCGCGTTGTGACGTTCGGGGCGGGTCTTGACGTCCAGATAGCCGTGCTCGGCCGTGGCGCGAATGGTACCGTCCAGATCCAGTTCTTCCGCAGCACCTTCGCGCGCCCAGCGGCGCAGGCGTTTCAGGGCAACCTTGATGTTGCGCGTGCCCAGTTCAACCGTGTCGTCCAGGTTTCTGAATTCGCGCTTGTCCCAAACCTTGACCGCACGCTGGTGGCGGCTTTCCTTCTGGCCGATGCGCACGCCTTCGGGGTTGTAGCCATAGGCCCCGAAAGGAGAGGTGCCGGCCGTGCCGATCCACTTGTTGCCGCCCTGATGACGGCCTTGTTGTTCCTTGAGACGCTCGCGCAGCGTTTCCATCAGCTTGTCGAAACCGCCAAGCGCCTCGATCTCGGCTTTTTCTTCATCCGACAGGTGCTTTTCCGCCATTTTGGCCAGCCAGTCGCCGGGGATGTCAACGGCTTCCAGAACCTGATCGAAGCTGATCTCGTTCAGTCCTTCGAAACTGGCGGCAAAGGCGCGGTCGAACTTGTCGATGTTGCGTTCGTCCTTCACCATCGACACGCGCGCGAGATAGTAGAACGCCTCTACATCATAGGTGGCCAGACCCTTTTTCATGCCTTCCAGAAAAGTCAGATACTCCCGCAGCGATACCGGGATGCCAGCTTTGCGAAGGTTTTCGAAAAAGGGCAGGAACATCGTGTCAGCCCACCAAACGCACCAGAACCAACGAGATCACCAGACCCACCAGCGCAAAGGCAATGCCGTATCCGGCGGCATATTGCGCCATGTCGGCGCGATTGCCGCTGCGTTTTTTCGCGGCCAGTGCGCCCAAGGTTGCACCCAGTGCCGCCATTCCCAGAACTACCAACATATGTGCGTCATCCGTCTTTCGTGCCATCCGTGTTTCTTCGGTCATTGCCCCGCGACAACGACTGGGCCACCAGATCCGAGCCAAACCCGTACCGCGCCCATCCCAGGCTGTCCAGCCTGACGGCACGTGCTTGCTGTATCTGCCCCGCCTGCTTCAGCGCTTCTGATTTCAGCAACAGCAACGTGGCCAGCAGAGACGCATTTTCTGCCCGTGTCATGACATCGATGGCCCTGTTCAGCTCGGGCAGAACACTGGGTCCCTTTTCCTGTGCCAGGGCAAATGCCGCAGTTTGCGTGGTGACATAGGCCTGATGCACCTCTGTGCCGGGTGTGGCCTTCAGAAATTGCTGCGCAATCTGAAACTGGCGTTGAGCTTCGATGGGGTCCCGGAATTGTTCCATCCGGCCCATCAGGTAATGGGGATAGGCGCGGCGGTGATCCGTCCATCCCTGCTGCTGACCGATCCGTGCCGCCTTTCGGGCAGCGCGCAGCTGTCTGGGCGACCCTGCGCCCGGTCCCAGTGATTTCTGAATCGCGTCAATCCATTCGCGCGGCGTATCCGTAAAGGGTTGAACGGGCACCCTGTCCCCACGCGGGTTCATCCGGCTGAGAACCCCCGGGATGACCGCGGCGACCTGATCGCGGGTCATGCCGGTGCGCAGTTCCGGCGCATAGGCAGCCCGCAGGATCAACATGTCGAACCCGGTCAGAACCGTATGGATATTGTCGTCGTTGAACACCGAATCCGGCAGGTGATACAGATCGTTCAGCGGACCAAGCGCTTGGGCCAGTTCTTCATGCAGGCAATCACGTATTTCCTGCGGACTGACGTCGTATGGGATGAAAATCCCAAGCCGTTCGCGTTTGCGCAGTTCAGTCCAGCTGCTTTTGATCTTTCGGCGGTCACGGCGATATTCTTCAAGGCTCGAGGAGTTGGGGACGACGAAACAGGCCGCATTGGGCAGAATGCGCAGAATGTCTTTCTGGCTGACGGCTTCGATGGTGATATTGGCCTGTCCTTCGTCGATCTGTCGGATGTTGATCCCGGCCTCGCGCTTCAGACGGTTGAGCAACCGGGTCAGATCCTGCTGCATGCTTGCGGTCGGCGATCCTGTCAGGCGGACTGTGACCGGGGTCTCAAAACGCGTGAAAACGGGCAGGGCGGCGCCGCTTTCCAGTTCGAAATGCAGGGACAGGAAGTCAGAGGCGATGTTCTTGTTGGACCGAGCAGGCGGCGAAGGGCGCGCCGTTGAAAAAGACTTTGCAGGCGGCAGGCTTGCTTCGATGGGCGCGACCTGATCGGGCAGTTCGATCGTTTCAACCGTCGCGCAGCCGGCAACAACCAGTGCCAGAAAAAGGGCACTCAATCGCTTCATGAGCGGGCGTACTTGATGAACGGTGTCAGTGTGCCGATGCGATCATACAGTTTCCGCGCGGTTTGGTTGAATTCCTGGGTCAGCCAGTAGACCGATGGTGCGCCCTGACGATCTGCCTCATCATAGACCGCCTGGATCAAGGCCCGGCCAACGCCTGCCCCCCGTGCCTCGGGTCGCGCGAACAGGTCTTGCAGGTAACAGACCTTTTCCACCTTCCAAGCGTGGCGATGAAACAGATAATGTGTCAGTCCGACCAGGGCGCCATTCTGCTCGGCAACGAAGCAGGAAAAATCCTGCGGGTCGTCGCCCAGCAGTCTGGAAAAGGTTGTTTCGTATACATCATCGGGCAGGGCAGTTTCATAAAATGCCAGATAGTCCCGCCACATGTCGGCCCATTGGCTTTTGTCCTCGGCACGCAGGGTGCGGATTGTCAGTGCGTTCGCCACGCGATTCATCCAATTCTGTGGGCGGCGAAGCTCTGTTTCGCCAGATGGGCCGATGCTGGCATCCGGGCCGCCGCAAGGCAAGCCATGATCACCGTCTGGTCACCGTCCGGCTATCGTTTGCCGCGTGCCATAAAGGCCAGACGTTCGAACAGATGCACGTCCTGTTCATTCTTCAGCAACGCGCCATGCAGTTTCGGAAGCGCATCTGCGCCGCCGCGCTTGAGGTCTTCGGCACTCAGGTCCTCGGCCAGCAGCAGCTTCAGCCAATCCAGCACTTCCGATGTTGACGGCTTTTTTTTGAGCCCCTGCGTCTCGCGGATTTCATAGAACTGGGTCAGGGCGGTGGTCAGCAGCGCATCCTTGATGCCGGGGTGATGAACCTCGACGATGCGGCGCATCGTGGCCTCGTCCGGGAAGCGGATGTAGTGAAAGAAACAGCGGCGCAGAAACGCGTCCGGCAGTTCCTTTTCATTGTTCGAGGTGATGATGACGATAGGGCGGTTTTTGGCCCGGATCGTTTCCCCTGTCTCGTAGACATGGAACTCCATCTTGTCGAGTTCCTGCAAAAGGTCGTTTGGAAACTCGATATCCGCCTTGTCGATCTCATCGATCAGCAGAACGACCTTTTCGTCGGCCTCGAAGGCCTGCCACAGCTTGCCCTTGCGGATATAGTTCGACACGTCATGCACGCGTTCCTCACCCAACTGGCTGTCGCGCAGGCGGCTGACCGCGTCATATTCATACAGGCCCTGCTGCGCGCGGGTGGTGGATTTCACGTTCCACTCAATCATCCTCAGCCCCAGCGCACCGGCCACCTGTTTGGCCAGCTCTGTCTTGCCGGTGCCGGGCTCGCCCTTGACCAGCAATGGGCGTTCAAGTGTGACGGCGGCGTTCACGGCAATCGTCAGATCGTCAGTGGCGACATATTCGGCTGTACCTTGAAAGCGTGCGGTCATGGGCCTCTCGTGTGGTTTTTCGTGATCCGTGGGCAGTTTGTGTTGTCCGGGTTACAGACGGTCAATGATTTTGACAACCCGCGTCCCTGCGTCGGTTGAGGCGATTTTTGCAGGAACTCCAAGCCCTTTTGGTTGATTCGTGCGCGCGAATGTACCCTGCCAATTGACACCTGCCTCAAAAAGGCCTGCTAAATTTCATAGAAAAACAGGGTTTTGTTGTTGTTTGTCTCATATTTAGACAAAACAGCACGAGGGCGTGCTGAAGCAACGTTTGTGTAGTGACAATCCCACGCCCGTCGGCTAAACGCTGCGCAGAAGGGGGTGCCAAATGTCAGGTGAAACATCCGCGACCGACGTTTCTGGCCATACCGAGGGAGCAAATATGAAACAGGAAGTTTTTCTGCCGGAGGATTACCGCCCGGCCGAAGATGAACCTTTCATGAATGAACGTCAGCTTGAATATTTCCGCCGCAAGCTGTTGGATTGGAAGACTGAACTATTGGCAGGCAGCCGCGATACGATCGAAGGGCTGCAGGACAACACCCGAAACATCCCGGATGTCGCAGACCGCGCGAGCGAGGAGACCGATCGCGCTCTGGAGCTGCGGACTCGCGACCGCCAGCGCAAGCTGGTTGCCAAGATCGACGCAGCCCTGCGCCGGATCGAAGAAGGTGAATACGGTTACTGCGAAAAGACGGGCGATCCGATTTCGCTGAAACGTCTGGATGCACGTCCGATTGCGACCATGACGCTGGAGGCGCAAGAGCGCCACGAGCGCCGCGAAAAGGTCCACCGCGACGATTGATCGCCAGGTGCAACTGAAAAAATTCGAACGCCGGGGCCTGTGGCTCTGGCGTTTTTGCGTTATGCGAGGGGCATGAAGATCAATCGGTTGAATTTCTGTGTAATTGGCGGCGGCATCGGCGGTCTGGCGGCTGCGTTGGCGCTGCGGCAACACGGGGCGCAGGTCACCCTGCTGGAGCAAGCCCCGGCATTGACCGAGGTTGGCGCGGGCCTTCAGATCAGTGAAAACGGGATGTGCGTGCTGCGCGCCCTTGGGGTGGCGGATCTGTCTGCGGGCCAGAAGTCGCATGGTACGATCTTGCGCGATTACCGCAAAGGCCGCGTTGTCAGCCGGCTGCCCGGGCCTTCGGCTGGCCCGACCTATTATTTTCACCGTGCCGATCTGTTGAATCTGCTGCATTCTGCGGCCCGCAAGGCCGGTGTGGATGCCCGTCTGGGGGCCAAGGTTTCCAACGTGCAGAAACACCCCAACGAAGCCGAAATTCTGTTGGCGAGCGGCGAACGGCTGCGCGCCGAATGCGTCATCGCCGCCGACGGTGGCCGAAGCACGATTCGCCCGGCTCTGAACGGGCCCGAGACACCCGAGTTCACGCACCAGGTCGCCTGGCGCGCCACCATTCCCTGGCGACCGGATTCAGGCGTGGTTACGGCATCCCTGACCATGGGGCCGGGTCGGCATGTCGTAACCTATCCTTTGCGCGATCAAAGCATGATGAACATCGTTGCGGTCGAGGAACGCTCGGACTGGCGGGAAGAGGGATGGAAGCTGGAGGGCGATCCGGACGAGCTGCGCGCACGCTTTTCAGGGTTCGGCGGTCCTGTCGGTGAGATTCTGTCAAAGGTCTCGGATGTGAATCTGTGGGCCCTGTTCCTGCGCCCGGTCGCAGAAAAATGGCAGAATGGTCGTCTGGCATTGCTGGGGGACGCGGCGCATCCGACCTTGCCGTTCATGGCACAAGGCGCCTGCCTGGCGCTGGAAGATGCCTGGACGCTTGCACGATCATTCGACGAACAGTCGGGCGTCACCAGCGCGCTTGCCGCCTACGAGCAAACGCGCAGGCCAAGGGCCGAAAGCGTGGTTGCCGCTGCCGGGTCGAACGCACGCAATTTCCACCTGTCAGGCCCCGCCC
The DNA here is from genome assembly GCF_009363615.1 of Ruegeria sp. THAF33. NCBI lineage: Bacteria > Pseudomonadati > Pseudomonadota > Alphaproteobacteria > Rhodobacterales > Roseobacteraceae > Ruegeria > Ruegeria sp. THAF33. The sequence continues at coordinate 1,792,874 of NZ_CP045384.1, read as the reverse complement.
GTTTGGCGGCCCAATGTGCGCTTATGGCCATCGGAGGGAAATTGTCACGCCGCTACGAATGGATATACAGCTACGACGTCACGGCCTGAACCGCTAAATATCCAGATCGACCCAGACAGGCACGTGATCCGAGGGTTTTTCATGCCCGCGCACGGCGGCATCAATCTGGCAATCCCGCATTAGATCTGCCGCTTGCGGGGTCAGCAGAAAGTGATCGATCCGAATTCCGTCGTTCCGGTTCCAGGCCCCGGCCTGGTAGTCCCAGAATGAATAGTGCCCCGCGCTTTGGGTGGTGGCCCGGAACGCTTCGGTGAAGCCCAGATTCAGGATCTTTCGGAATGCGGCGCGGCTTTCGGGGCGGAACAATGCATCGTCGCGCCATGCTTCGGGGCGTTTGGCGTCCTCCGCCTGCGGGATGATGTTGTAATCCCCCGCCATCAACGCGGGTTCTTCGGTGGCCAGCAAATCACGGGCACGGTCATATAGCCGTTCCATCCATGCCAGTTTGTAATCGTATTTCGGGCCGGGTGCGGGATTGCCATTGGGCAGGTACAATCCACAGATCCGAAGAGCCTTTTTGCGAACGACGGTGGCTTCTATCCAGCGGGCCTGTTCATCCGCGTCATCGCCGGGAAGGCCGCGGGATACATCCTCGAGGGGAAGCTTCGACAGGATTGCAACGCCGTTGAAGCTTTTTTGTCCGTGGGTTTCCACGTTGAACCCACGCTCTTCGAATATCTCGCGCGGAAAGTTTTCATCGACCGACTTGATCTCTTGCAACAGCACAACGTCCGGCTGCGCTTCGTCCAGCCAACGGGGCAGGGCTTCGGCCCGCGCTTTGATGCCGTTGATGTTGAACGTGGCGATTTTCATGCGCGATCCTCCGAAGACTTGGTGCAACCTATCGCGCAGAACGGGCCCAACGGCAAGGCGGAGATCGTATTTGCGAGGCTCTGCCTCGCGCTCCGGGATATTTTTGGCCAGATGAAGAAACGGATTATTAACCGAATTTCTTCAAGCTGAAGTTGCGGGACAGGCGGGGACGCCGATGACCGCGCCAGGTGAAGCCCTCTGGTCTTTCGGTCAGAGGGCGGACTCCTGCTTCATCTGGCTGAAAATATCCTGGGGGTGTGGGGGCAAAGCCCCCACGGTTACATCGAAAAAGATGTGCCACAACCACAGGAAGAGGTGGCGTTGGGGTTGTCGATCACAAATCGCGCGCCAATCAGTTCCTGGGTGAAGTCGATAACCGCGTTTTCCAGGAAGGGAAGCGAAATGGCGTCAACAATGACTTTTTGCCCTTTGCCCTCAAGGACCAGATCATCTTCTTTTGGCGTATCCAAAGCGATTTCGTATTGAAACCCCGAGCAACCGCCGCCTTCCACTGCGACGCGCAGTGCCTGACCCTGATCCGCCGCGCCGATTTCAGCGAGGCGTTCAAAGGCGCGATCCGTGACTGTTGGGGGCAGATTCATGCCGGTCTCCAAAGGTTTCCTTCCGTTACGCCATACAATATAGAAAGTGCAAGGACAGGCGACAAGGACGAGCCATTTGGACAGAGCTAGTTTTGCCTCGGATCCGGACCGCACCAGGGGACGGCTCGTAGCCGAGGAGGAAAGCAGTTTCCGATCATGCTTTCAGCGCGACCGGGACAGGATCATTCACGCCAGTGCCTTTCGGCGCCTCAAACACAAGACGCAAGTTTTCGTTGAGCATGAGGGCGATAGCTACCGCACCCGCCTGACCCATTCCATCGAGGTGGCGCAGGTGGCCCGGACCATTGCCGGTGCCCTGGGCCTGAACCCAGAGCTGACCGAAGCCGTGGCCCTGGCGCATGATTTGGGGCACACGCCCTTTGGACATACCGGCGAAGACGCGCTGCACGCGTTGATGAAGCCCTATGGTGGCTTTGATCACAACGCGCAGGCCATTCGGATCGTCACAAAGCTGGAGCGCCACTATGCAGAATTCGATGGGTGCAACCTTACCTGGGAATGTCTGGAAGGGATAGCCAAGCACAATGGGCCGGTTGAGGGCGATCTGCCTTGGGCATTGGCCGAGTGCAATCAAGAATTTGATCTTGAACTGCACACCCATGCCAGCGCGGAAGCGCAAGTTGCCGCCCTTTCTGATGACATAGCTTACAACAATCACGATCTTCTGGACGGGTTGCGCGCAGGGTTGTTCACGGATGACGATTTGCAGGACCTGCCGATTGTCGGGGTCTGCTACGCCAAGGTGGATGCCAGATTCCCAGGGCTGGATTCCTATCGCCGGCGTCACGAAGCGCTCAGGCGGGTTTTTGGTGTCATGGTGGCGGATGTCATTAACACTTCGAACGATCTCATTGCCGTGTCTGGCGCGCAGTCCGTCGAAGAAATCCGACATCTTGGGTATCCTGTCATCCAGTTCTCGGATGAGGTTTGGGCGCAACTGCGTGAAATCAGGTCGTTTCTGTTCACACGGATGTATCGCGCACCCAGGGTGATGTCAGTGCGGGCAGAGGTGGCAAAGATCGTGGAAGATCTGTTTCCGATCTACATGAACGATCCCAGGCAAATGCCTGTGCGCTGGCACGATGACATTGAAGCTGCCAGGGACGACACAGCCTTGGCCCGCATCGTTTCCGATTACATTGCGGGCATGACCGACCGATTTGCCTTGCAGGACCATGCGCGGCTGACGGGCTGATCACTCCACGGCTATGTAAGCGATGGCCCAGACTTGCTGAGCCGCTTGTTTCGCAGACTGTTCGGCGTTCTTCGTTGGTGGGAACACGATCATCGTCGGGCCGTAACCTCCGATCCCCATCGGTGCGCCATCAGCATGCGTTGCAACGATCGGTTTGTGCGTGGCGATACTGTCCCACTCGATTTCAGCCTGATACCCATCCAGCGCCATGGGAAGAGCGGTTTTCCCCTCGGCCCCCGCCAATGTCATGACGTCTGCCAATAGCGGACCAGAAAACCTGTATTCCCGCTCATTGCGCGGAGGACCATAGGGGATCGTGATCTCGAACTGCTCCAGCCCGTCCAGCATGGCTGCGTCAAAACCAGCCGCGCCGTCATGCGTGACCTCCAGATAGCCCAGCAGACCGCCGTCACTCTCACCTCGCGCAGGCAGGTTTGTTTCGCTGATTGCGCCGCCCAGCGTCAGCAGCACATGGCCTTTTGGCTGTGGCAGGTCGGCCAGCACAGGCAGGGCGGTGGACAAAAGCAAGGCAAAGGACAAGGCGCGGTGCATCAACGGTCTCCGGTAGCGGCGTACAGGCCCGAGATTAGCGAGATGTTTCGCCAAACCAAGCTTAAACATTAGGCGTCCATTGACCTTGCCGGTTTGCGTGGTAAACCCCGCGACAAGCAAAAGGACATCCGAAATGAACCTGTTTTCCGAGATCCGCGGCCTTGTACTGGACGCGCTGGCGCAGATGCAGTCCGAAGGCGCATTGCCCGAGGGGCTGAGCTTTGACAACGTGGCGGTCGAGCCTCCGCGCGATGCGGCCCATGGGGACATGGCAACCAACGCCGCGATGGTGCTGGCGAAACCTGCCAGGATGAAGCCGCGCGACATTGCGGATGTTCTGGCCGGGAAACTGGCAGCGGATGACCGGATCACAAGCGCAGAAGTGGCAGGGCCCGGTTTCCTGAACCTGCGTCTTGCGCCGTCCGTCTGGCAAGGCGTGTTGGCGGCTGTGCTGGAAAAAGGCACCGATTTCGGGCGCTCGACCATGGGGCAGGGGCAGAAGGTCAATGTTGAATATGTCTCTGCCAACCCGACCGGTCCGCTGCATGTCGGGCACACACGCGGCGCGGTGTTTGGGGATGCGTTGGCAAGCCTGCTGGCCTATTCGGGCCATGACGTAACCCGCGAATACTATATCAACGACGGCGGCGCGCAGGTGGATGTGCTGGCGCGGTCGGCCTATGAGCGCTATCGCGAGGCCAATGGCCTCAGCCCCGAGATTGCCGAAGGGCTGTATCCCGGCGATTATCTGATCCCGATTGGCGAGGCGCTGAAAGAGAAATTTGGCGACAGCCTGATCGACAAGCCGGAAAGCGAATGGCTGGAAGAGCTGCGCGAGTTTTCGACCGACGCGATGATGGACCTGATCCGCGCCGACCTGAAGGCGCTGGGCGTAGAGATGGATGTGTTCTTCTCGGAAAAATCGCTCTATGGCACGGGCCGGATCGAGGCCGCGCTGCAATCGCTGACTGAAAAGGGCCTGATCTATGAAGGCGTGCTGGAGCCGCCAAAAGGCAAAAAGCCCGAAGACTGGGAGCCGCGCGAACAGACCTTGTTCAAGTCCACCGAACATGGCGATGACGTCGACCGCCCGGTCAAGAAGTCGGACGGCAGCTGGACCTATTTCGCCCCCGATATCGCCTATCACTATGACAAGGTGAGCCGTGGCTTTGACGCGCTGATCGACGTGTTCGGGGCGGATCATGGCGGCTATGTCAAGCGGATGAAGGCGGCCGTGTCGGCCCTGTCCGATGGCAAGGTGCCGCTGGATATCAAGCTGACGCAGCTGGTGAAACTGTGGAAAAATGGCGAGCCGTTCAAGATGTCGAAACGGGCCGGGAACTTTGTCACCCTGCGGGATGTGGTCGATCAGGTTGGCCCGGATGTGACGCGTTTCGTGATGCTGACCCGCAAGAACGACGCGCCGCTGGATTTCGATTTCGACAAAGTGCTGGAACAGAGCCGCGAGAACCCCGTGTTCTACGTGCAATACGCCCATGCCCGGGTGATGAGCGTGCTGCGCCGTGCCGCCGAGGCGGGGATCGACGCCACCGACGCCACCCTGCGCGGGGCCGATCTGGCGTCGCTGGACCACCCCGCCGAACTGACGGTTGCCAAGAAGCTGGCGGAATGGCCACGCCTGGTCGAGATCGCTGCGCGGACCAACGAACCGCACCGTGTCGCCTTCTATCTGTATGAACTTGCAGGGGATTTTCACGCTCTGTGGAACAAGGGCAATGAAGAAACCCAGTTGCGTTTCATTCAGGATGGCGATGTTGCCACAAGCCAGTCGAAAATTGCGCTGGCCCGGGCCGTTTCTGTTGTGATTTCAGCGGGCTTGGGTATTCTTGGCGTCACCCCGGCGCAGGAGATGCGGTAACAAATATCGCCCGAACCGCCGGTACGAGGTAGGCAAGAAATGACCCGCGCGCCTTATTTTCGGGCGCGAAGCGGGCAGTGAGGCGGACATGGCGAGTTACGATTACTCGGGGCATCAAAGCCCTGGGCAGAATGATTACCCGAATCAAGCGCATTTCGAGGATGCGTATGACTATCCCGACGAGATGCAGGATTACGACGCGCCGCGCGGCGCGTTCGGACTGGGGCGGGTGGTCAATTTCCTGGGGGCTGTCGCATCGTTGGCACTGGTCGCCGGCGTCGGTATCTGGGGATACAAGCTTGTCATGCGGGATGTCAGCGGCGTGCCGGTCGTGCGTGCAGCCGAAGGGCCGATGCGGGTGCAGCCCGAAAACCCGGGCGGAACACCGGCCGATCATCAGGGCTTGGCCGTCAACGCCGTGGCAGCCAAGGGCAGTGCTGCCGCCCCGGCAGATCGTCTGATCCTTGCGCCGCGGCCGGTCTCGTTGACGGATGAAGACGTACCCGCCGCAGATCTGAAGCCGACACCGGCGCTGCATGTTGTGGAAAAGCCGATTTCAACCCAGGAAGCCGCTCGATTGCGCCAGAACGCGGTGGATGCGCTGGTTGCGGAATTGGCTGGTGAAGCAGCCAAAACGCAGCAAAACGCCGAGGATGGCGTGCAGCTGGCATCGCTGACCACCCCCGAGGAAGAACCCGCAATTGACCCGGCCGATTTCGCAGCCGCCTTGCCGGACCCGGCCATTGCCGCGCTGCCGGGTGTGCGCCGGTCCTTGCGCCCCTTGACCCGCCCGGCACGCACCTCACGCAGCCGGGTGTCGCCAAGCGAGAATTCCGAAGACGCTATCAATGCCGCGGTGAAGGCTGCGGTTGGGTTGGATGTTGATCCTGATACGCTGGCGAAAGGCACGCGTCTGGCGCAGCTTGGAGCCTATGACAGCGTCCAGGTGGCGCAAACGGAATGGGATCGCCTGAACGGAAGGTTCGGCGAATATATGGCAGGAAAACAGCGCGTTATCCAGAAGACCTCAAGCGGTGGGCGCACCTTTTACCGCCTGCGCGTGCTGGGCTTTGAAGACCTGAGCGACTCGCGCCAGTTTTGTGCCGCGCTTGTTGCGCAAGGGGCTGATTGTATCCCGGTGGCCGTCAGGTGAAGTACGGTGCCACGATCACCGATGCAGAGGGCCTGCGCCTGACGCAACAGGAAAAAGACTTGTTTCGGCAGATGAACCCGTTCGGGTTCATTCTTTTTGCCCGCAACATCGAACACGCGGATCAGGTGCGCGCCTTGTGTGATGATTTCCGCGAGGCAGTCGGGCGTAATTGCCCGATCACCATCGATCAGGAAGGTGGGCGCGTGCAGCGCCTGCGGGCGCCGCTGGCCCGCGAATGGCTGCCTCCGTTGGATCACGTAGCCAATGCCGCCGAGCAGGCCGAGCGCGCCATGTATCTGAGGTACCGCCTGATTGCCGATGAATTGTTTGGTCTGGGCATCGACAGCAACTGTGCGCCCATGGTGGATGTCGCGCGCCCCGAGACGCACAAGTTCCTGATGAACCGCTGTTATGACGCTGATCCTGAACGCGTTTCCAGAATTGGCAAAGCCGTGGCGCAGGGTCATCTGGATGGCGGAGTGCTGCCAGTGCTCAAACATATTCCGGGCCATGGACGTGCCACGTTGGACAGCCATCATGACTTGCCGCATGTGGATCTGCCCCTGGATGAGCTTGAGCGCAGCGATTTCGTGCCGTTCCGGGCCTTGAACGACCTGCCGATGGGGATGACTGCGCATTTGGTCTATGACCGGATTGACCCGCAGCCTGCCACCATCTCGGCAACCATGATGGATGTGATCCGCGACAGGATTGGCTTCGGCGGGCTGATCATGACCGATGACATCGGGATGAAGGCGCTCAGCGGAACGCCTGCTGAGGTGTCGCGGCAAGCCATAAGCGCGGGCTGTGACGTCGTTCTGCACTGCAACGGAAGCTTTGCCGAGCGCGCCGAGGTGCTGGAAGCTGCCGGGGAGATGTCCGATGTGGCACAGGCCCGCGCAGAACGGGCGCTGGCGATGCGCAAAGCTCCGCAGGAACTTGACATCCCTGCCGCCGAGGCGGAACTATCTGCCCTAATGGGCGGGCAGGTATATGAACGATAATCTTTTCAGCGAAGATCCTGTCTCGGTCGCGGATCGTCTTGCGGCCGAAGCGCTGATTGTTGATGTCGATGGGTTCGAAGGCCCGCTGGACGTTCTTTTGACCCTGTCGCGCACGCAGAAGGTTGATCTGAGGAAAATTTCCGTACTCGCGCTGGCGCAGCAATACCTGGCCTTTGTCGAAAAGGCGCGGGCGCTGCGGATCGAACTGGCCGCCGACTATCTTGTGATGGCGGCCTGGCTGGCGTTTCTCAAGTCCCGCCTGCTGTTGCCGCCAGACCCCGAAGACGAGGGACCTTCGGGCGAAGAACTGGCCGCACATCTGGCGTTTCAATTGGAACGCTTGCAGGCGATGCGCGACGCTGCGGCACGATTGATGGCGCGCGATCAGCTGGGACGGGATTTCTTCAAACGCGGTCAGGGCGAAGATATCACCCGAATCCGCACCGTCACCTATTCCGCCACGCTGCTGGATCTGATGCAGGGCTATGCCCGCATCCGCACCCGTGATGAATTCCGCCCGTTTGTGATGGACCGCGATTCGGTATTCACCATGGAACAGGCACTGGAACGGATGCGACCGCTGATCGGGTTTGCCGGGACATGGACCGACATGGAAACTTACCTGCCCGATGGCTGGGATTCCGACCCGGTAAGGCGCAGGTCGGCAACGGCGGCGACCTTTGCGGCCTCGCTGGAACTGGTGAAAGAAGGACATATGGAAATCAAGCAGAGCGAGACATTCGCTCCGATCCAATTGCGCAAGAGGACCGAAACACGTGACTGATGCCCCTGAAGAGACCGGTACGCTGTTCGAGGCCCCTCCGCTGGCAGAGCAGGAGCGTATGGTCGAAGCCGTTCTGTTCGCCAGCGCCGAGCCGGTGACGATTGCGGATCTTGAGGCGCGGATGCCCCATGGAAGCGATGCGGCGCAAGCGGTTGAATTGCTTCAGAAACGGTATGAGGGGCGTGGCGTGCGCGTGGTGCGCGTGGGGGATGCCTGGGCCATCCGTACGGCCCCTGATCTGGGCTTTCTGATGCAGAAGGAAACGGTCGAGACCCGCAAGCTCAGCCGCGCCGCGATCGAAACTCTGGCCATCGTGGCCTATCACCAACCCTGCACACGGGCCGAGATCGAGGAAATCCGGGGCGTGTCGGTCTCGCGCGGGACCATCGATCAGTTGCTTGAGATGGAGTGGATCAAGCTGGGCCGCCGCCGCATGACGCCGGGTCGTCCGGTGACGTTTGTGGTGACGCCTGAGTTTCTGGATCATTTTGGCCTGGAAAACGCGCGCGACCTGCCAGGCCTGAAAGAGCTGCGCGCCGCGGGGTTGTTGGAGAATCGGCCTCCTCCGGGTGCGATCCCTCTGGGGGAAGGGCGCGAGGACGAAGTTGACGAAGACCAGAGCGAGTTGTTCGAAGAAGAGTGATCGAACAGCCCTTTTGTTGCCGCATAAAGCGCCTATCTTTGTGCGAGAGGACACGGAGTTGAGCGATGAATGCAAACCGGATCATCGACATGATTGTGCGCCAGGTCATGCGCCGTCTGGTCAACAAAGGTGTGAACAAGGGTATCGATCTGGCCAGCCGAAAGGGCGGCGGACCCGGCATATCGAATGGGCCCGAAAAAACCAGCGCACCGCGACATGCGCAGAACCTCAGGCAGGCACAGCGCGTGACCCGTCAAATGCGCCGGTTCATGAAGTTCTAGGGGTCAGCTTGCGGCTTTGAAGTGCTTTGACAGTTTCAGGCCCTGACCCTGATAGTTCGAGGCAATGCCTGCACCATAAAGCTGCGTCGGCATTTCAGCCATTTTCTCATAGACCAGACGTCCGACGACCTGTCCGTGTTCCAGCACGAATGGCGCTTCGTGGCAGCGCACCTCAAGCACGCCACGGGAACCGGCCCCCCCGGCAGCGGCATGGCCAAAACCGGGATCGAAGAAGCCTGCATAGTGCACTCTGAACTCACCAACCATCGCCAGATAGGGCGCCATTTCAGCCGCGTACATCGGTGGAATATGCACCGCCTCGCGGCTGACAAGGATATAGAACGCGCCGGGGTCCAGGATGATGCAACCATCCTTGGTGCGCACTTCTTCCCAATAGTCCTGCGGGTCGTATTCACCGATTCGATCCAGATCGATCACCCCGGTATGAGGTTTGGCGCGATAGCCCACAAGATCGGTATCGGGCAGTTGCAGGTCGACCGAAAAGCCCAGACCGTCCTGAATGACGGCAGGTCCGTCCACAAGCGGAGATTGCGCATGCAAGGTCCTCAGTTCCGCATCGGACAACACGGCCTGACCCTGGCGGAAACGAATCTGGTTCAGACGCATCCCGGGACGAACCAGAACCGAGAACGAGCGTGGGCAGATTTCGGCATAAAGCGGGCCTGTGTAACCTGCGGGCACCCGGTCGAACTCGGTGCCGCCATCAGTGATCGTCCGCGTCAGAAGGTCCAGCCGCCCGGTCGAGCTTTTGGCGTTGGCCACGGCGCTCATGTTGTCGGGCAGCGCAAGCGATTCCATCAGGGGCACCAGATAGACGCAGCCCTTTTCCAGAACCGCGCCATCCGAGATATCGATGCGGTGCATCTCAAACTCTGCCAACCGGTCCGTGACAGTCCGGCCTTCGCCCGCAAGGAACGAGGCGCGGACACGGTAAGCCACTGTTCCCAGACGTAAATCAAGGCTGGCAGGTTGAATCTGCGCCGGCAGAACCTCGGGGTTGGCGGTGATTTCACCGCGCGCGATCATCGCCTCTAGCTGTTGGTTCGGGCAAACACCTGTCATCTCGATCCCCCCTGGTGCCAGAGCGGGATCTGGCCTGTATGCCATAAACGTCGGTGTAATTTGGTCGGGCTAGCAGGACTCGAACCTGCGACCTTCCGTCCCCCAGACGGACGCGCTACCAGGCTGCGCCATAGCCCGACGTTGGGGTGTTCATAAAGATTTTCCCGGCAAGGGCAAGAGGAAATCAATGCCTTTTGTCCTAACCCGTCGCCTGTGTTTCAACCCGGTCCAGCCATCGGCGCAGATCTTTTGCAATCGGAGCGATGCGCCGCAGCAGGTCGTCATCAAAATCTGTCTGATTCCACGCAAGCGACGCGATTCCCCCCATCAAGGGCGCGGCGTCCAGTCCGGGCTCTGGCTCCGGCTGTGATGCGTCAGAGGCGCGTGCGTTTGTCTGCGCATCGTTCTCACCGGTTGGCTGGATCGGTTCGCGCAGATCCATGCGAATCTGTTCCGTTGCGGGTGCAGGTTTTGGTTCGAACGGCACCACGGTGTCCTTGGCAGGCGCAATTGGGGCTGGGCCGGGATCGTCCAGGGAAGGGGACAGCGCCGCGACATGTGCGACGCCTTGTTCGCGCAGGATACGCTGGACACCTTTGATCGTGATTCCGTCTTCGTGCAGCAGTTTCTTGATCCCGCCCAAAAGACGCATGTCATTCGGGCGATAATACCTGCGTCCACCTGCGCGTTTGACGGGCTTTACCTGCGTGAACCGGCTTTCCCAGAATCGCAGAACATGAGCCTGAACACCGAGCCAGTCCGCAACTTCGCTTATGGTGCGAAAGGCATCGGGGGACTTACTCATAACCTGGACGTCCTGAACTTACTTGCGGTTCCCGGCTGCGACGCGATCTTTCATCAGATGCGACGGGCGGAAAGTCAGCACACGGCGCGGCTGAATCGGGACTTCTTCGCCGGTTTTGGGGTTGCGACCGACACGGGCGGTCTTGTCGCGAACACTGAAGGTACCGAAAGACGAGATCTTCACCTGTTCACCACGCACCAAGGCGTCGGACATGTGGTTCAGAACGCTTTCAACCAGCTGCGCACTTTCGTTTCTTGACAGACCTACCTCACGAAAGACGGCTTCGCTCAGGTCCATTCGAGTCAGTGTTTTGTCGCCCATGCTAATTCCCCTGTTGCTATTGAAGCATATGGGTATGGCAAATTCGCTGTCAATATCAATGAATTGCGGGCGGCTGTGTAAGCCGGTTTGCGCCGGTTACCAGCGCAGAACCACTGCGCCCCAGGCCAGACCGCCGCCAATGGCTTCGGTCACGATCAGATCACCCGGCTTGATCTGTCCGCGCTGCTTGCCCACGGACAGGGCCAATGGGATGGATGCGGCCGACGTGTTTCCGTGATCCTGAACGGTCACAACCACGTTTTCCATCGGCAGGTTCATTTTCTTGGCGGTGCCCTGAATGATGCGGATGTTGGCCTGATGCGGCACGATCCAATCAACGTCCGAGCTGCTCAGCCCCGCTCGTTCCAACGCTGTTTCCGCTGTTTTCGTAAGCTTTTCAACGGCATGACGGAAAACCTGATTGCCCTGCATACGCAGATGCCCGGTGGATTGGGTCGAAACACCGCCATCGACATAAAGAAGATCCTTGTAGCGCCCGTCCGAATTCAGGTCGGTTGCCAGAATACCGCGGTCCTCGGCGGTGCCTGTGCCCTCTCGGGCCTCCAGCACCACTGCACCGGCGCCATCGCCGAAAAGAACGCAGGTGGACCGATCGGTCCAATCCATGATCCGTGAGAAAGTCTCGGCCCCGATCACCAGCACGCGTTTGGCCTGACCGGAAACAATCAGCGCATTTGCGTTGGACAGTGCAAAAACGAATCCGGCGCAAACAGCCTGCACGTCAAAGGCAAAACCCTTGGTCATGCCCAGCCGTGCCTGAACCATGGTGGCGGCCGAAGGAAAGGTCAGATCCGCCGTTGAAGTTGCCAGCACGATTGCGTCAATATCATCCGCCGTCAGGCCCGCGTCGGCCAGCGCGGCCTGGGCGGCATTGGTGGCCAGATCGGATGTCGTCTCGTCCTCGGCAGCAAAATGGCGGCGTTCGATCCCCGAGCGGGTCTTTATCCATTCGTCGGTCGTGTCCAGGGTTTTTTCAAACTCGGAATTGGGAACAACGCGTTCAGGCAAATAATGCCCGACACCTACTACAACTGAACGGCCTGCCATTTTCCGGTACTGCCTTTTTTGTTATTTATCTGTTTGCGGCGCTGATTGCGCGGCATCTTGTGCAAGCTGGGCAGTGGATGCAACCCGCGCAGCCAATTTTTCGGAAAAGCCGGACTGCGCCAGGGTGAAGGCCAGTTTGATCGCAGCTGACACACCTGTCGCGTCAGCGCCGCCGTGGGATTTCACCACGGTGCCGTTCAGCCCCAGAAACACGCCACCATTCACGCGTCGCGGGTCGATCCGTTTCTTCAAACGGTTCAGTGACGTGATAGCCAGAATCGAGGCCAGTCGGGATAGCGGGGAGTATTTGAACGCCTGCCGCAGCAGGTCACCGATCAGGCTTGCCGTGCCTTCACCGGTCTTGATCGCGACGTTTCCGGTAAAGCCATCGGTTACAATGACATCCGCCTTGTCACCGGGGATGTCGCTGCCCTCGACGAAACCCACGAAATCGAAATTCGCCTGTTCCGCGAAGCCCGCGATCATCGAGTGCGCCTCTTTCAGTTCGGCGCGCCCCTTGTGTTCTTCGGTGCCGACATTCAGAAGCCCGATCCGAGGGCGGCTCAGGGCCAAACCGTTGCGCGCATAAGAGGCGCCCATCAGGGCGTATTGCAGCAAATCCTTGGCGTCGGCGCGCACATCTGCGCCGACATCCAGCATCACGTTGAACCCCTGAGGGTTGCGCGAGGGCCACAGTATCGCGATGGCAGGCCGGTTCACGCCCGGCAGTTTGCGCAGGCGCATCATCGACAGGGCCATCAGCGCGCCGGTATTGCCGCAGGACACCGCTCCATGGGCTTCGCCCTGGCGTACCGCTTCCAGCGTGGACCACATCGAGGTCTCTTTGCCGTTGCGCACGACCTGACTGGGCTTGTCCTCCATCGTGACCACGCCCGAGCAATCACGAAAAACGACGCGCCCTTCAAGGACACGCCGTTTGGCGACAAGCTTGCGCAATACCTGTTCGGGCCCGTGCAGCAAGAACCTGATATCCGGGTTCTTGTCGGCCGATTTCGCAAGACCGGCAACAACGACCGAGGGACCTGCGTCCCCACCCATAGCGTCGACCGAGATGGTTATCCGTCCGGCGTGCGTGGGCTGTTCAGTCATGCCTTGGTCTGCGCTCGATCAGGCTTAGGCTGCGTCTTCGTCCAGATCGATTTCATCGGCCTGAGCGACGACTTCGCGATCATCATAGTGGCCGCAGGATGCGCAAACGTGGTGCGGGCGCTTCAGCTCGCCGCAGTTCGGGCATTCGTTCGGGTTTGCAGCAACCAGAGCGTCGTGTGCGCGGCGGTTGTTGCGACGCGACTTGGAAACTTTGTTCTGTTGGACGGCCATGGTCTCAACCTTTGTCTGACTAGGGGTCGCAGAATCGCTGCCGACCCGGGTTTCGTAGTTCGTTTATCGTGGTTTGACGCGCGTTTAGGCGACGGGCCCCGCAATGTCCAACCCAAAATCCGATGAGCGCGCGAAAATACTGCGATTCTCGGTATGTTCAAGCGATTTTTCTGACCGCCTGCTATGACAGGAAATCTGCGCTCTGTCACTCGTCTTTTTTGAGCGCATCGCGCAATCCCGCCAATCCGGCGAAAGGTTTGGCGTCTTCATCGGTCATCGCCTGTTTTCCCGGTTCGGTATAGTCTGCCTGACCCAGTTCCGCCCCCTCCTTGCGCGGGTATTGCGGCAGAGCCAGCGACAGCGCCTCGACCATCACCAATGCGGGGTCGATTTCCGGGCCCAAGGGCTCGGATTCGTCATCCTGGGGAATTTCGAACTCGGGTTCATCCGGGTCGGTCCAATCGGCCAGAAAGGTGCGGTGAACGGGAATGTCGATCCGGGTCGTGACCGGCTCGAGCGTCACGACACAGGGTTGGATCACGGTTGCACCGAGTTTGCCGTTGAGAACCCAGTCGCGCTTGCCTTGTGCGCGAAGCCCGCCGGAAAAGCTGAGTTTGCGCAGCCCCAGCAGCCCCAGATTCTGCCTGATCTCATCCAATTCGGCGTTTGCGGGACGCAGTTCAAAGGGTGTCGGGGCGTTCTGGGGCAGGTCAGCCACCCGAAATGATGTAACGTTGCCCATTCGTGAGCCTTTCTATGTGTTGAACCGTGGCAGCGGTTTCTGTAATCGGATAGAAGCCGCAAGAGGCCAAGGCAAGAGGGTGTGCATGTTGAAGGTAGTGAACCGGTTGAAACCAGCGACGAAATCGCTTGTGTTTGTTGCCTGTCTGGCTGCGGCCGGGGCCTGTACGCCGATCTACAAGAATCACGGCTATGTGCCTCCGGCCGAGGAACTGGCCGAAATCAAAGTGGGCGTCGATACGCGCGACAGCGTGGAAGAAGCCATCGGCGCACCGGGTGCGTCCGGGGTTGTGCGGGATTCGGGCTATTACTATGTCCGCTCGCGGGTGCGCCATTACGGCCCGAAACGGCCCGAAGTGGTGGCGCGCGAACTGGTCGCCATCAGCTTTGATCAGCGTGGAGTCGTCAGAAACATCGAGCGTTTTGGCCTGGAAGACGGCATCGTGGTTCCGCTGGAACGCCGTGTGACCGATTCCAACGTTCAGGACAAAGGCTTCCTGCGTCAGCTTTTGGGCAATATCGGCAACTTCAACCCGGCCAATATTCCTGGCTCCAACTGATCGCGCCGGAACCTTGCGTTGGTCACAAGGCGGTCACATGTCTTGTGTTAACGGTGTCGTGCCGACACTCGTGGGTCGGCACCCATGGAGGACGCGACCGTGGCGGCGGCAGTTATGTTGAGAAAGGGGCGCTATCGCGCCCGAATGGCGGAATCGGCCGAGGATATCAGGGCCGCACAAAGCCTGCGGACATTGGCATTCGGCACCCGGCAACCGGACATTGACGATTTCGACACGCAATGCAGCCATGTCCTGGTTGAAGATATGCGATCCGCCGGGCAGTTGGTCTGCTGCTTTCGGATGCTCACAATGGAACATGGCGGTGAAATCGGACGCAGCTATTCAGCACAGTTCTACGACCTGAGCTCGTTGGAAGGGTTCAGTGGCCGCATGGTCGAGATGGGCAGGTTCTGCGTTCATCCGCGTCTGAACGATCCCGACATTCTGCGGGCCGCCTGGGGTGCAATGACGTCCCATGTCGATCAACACAATGTCCAGATGCTGTTTGGATGTTCGTCCTTTGCCGGGACCGAAACCGGGCGATATCTTGATGCCTTTGCGATGCTCAAGCATCGCCACCTGGCCCCGAAACGGTGGTTGCCGCGGGTCAAGGCTCCGGACGTGTTCCGTTTCGCCGCGCGCCTGCGGCGCCGGCCGGACGCGAAAAAGGCAATGTCGCGCATGCCGCCCCTGTTGCGAACCTATCTGATGATGGGGGGGTGGGTGAGTGATCACGCGGTTGTGGATCGCCACATGAACACGTTGCATGTTTTTACCGGGCTTGAAATCGGGGCGATCCCTCCGGCCCGAAAACGCCTGTTGCGGGCATTGGCCGGTTAAGATGAGTATTTCCGAAAAGGTGAAGACAGGGCGTTGACGCAGTGTGGCCGCCGGTTTAGCTGGCGGGCATGGCGAGAATTCCTTTGTTGCAGATGTCCGGCATATCCCTGACTTTCGGGGGCGAACCGGTGTTTTCCGAACTGGATCTGGTGGTACAGCCCGGTGACCGCGTCGCGCTGGTTGGGCGCAACGGGTCGGGCAAATCCACGCTGATGAAAGTGATGGCCGGACTCGTCGAAGCTGACCGCGGTGAAATTGTCGTGCCGCCCGGAAAATCCGTGGGCTATATGGAGCAGGACCCGACGATGGAGGGCTTTGCCACCTTGGGCGACTATGCGTCGAGCGGGTTGGAGCCGGGGGAGCTCTACAAGGTTGAACGGGCGGGTGCGGGGCTGAAATTCGATCCTGCGCGCCCGGTTGAGACTGCTTCGGGTGGTGAGCGGCGGCGGGCGGCATTGGCCAAGCTAATGGCCGAGGCACCGGACCTGATGCTGCTGGACGAACCGACCAACCATCTGGATATCGAAGCCATCGCTTGGCTGGAGCGTGAGCTTGGGTCGACACGAGCGGCGTTTGTGCTGATCTCGCACGACCGGGCCTTTTTGCGGGCACTGACGCGGGCGACACTGTGGATTGATCGGGGCGCTGTCCGACGGCAGGAGCAAGGTTTTGACGCGTTCGAAGCCTGGCGGGACAAGATCTGGGAAGAAGAAGACCAGCAGCGTCACAAGCTAAACCGTCTGATCAAGTCCGAGGCCAAATGGGCGGTCGAGGGTATCAGCGCGCGGCGCAAACGCAATCAGGGCCGGGTGCGCGCCCTACAGGCGCTGCGGGCCGAAAAGGCGGCACAGATCAAGCGTCAGGGTTCCGCTGCGATGACGCTGGAGGCCGGGCCAAAATCGGGCCGCAAGGTGATCGAGGCCAAAGGGCTGTCCAAAGGGTTCGGCGACAAGCAGATCGTTCGGAATTTTGTTCTGCTGGTGCAGCGCGGTGATCGTGTGGCTTTTGTCGGGCCGAACGGGGTCGGCAAGACGACCTTGCTGAAGATGCTTCTGGGGCAGGTGGAGCCGGACGAAGGTTCGGTGTCGCTGGGTACCAATCTTGAGGTCGCGGTGTTCGATCAGACCCGTGCGCAACTGGACCCCGAGATGAGCCTGTGGGACAGCCTGACCGGCGACCCGGATATGCGGGTTTCCGGCAAGGCCGATCAGGTGATGGTTGGCGGGCAGCCCAAACATGTCGTGGGCTATCTCAAGGAATTCCTGTTTGACGAGCGGCAGGCAAGAGCGGCTGTCAAATCCTTGTCGGGTGGGGAAAAGGCACGGTTGCTGCTGGCCAAGTTGATGGCAAAATCTTCCAATCTTCTGGTGTTGGACGAACCGACCAACGATCTGGATGTCGAAACGCTGGATCTGTTGCAGGAGCTGCTGGACGATTACGATGGAACGGTTCTGCTGGTCAGCCACGACCGGGATTTTCTGGACCGCGTTGCAACGACGACCATCGCGATGGAAGGCAACGGGCGGGCGACCGTCTATGCCGGCGGCTGGTCCGACTATATTGCGCAGCGGGGCGATGTTTCCGAGAAAAAAGACATCAAAACAAAGCCATCCAAGCCGAAGGTGAAGCAGGAAGCAAAAGCCAGATCGGGATTATCCTTTTCCGAAAAGCACCGGCTGGAAAAGCTGCCGGCCGAGATTGAACGACTGGAGGCCGAGATTGCAAAGCTCGAAGAATTGATGTCCGACCCCGAGCTGTTTACCCGCGAGCCGGTCAAGTTCCAGAAAGCGACCGAGGCGCTTGTCGAACGGCAAGACAAGTTGTCGGCGGCCGAAGAGGAATGGCTGACACTGGAAGAAAAAGCCCAGGCTGAGTAGGCGCCAACTGCGCGCGCCTTATCAGACGGCGTGGAAAAAGCTGCTCAAGACCGGAGTTCGCCTGCTGCTTCGGTTTTGCCGGGGACCGGATCAGCGGATCCCCGTCAATTCGTTCAGCTTGCTTCGGCTGCGACCCCGTCGAGCATTTTTATTCAAGTGGCGAGATGAAGCGCCTTCAAATGCGTCTGCGACGATTCGCGGCTGTTCCCAATTGCATGGAAGGCAACGACACCGGGATGTGTCGCAACCACATGCGGGTCGTTTTGGATTTATTCTCTTTCGGTGTAGGCGATGACGCTTCCGAGTTCGGTGCGATTAAAATCCACCTTGCCCGGGCGACCCCCCTCGGGAACACGTTGACCCGGCGCTGCCTGATCGAAAAACTAGGCGCTGCGCCTGGTGATCAAGGCCCTGGCGGATTGGGGGAAAAGCAGGGTTATCGGTGGGCGCGTACAGGCCGGGCAGGGTTTCCAGCGACCGTCTCGCCGGCGGGAACGTCTTTTGTCACCACACTGCCCGCTCCGATGATGGCATTGTTACCGATCGTAACGCCCGGTATGATGATCGCGGCCCCGCCGATCCAGACGTTTTCGCCGATCCTGACCGGGTGGGCGATTTCGAGCCCCCGAGCCCGCAACGCAGGATCTTTCGCGTGTTCGGCGCAATAGATCTGCACCGCAGGCCCAAGCATCGTGTCATTCCCAATCGTCACCGGCGCGGTGTCGAGCACGACACAGCCTGCGTTGAAAAACACGCGGTCTCCCAACGACAGGTTTATTCCGTAGGCACAGTGAAACGGAGCCTCGAGAAAGCAATCCCGTCCTACTCCCGCAAAAAGCGCAGCCAGTTCCGGCGCGATGGCCCCACGGGCATCCGGCGGGCATGTGTTATGGGCATGAACGGCCCGGCGCGCTTCGGCGCGAAGCGCATCCAGTTCCGGGTCAAGGCAGCAATACCATTCACCCGCTTCCATTTTCTGCCGCTCGGTCATGAGCCCCGGTTTAGCGCATACGCAGGGCACCGTCGATGCGGATGACCTCACCGTTCAGATAGCCCATCTCGACGATGAAGCCGGCCAGTCTTCCGTATTCCTGCGGATCGCCAAGGCGGGCAGGGTTCGGGACGTCGGCGGCAAGCTGTTGTTGCACCTCTTCGGGCAGGCCCGCCAGCATCGGGGTCATGAAAATGCCCGGCGCGATGGTCATGACGCGAATGCCGGTCGAGGCCAGGTCGCGGGCCATCGGCAGCGTCATGCCCACGACGCCGCCTTTCGAGGCCGCATAGGCCGCCTGACCCTTTTGCCCGTCAAACGCAGCGATCGAGGCGGTGTTGATGATCACCCCACGTGCCCCATCTAGTTCGGGTTCATTTTTTGCCATTTCGACAGCGGCCAGCCGGGACACGTTGAAGGTGCCAACCAGATTGATGTCGATCGTACGCTGGAAAGCATCCAGAGGGTGAGGGCCATCCTTGCCGACAGTCTTAATACCATAGGCGATACCTGCACAATTCACCGTGGCCGTGATCTTGCCCATCTTGTCCATGCCATGGCGCACGGCTGCGGCCACCGACTCTTCGTCGGTCACATCCGTTTGCGCGAAATGCCCGCCAATCTCGACGGCGACCTGTGCGCCGCGATCTGCGTCACGATCCAGAATGGTGACCTGCGCGCCTTCCGAGGCGAAGTGGCGTGCCGTGGCTTCGCCCAGACCGGACGCGCCTCCGGTGATGAGGGCGGCAGTGGTGGACAGGTGCATGGTGAACTCCTCCCAAGGATATGAACACTTGTTCAATAACTGCATTTTGGGGCCAGAGTCCACAAAATTGAGAAAGCAGGAACTTGGTTGGCGGGTAAGGTCCTTGGCCCCGATGTTTCGGCCGATCCTCAACAATACTTAATGCCGACTTCACGAAAACGCGCCTGTTCGTGAGCGAAGAACTCGGCGCCTTTGTGTGTTTTTCCGCCAGGAGGATCTGTTATGGTAATAAGTACGAAACACATACTGGGTGCAGTTGTCGCTGTGCCTGTTTTTGGAATGGTGATGGTTGGCGATGCTGCTGCTGCACCGGAAACCTGCAACTGGAAAACGGCTCGGAATCTTGCCAACGCGGGGGACTATGCCGGGTTGTGCGATTGTGTGCAGGTAACCCCGAGTTTTCTGGACAGGCTTCAAAAGCGGGCCGACTTTGAAACAACTTTGAGTGTAACCGGGGCGCAATGCCGGGGGCTGGCCGCGTTGCTGACGGATTTGCCGACGGCAAACCTGTCTGGTTCGGCGGAAAACCGGGGTGAAAGCCGCGGCTCTGAACCCGGTGGGTCTGGATTCGCCGATGCTGGTGGAACTGTCGGAGGCGGTGAAAGTGGCCCCAGGGGCGCGTCTGAAGAAAGCGAAAACAATGGAGGCGGCCAGTCCGGCGGTGGAGGTGAGTCCGGTGGCGGTGGTGAATCCGGCGGCAGTGGTGAATCCGGCGGTGGAGGTGAATCCGGTGGTGGAGGTGAATCCGGCGGCGGTGGTGAATCTGGCGGCGGTGGTGAATCCGGCGGTGGTGAAGGCAAAGGCGAAGGTAAAGGCGGCAAGGGTAAAGGTGGTGGCAAGGGCAACAACGGCCATGGCAATGGCGGTGAAGGCAGCAGCCCGGGCCGCGGTCATAACGCCAACAATGACGAAAGTGGCGACCGGCCTGGTCGTGGCGGCGGAAAAGAACGCAGATAAGCACGGCTTACCGAATGAAAAACGGCCACCCGTTTGGGTGGCCGTTGCAGTTTCGTGTCTTTCAGCCTTGCCGGGTCAGCCCAGTTGAACCAGCGCGTGACGCTTTTTGCCGGCGCTCAGCTTGATCGGCGAAGACAGGGCGTTTGCGTCGATCATTAGCCCGGCATCGGTCAGTGGCGCGTCGTCCAGCTTGGCACCGTTTTCGGCGATCAGGCGCTTGGCTTCTTTGCCGGATTTGGCGAGGCCGGATTTGACGATGATCTGCACGATGGACATGCCGTCACCCAGTTCGGCCTCGCTGAGGGTCAGGGTCGGAAGATCCCCGCCCACGCCACCCTTTTCGAAGACTTCGCGCGCAGTGGCTTCGGCGTTCGCCGCGGCCTGCACACCATGGGCCAGAGTCGTCACCTCGTTGGCAAGACGGATCTTGGCCTCGTTGATCTCGGATCCTTGCAGCGCGCCCAGACGATCGCACTCGTCCACCGGCATTTCGGTGTAAAGCTTCAGGAACCGCCCAACATCAGCGTCGGTGGTATTGCGCCAGAACTGCCAGAACTCGTAGGGCGAGCGCATGTCTGCGTTCAGCCAAACCGCGCCGTCCTGAGATTTACCCATTTTCTTGCCGTCGCTGGTGGTCAGCAGGGGCGAGGTCAGGCCATAGATCTCGTGATCCAGCACGCGGCGGGTCAGGTCGATCCCGTTGACGATATTGCCCCACTGGTCGCTGCCGCCCATCTGAAGCAAGCAGCCATAGCGGCGGTTCAGCTCCAGGAAGTCATAGGCCTGAAGGATCATGTAGTTGAATTCAAGGAAAGACAGTGACTGTTCACGGTCCAGTCGGGATTTCACCGATTCAAAGCTCAGCATCCGGTTGACCGAGAAATGACGCCCGATGTCGCGCAGGAAATCGAGGTAGTTCAGGTCGTCCAGCCACTCGGCATTGTTCAGCATCAACGCTTTGTTCTCGGCCTCTGTGTCATAGTCGATGTAAGCCGAGAACACCTTTTTGATGCCCGCGATGTTTTCGTCGATCTGTTCGGGCCCCAGCAGGGGGCGTTCATCGGCGCGGAACGAAGGGTCGCCAACCTTTGTGGTTCCGCCGCCCATCAGGGTGATCGGCTGGTGACCGGTTTTCTGGAACCAGCGCAGCATCATGATCTGGATCAGGCTGCCCACATGCAATGACTTGGCCGTGGCATCAAAGCCGATATAGGCCGGTTTGCACCCACTGATCAGAGCGTCGTCAAGGCCCTGATAATCGGTGCAGTCGGCGAGAAAGCCGCGCTCGATCATCGTGGCGATGAAATCCGATTTGGGGTGGTAGGTCATATCGTGCCCTTTGGGTTAATGTT
The DNA here is from genome assembly GCF_009363615.1 of Ruegeria sp. THAF33. Lineage (NCBI taxonomy): Bacteria > Pseudomonadati > Pseudomonadota > Alphaproteobacteria > Rhodobacterales > Roseobacteraceae > Ruegeria > Ruegeria sp. THAF33. Next base: position 1,771,185 of record NZ_CP045384.1, on the reverse strand, counting down.
GCGGGGCACTGTATAGGCGGCAGCGCGTGCGAGGAAAAGCCACCTTTTCACCTCGGGCGCGGGGTGTGGTCGAGGGTGTCGATCCAGACACGCGCCTTGAGAAAAAAATCGCCGGGCCGGTCCGGAACGCTTGCCTTTGCGCCCCAACAGAAGGCACGTTGACCGGGCTGCAACCCAAAGGTGAAATCCCGGACCCGGAGGCGGCGAAAGACACAGCCAATTCAGGAGGCAGGCTTGGGCCAGACCATCGCGAAACACGGAAAGCTCCGGGCTTTGGGCGCAATGTCCGGCACATCGATGGACGGGGTTGATGCCGCGGTGGTGGAAACCGACGGGCATTCGATTTACGGGTTTGGGGAAAGTGGATACCGCGCCTATTCGGATGCGGAACGCGACGTGTTGCGCGCCGCGCTGGGCCAGTGGCATGGTCCCGAGGTCGATGCGGCGGCAGAGATGGTGACGATTGCCCATGCCGAAGCACTGTCCGAGTTCGAGGATGTGGATCTGATCGGCTTTCACGGACAGACGCTGGCGCATGAGCCGCGCGGGCGCGGGACCTTGCAGGTCGGTGACGGGCTGGGGCTGGCGCAGGCCCTTGGGCGCCCGGTGGTCTGGGATTTCCGCAGCGACGATGTGGCGATGGGGGGCGAGGGGGCTCCGCTTGCGCCTTTCTTTCATTTCGCCTGTGCCAAATGGTTCGGTGCGGACCGGCCGCTGTGTTTCCTGAACCTGGGCGGGGTCGGCAACCTGACCTATGTGGACCCGGCGTTCGAAGGCCCCGAAGCGCCCGGTGCGTTGCTGGCCTTTGATACAGGCCCGGCCAATGCGCCGGTCGATGATCTGATGCAGGCCCGGCTGGGGCTTCCGATGGACCGTGACGGGGCGCTTGCGCGCGATGGAACGGTGGAAATGGGCGCGCTGGAGCTGTTTCTGGCCGAGCCGTATTTTTCCCGCATGCCGCCGAAATCCCTGGACCGGAACGATTTTTCGGAAATGATCGGTTTGGTCAAGGAACTCAATGACGCTGACGCGGTGGCGACTCTGACCGGTATGTGTGCCGCAGCTGTGGTGCAGGGGATGGAGCACTGTCCGAAACCTCCGTCCTGTGTGTTGGTCACCGGGGGCGGCAGACGCAACCCGGTGCTGATGGAGATGTTGCGCGTGTCGCTGGATTGCCCGGTCGAACCGGTTGAGGCGGTGGGGCTGGACGGCGACATGCTTGAGGCGCAGGCGTTTGCCTATCTGGCGGTGCGCGTCGCGCGGGGATTGCCGACCTCTTGCCCCGGAACCACCGGCGTAAAGGCGCTTGTCGGTGGCGGGGTCGTCAGTACGGTGTCGATGGACCCGGTCGGATAACGCGATCCGGAAAACAGTTCAAAAAAACAACTCTTTGTGCGACGATTGCCCGGACCGATGGATCAGGGGCATGGCAGTATGGCGACCAAGGCAGAGCTTGAGGCCGAGTTGGAGAAGTTGCGGAAGCGGAATGCGACGTTGGAGGCGCAGGCCGAAAAGGAAGCGGGTTCCGAAGATTCGCCTGAGGGCACCAAATCGTCGAATGAAATCCGGCAGCTGCTGGAAGACCACGGGATCGACCTGAGCCAGGTTCAGTCCTTGGGGCATGACGTTGTCGAGGAGTTCGGTCGGCTTCAGAAAGACTATCCGATCACGGCGTTGCTGATTGCCTTTTCGCTTGGGTATGTCGTTGGGCGCGCGCAGGGCTAGGAGGCAGGTTATGAGCAGACTGAGCAAGAACCTGGTTACGATCTATCGGACCGAACGTTTGATTGCGCGCCGCCGTCTTGGGGTGGTGCAGCAACAGACCATACTGATGGGCATCGCGGGCATCGCGGCATTGTCGGCGGTAGTGCTTTTGAATGTTTCCATGTTCTTGGCGTTTCAAAGCTCGATGTCACCAGCATCGGCGGCGGCGCTGTTGGCCTTTGGAAACATCGTTTTCGCCGGGCTTATGGTGCTGATTGCAAGACGCCGAAATATCGACGACGAAGTCGCACCGGCCGTCGAGGTGCGCGATATGGCCATAGCAGATATTGAAGACGAATTGGAGGAGATGACCGCAGAGGCCAAAGAGGTCGTGCAGGCGGTTAAGAGCATTGGATCGAACCCTTTGGGATCGGCAGCGACGCTGCTGGTGCCGCTGATCAATTTGTTGATCAAAAGCCGAAGCGACAAATAGAGGCGCAACCCGAAGGTTCATCGACACACCGGAGCGCCCTTGCGGCGGGCCGTGTCAAAATGGAAATGCCCGACGTGATAGCGGTCGGCGTCCGGGCCAAGCACGGTTCCGAATATGCCGCAGGCGCCATCGTGCAGCTTTCGCAAAACAGCGCCGTGCGCGTTGTTCCACCCGTCCCGGACCGTGATCTGTGTTCCGTCCTCTAGAACAAAGGTCGATATGTCGATCGCCTTTCCGCGCGCATGTTCCGAGATGCGTGAGCGCGGCTGGTTGTTCTGGGTCTTGCAGGCATAGTGGCCAACGATCCGCATCCCCTTCAGCCCGCCGCCCATATTGGCAAAGGCTGGCTTGGCCGTGTTTTCGATCCACGTTTTCAGCGTGACCGCTGTCTGGCAATCCATCAATGAGAATTGGCTGAGTGCGATATCAGAGATTTTGTAAACGCGAACCGGGTTCGTGATCCCGCATCCGCGGGCCTTTCCCGCGACGGGCTTGCGTGTTTCGCCCAGAATGGTCCAGTCGCCGCACACGGCGCCCCGCGCCTGCATTCGTTCACGGCCGACTTCGAATTGCCGAAACTTGCAGGGTCGCAGGGCAGGACGCCTGGAAACCAGCACCGCAGGTTCGACTGTCACGGTCGGGTCAGCATCTTCAGCCGTTTCTTCCCCGATCAGCTCTGGCGCAGTCAGATCGGATGCAAGACGGGCCTCGGCGCAAGCGGGCTCTGCGCTGGCGAATGCTGCGCTTTGACACAAGAACAAGACAGTCAGCAGGACCTGCTTCATTCTTACTCGTTACTCCGTCGCCTGTGGCTGCGTGTACAGCATGATCAATGGGCAACCGTCTGTAAACTCACCTTTTCAGAGATTGTTATGTGAACACTCACGCCTTGGGGATATCGAAGCCCGTTGCGGCCAGTTCGAACCCCTCGAACTGGAAACCGGGCGAGACCGTACAACTGACCAGCGTGTAATCACCCGTGCTGCGGGCGGCTTGCCAATGGCCTTGTGGGACGATCAATTGTGGTGCGCCAGAGGAAAGATCAGGTGTCAGCACATGTTCGGTGGCGGGTCCTTGGTCGGTTGAACTGAGCGACAGGACAAGCGGTGCACCGGCATGGTACAGCCAGATCTCGGTTGCATCGACGCGGTGCCAGTGGCTGCTTTCGCCTTTCTGCAACAGGAAGTAGATGCAGGTGCCGGTGGGGCGACCTTCGTTTTCGGCGCGCCATGTCTCGGCGTACCAACCACCTTCGGGATGCCGTTGCAGGTTCAAGCGTTCGATAATCTCTTGTGCGGTCATGTGGTTCCTCGTGTTTGGGTGCGATTATGCACGGGCCGGTGTGATCCGCTATGGTATTCATGCGTCCGAGGGATATGTTTACGACATGACCCTGAAAATCCCCTTCGATAACTCCTATGCCCGTCTGCCGGATGCGTTCTTTGCACGGCAGTCACCGGTTCCCGTGCGCGCGCCAAGGATGATTGCGTTCAACGATAATCTGGCCAAATTGCTGCGGATTTCGCCCGGAGACGTCGAGGACATGGCCGAAGCCTTTGCGGGAAACAGTATTCCCGAAGGTGCCGAGCCAATCGCACAGCTTTATTCCGGGCATCAGTTCGGGCAGTACAACCCGCAGTTGGGCGACGGACGTGCGGTGTTGCTGGGCGAGACGGTCGGAACGGACGGGGTGCGCCGGGACATCCAGCTGAAAGGTTCGGGCCCTACGCCGTTTTCCCGCCGGGGCGATGGCCGGGCCTGGCTGGGGCCGGTGCTGCGGGAATATGTGGTATCCGAGGCGATGCATGCCCTGGGCATTCCGACCACACGTGCCTTGGCAGCGGTGGAAACCGGCGAGACCGTCTTTCGCGAAGCTCCGATGCCCGGAGCGGTTCTGACCCGGGTTGCATCCAGTCATCTGCGGGTGGGGACATTTCAGGTTTTTGCCGCGCGCGGGCAGATGGACAGCCTGAAGCGCCTGACGGACTATGCCATTGCGCGGCATTATCCCAAGGCAGAAGGGCCGATGGGCCTGTTACGTTCGGTGCGCGATGCGCAGGCCGGTTTGATTGCACAGTGGATGAGCGTGGGGTTCATCCATGGGGTGATGAATACCGACAACTGCTCGATCGCGGGTGAGACCATTGACTATGGCCCATGTGCGTTCATGGATACGTATCACCCCAACACCGTTTACAGCTCGATCGACCGGATGGGTCGTTATGCCTATTCGAACCAGCCCGATATCGCGGTGTGGAACCTCGCGCAGTTGGCAACGTCCTTGATCCAGCAGATGGACGACAAAGAGGCCGCCGTGGAAGAGGCGACCGAGATCGTCCACGCGATGCCGGACCTGCTGCAACAGAATTGGTTGTCCCGGTTCCGGGCGAAGATCGGACTGGCAACCGCGGACGAGGGCGATCAGGAACTGATCACCGATCTTCTGAAGCGCATGGCCGAGGGGCAGGCGGATTTCACCAATACCTTCCGGGCGCTGGGCGGTGGCACGGCGCGGGATCAGTTCCTTGACCCGGCAGCGTTTGACACCTGGGAAAAAGACTGGCGCGCACGGTTGGCGCGCGAAGCGGCGCCACAGGAGGTGATGGCCGCCGCAAACCCCGCATTCATTCCGCGCAATCACCGGATCGAACAGATGATCAAGGCGGCGGTGCAGGGCGACTATGCGCCCTTCGACCGGTTGAACGCCGTGTTGGCGCGGCCGTACGAGGATCAAGGGGATGCGGAAGATCTGAGGCGTCCTCCGGCCGAAAATGAGGTGGTTCATGCAACATTCTGCGGGACGTGACGCGAGGCCTGCGTCTATTTCCTCAGGATTTCCAACACCGCAGCGCTGACGATCAGGGTGGCGCCCAGAAATTCCCGCAGGCCAAATGGTTCTCCTGACAGGGCTGCGGCCGACGCGATGCCAACGACAACCTCGCTCATCAGCAGCAGACCGACCTTTGCGGGGGACAGCTTGGTTGCTGGCCAGATGGTCATGTAGATCATGGGCAGGACATAAAAGGCCGACAGCAGCGCGTATCCCGCTATGCGGATCGACTCTTCGCTTGTGATGTTCGGCAGGGTTTGGCCCCCAAGCATCAGCAGGCTGACAAGCGACAGCAACAACGCGCCAATCACAAAGGCAAAGACCTGACCCGAGATGGTCATGCTACCAGCCTTGTACAGGCCCAGTGTGCCCAATGCCCAGCATATGCCCGATGCCAGCGCCAGCCAGTCGCCCAAGTTCTGCGGCCATGGCACGAATCCGGCGCCTCCGAGCACGACAAACAGCCCGCCAAGCCCGCAGATCAGGCCCGCAAGGCGCATCAGGCTCAGGCGTTCTTTCAGAAATACGACGCCCAGAATCGTGCCCCAGATCGGAGTGAGATAGAACAACAGGATCGAGCGGACGACGTCGGTGTAGACAAGGCTGATCGAATACAGGCTGAATGCAGCCCCTGTGAACATTCCGCTGAGCATCAGATCGCGCCATTGCCGGGCCAGCATGCGCCTGTCGGACCAGACAAAGGGGATCAGCGCAATCAGGGCCGCGCAGTACATTGCGATCCCTGACCAGGGGCCGGTCAGGCCCTGATCGTAGAAAAACCGCACCGGAATCCAATAAAGGCCCCACAGCGCGCCGCCCGTCACCAAAACGATACTGGCCCGGGTGCTGTTGTTGGGTTGGGTCTGGCTCAGGCTCATGCGGGCCCCGCTTTGGCTGCGATGCGTTGTCGTCACCGCATCGGGATAGAGCGTTGCAGGGCCGAGGATCAAGCGGTACCTTCGCTTTGATATCAGCCACGTTTCAATCGCCGAAACAACAGGCAGATTGCCTGGGGCGGGTGTCGTATCGGAATTGTCGCAGCAGGAAACCGAGCACAGGGGTTGCGCCTCACGTCAGGCATGGCACTTTAGGATCAATTCATTTGGTCAGGCCCTCATGCCAACTTCGTCCACGCTGCGTATCGCAAGCTACAACATTCAGAAATGCGTCGGGTTGGATTTCCGGCGTCAGCCTCAACGTATTCTGCAAGTCATCGAAAACATGAAAGCGGATATCGTCGTGTTGCAGGAGGCCGACAAACGCCTGCCGCCCCGTCCGGCCGCGCTGCCGCATTTCATGTTGGACGAGGCGGGATGGCAGATCGTCGATCTGGGCGGCGCGGGAAGTCTGGGCTGGCACGGCAACGCGGTGATCTGGCGCGGAGAGGGGATCTCGGTCCGCCGAAAAGGGCATCACGAGTTGCCGGGGCTGGAGCCGCGCGGGGCGGTTCGGGTCGAGTTCGACACCCATATCGGGCCATTGCGCGTGATGGGTATGCATCTGGGGCTTCTGCCAGCGTCGCGGCGGCAACAGATTTTGCACATTCGGCGGAATGACTGGGATATGGACCAGATGCCGACAGTTTGGGCCGGTGACTTCAACGAGTGGTCACGTCAGCCAGTTCTGGATCACCTGGTTCCCGAAATGCGGTTTCTGCCCCCCAGACCAAGTTTTCCCGCCGCGCAGCCCTTGGGCGCGCTGGATCGGATCGCGCTGGGCAGCGGAATACAGGCCGTGGCGCACGGTGTTCACGACACACGTCCCGCGCATATCGCATCTGATCACCTGCCGGTCTGGGCCGATCTGACGCGCGCCAGATCAGAAGGTCGCAAAAGGTGAAATCCCTGTAGCGAAACCTGCGCAGACATATTAAGACAGACACCCGAGCAAGTCTGAGGGGCATCATGTCGGAAACGATTATTGGGCGTTGTGAAGCCAAGGGGCTGCGCATGACCGGTCAACGAAGGGTCATTGCGCAGGTACTGGAACAGAGCGACGACCACCCGGATGTCGAGGAGCTCTATGCGCGGGCTTCCGCCGTGGACAAAGGCATTTCCATTGCAACGGTCTATCGCACGGTCAAACTGTTCGAAGAGGCAGGCATTCTGGAACGTCTTGAGTTCGGGGACGGACGGGCCCGGTACGAGGACGCCGAGCGCGATCACCACGACCACCTGATCGACATGCAGTCAGGAGAGGTCATCGAATTCGTCGACCCCGAGATCGAAGCCTTGCAGGAAAGAATCGCCGCCAAGCTTGGATACAAGCTCAAGGGGCACCGGTTGGAGCTGTATGGCGTCCCGCTGGAAAAGGACTGACCCATCACGAAACGCGATTGATCGCCTCACGTTAATTCATCAGGCGTGACGGGAATTGTCTTGCCAGATGCCGTTGGTTGAGGTTGTTGTGCATGTACAGGCACCAGATGTGCCCTTTCCAACGGACGCGCAAATGAACAACGTAAACGGCATCCTGCTGCTCATCGGGTCGATGGCGGCCTTTGCACTTGAGGACATGTTCATCAAGCTCCTGTCCGGCTCTGTGCCGACAGGGCAGATCATGGTGTTTCTGGGCGTGTTTTGCGGGCTCGTGTTCGCCACGATGTCAGTGGTCACCCGCAAGCGGATCCTTGACCCCGTGGCATGGAAAACCCTGCCATTGATCCGCGCCGCGACCGAAGGCTTTGGCGCGGTGGCGTTCGTGACGGCGTTGTCTCTGATCGACCTGTCCACCGTTGCGGCCGTGTTTCAGGCCATGCCGCTGGTCGTCACCATGGGGGCGGCCCTGTTTCTTGGAGAGCAGGTCGGCTGGCGTCGCTGGAGCGCGATCGGTGTCGGCTTTGTCGGTGTTTTAATGATCATCCGCCCGGGGATGGAAGGTTTTCGGCCCGAATCTCTTTTTGTGGTGTTGTCCGTGGTCGCAATTGCGGCGCGCGATCTGATTACCCGCAAGCTGGACCCACGCGTGGCTTCATCCGTTGTTGCGATGCAGGCCTATATTGCGGTGGCTGTGGCCGGCCTGCTTCTGATGGTCATGTCCGGGGCATCCTTCGTGCCGGTTCAAGCCGGTCAAACGGGCCCTTATGCTGGGGCGATCGGATTTGGCGTGCTGGGCTATTACGGCATTGTCACTGCGATGAGGGTGGGCGAAGCCTCGGCCCTGATGCCGTTCCGGTACACGCGCCTTGTGTTCTCTATCCTTGCTGGAATGCTGGTGTTCGGTGAACGCCCTGATGCGCTGACAATGGCGGGGGCGACCCTGATCATCGGTTCGGGTCTTTATACCTTTGTCCGCGAACGGCGTCTGGCGCGCGAATTGGCACCTGCCTGACCCTGTTGGCGCAAACAGCGAATTGTTAGCCCTAAATGTCCGGGAATATGCGTGTTAGCGTTAACGGAACCGGTTTACTTTTGGCCGGTTGCTGTTATGACGCGTGCAACCGACCGCAGTCACAGGGACAGGCTTCATGAGCACCATCATCGACATCCACGCACGCGAAATTCTGGACAGCCGGGGCAATCCGACGGTCGAAGTTGACGTGATTCTGGAAGACGGCACCATGGGCCGCGCTGCCGTGCCCTCGGGCGCGTCCACCGGTGCCTATGAGGCGGTTGAAAAACGCGATGGCGACAAGGCGCGCTATATGGGCAAGGGCGTTCTGGAAGCCGTCGCCGCCGTGAACGGCGAGATTGCCGAAGAACTGGTGGGCTTTGACGCGACCGAGCAGGTGGCCATTGACCAGGCCATGATCGAGCTGGACGGCACCGAGAACAAGGGCCGTCTGGGTGCAAACGCTATTCTGGGTGTCTCGCTTGCCACGGCGAAGGCGGCGGCGGATTTCACCACCCAGCCTCTGTATCGCTATGTGGGTGGCACCTCGGCGCGGGTTCTGCCGGTGCCGATGATGAACATCATCAACGGTGGCGAACATGCCGACAACCCGATCGACATTCAGGAATTCATGATCATGCCGACCGCCGCCGCGAACATTCGCGAAGCGGTGCGCATGGGGTCCGAGGTGTTCCACACGCTGAAAAAAGAGCTGTCAGGCGCGGGTCTGGCGACCGGCGTGGGTGACGAGGGCGGTTTCGCCCCCAACATCGCCTCGACCCGTGAAGCATTGGATTTCATTCTGAAATCCATCGAAAAGGCGGGCTACAAGCCGGGTGAGGAAATCCATCTGGCGCTCGATTGCGCGGCGACCGAGTATTACAAAGACGGCAAATATGTTCTGTCGGGCGAGGGGATCACCCTGACATCCGAGGAAAACGCGGCCTATCTGGCGGCGCTGGTCAATGACTATCCGATCATCTCGATCGAAGACGGCATGTCCGAAGATGACTGGGATGGCTGGAAGGCCCTGACCGATGCCATCGGCGACAAGGTGCAATTGGTTGGTGATGACCTGTTCGTGACCAACCCGGAACGTCTGGCCGAAGGGATCGAGCGTGGCTGTGCGAACTCGATGCTGGTCAAAGTGAACCAGATCGGCTCGCTGACGGAAACCCTGCGCGCCGTCGATATGGCGCACCGCGCGCGCTACACCAACGTGATGTCGCACCGTTCGGGCGAGACCGAGGACGCGACCATTGCCGATCTGGCCGTGGCGACGAATTGTGGTCAGATCAAAACCGGCTCGCTTGCACGATCGGACCGGTTGGCGAAATACAACCAACTGATCCGGATCGAGGAGTCGCTGGGGGAAGTGGCCGAATATGCCGGTGCGTCGATCCTGAAATAAGCATGGAATGGGGGCCAACGGCCCCCATTTTTCAAAATGCAGGTCTCTGATCCGTCAAGCGGTCATTCCGCTGCCCGTGCCGCAATCCGCGAGACGGATCAATTGGTGCTGTTGCCCCTTCGGACCTCTTGGATCAAAGCGTTTCATGGGCCTTGAACCAGCATCTTCCGGACGATCCCGGTGACCGTTGCGGCGGGAAACACGGCTTCAGCTGATATCCACCCTTGATTGAACCTTTCTGGTTCGATCCTTCTTCGGGTTTAAGATTGACGGGCCTGCTTGTAGTCGAAGTTGAAATTTTTCGAGAAATCTTCGATCTTTTCGCGAAAGAGGCGTGATCCGGATTACGCAATCATTTCAATGGTTTTTGTTTCGCAGGCGTATTGCATTGGCCCTTTTGTATCAAAAAAGAATGCAAAAATCACATTATGTGTGAACTTGTTACTAAGTAAATCACAGGCACGTGATCTAATCTGGATGCATTGCAGAAAGGAGACCACGATGTCTGTATCCAAATTCCTTCTGGTAATCGCAGCAGCTTCCGTCACAGTTCTTTCCGCCTGCGCGGGTCCGGGAACCTACCCAATTACCGGAGATCCGGTCTCGGCGAATGACCCGGTACAGGACATGAACCCGGCCAATATCTTCCGCGGCGAGTCTCGTTAAAGCAACTTGCTCATCAGCATATATCTGTCGCGTGGTTTGAACCCGGTGCGCAGATAGATTTTCTGAGCGGCTTCGTTGTGTCGGTCGACTTCCAGATGAAGGGCAGTCAGCCCCGCTTCGGACAAAGCTTTGGGCAGTGCCAGCAAAACTTCGGTCGCGATGCCGCGGCCGCGAACAGCGGGCCGGATATAGATTTCGTCCACGAAACCGTCCATGCCGCCGAATTCGACGGACCAGCCGAAGGTCAGGATGATGTAGCCCAACGGCGCGCGTCCGGGGCCGATCAGATAGACACAGCCATGGGGAATACCCTCGAGCAGGGGTGTCAGAGCATTTCGGGTCTGGTCCGGGTCTTGCGTCAATCCGGCCTCGGTATGGAAGGCGGTGACCAGTGCCATCAGACGATCCAGGTCTTCGGGGCGCGCCAGGCGCAGGGCGGCGCTCATAATCTGGCCAGCCTTTCCGTCAAAAGATTGAAGAAGCCGTCGGCGTCGATTTCCCCAATGAACAGCGCATTGGGCGCGCGGTCGGTTACGCCCCACCAATCGGCGACGGTCATGCCCATTGTCAGCTCGGACTGGGTTTCAATCTCGACATTCACATGACGGCCTGAAAACAGCTCGGGCCGGATCAGATAGGCGGTCACGCAAGGGTCGTGCAAAGGCGCACCCGCGCTGCCGTATTTTTCCCTGTCGAACCTTTCGAAGAAATCGGTCATCTCGGCGACAGCGATTCCGACTTTGTTTCCCAAAGCACGGAACGCATCATTGCGGGGTTTGGTGACCAGCGCCTTGTGCGTGACATCCAGCGGCATGACCACGATAGGTCTGCCGGATTCGAAAACGATATCAGCGGCTTCTGGATCGACGTGAATGTTGAACTCAGCTGTCGGGGTGATGTTGCCGACCTCGAAATACGCTCCGCCCATCAGAACGATTTCCTGTACCCGGTCCACAATGTCCGGAGCCTTGCTGAACGCGGTCGCGATATTTGTCAGTGGCCCCAGCGGGCAAAGGGTTACTGTGCCCGGTTCTTCAGAGCGCAGGGTGTCGATGATGAAATCCACCGCGTGCCCCTCGGTCAGCGTCATCTGCGGATCGGGCAGGTCCGGGCCATCCAGACCTGTCTTGCCATGCACATGCTCGGCCGTGACCAGCGGGCGGTTCAACGGTCTGTCGCAGCCCGCATAAACAGGTATGTCGGTCCGGCCCGCCAGTTCGCACACGATCCGAGCGTTCTTGGCGGTCAATTCCAGGGGCACGTTGCCTGCGACCGCCGTGATGCCAAGAACCTCGATGTCCTCCGGGCTGGCCAGCGCCAGCAGGATGGCGACGGCATCGTCCTGTCCGGGATCGGTGTCGATGATGATCTTGCGAGGGGGCATGGGTGTCTCCGGTGGTCGTGAAGGTGGGACACTCGCAAGTGTCGGGTGCCTTGTCTACCCGTTTCTGGGTGCGGCCATGACGTCAACCGGCGGGAGTTTGCCGTTGGCGCGATGCTCTTCGGTTTTGACCTCGTCCCAGAGCGCATCCATCTCGGCCAGATCGCTTTGCGAGGGGGTCTTTCCCCGTTCGGCCAGCCGGGCCTCGACCTTTTCAAAGCGACGGGTGAACTTGGCATTGGTGCGGCGCAGGGCGGATTCGGGTTCGATACCCAGGTGGCGGCCCAGATTGACCATCACGAACAGCAGATCGCCGAATTCATCCTCAAGCGCATCCGCGTCCATCTTGTCACGCGCCTCTTCCAGTTCGGCGGCTTCTTCGGTGATCTTGGCCAGAACGTGGCTGGCGTCGGGCCAGTCGAACCCTACGCGCGCGGCCCGTTTTTGCAGTTTGTGCGCCCGCAGCAGAGCTGGCAGGTTGGCGGCCACCCCGTCCAGCGCGCCTTTCTGTTCCTTGCCCGCACGTTCGGCGGCCTTGATGGCTTCCCAGTCCTTGGTCTGCTGTTCGGCGGATTTGTCGCGGGATTCGTCACCGAAGACATGCGGATGCCGGGCCACCATCTTGTCGGACATGGTGCGAACCACGTCCTGAAAGGTGAAATATCCCGCCTCTTCCGCCATTTGAGCGTGGAAGACGGATTGGAACAGCAGATCGCCCAGCTCGCCCTTCAGCTCGTCCCAGGCCTCACGCTCGATGGCGTCGGCGACCTCATAGGCCTCTTCGATCGTATAGGGCGCGATGGTGGCGAAATCCTGTTCGATATCCCACGGGCAGCCGGTTTGGGGATCCCGCAGGCGGCGCATGATTTCCAGCAGGCGTTCGATCCCTGCGTCACTGTCATGGATCAGAGGATTATCGGCCATTGCGAACCCTTTCATTCCGGTGTCAGATGCATCCATCCCGCAGTCCCGATCAGGAGTCCACCCCAGATGCCCGTCGTCAACCGAATTGCCGATTTCTCTGCCGATATGACCAGATGGCGCCAATATCTGCATACGATACCCGAGTTGGAGTTCGAGTGCTTTCAGACTGCCGCGTTTGTGGCCGAGCGTCTGCGTGAATTTGGGGTTGATGAATTGCATGAAGGGATCGCAAAGACCGGGATGGTCGCGATCATCAACGGGCAGGGCGACGGCCCGACCATTGGCCTGCGTGCGGATATGGATGCATTGCCGATCACCGAAGAAACAGGCGTCGACTATGCATCGAAGAATCCCGGAAAGATGCATGCCTGCGGGCATGACGGGCACACCACAATGCTGCTGGGCGCGGCGCGGTATCTGGCCGAGACGCGAAATTTCCGCGGCCGCGTGGCCCTGATCTTTCAACCGGCCGAGGAAGAGGGCGGCGGTGCGGGCGTCATGGTCGAAGAAGGCATCATGGAGCGGTTCGATATCTCTGAGGTCTATGGCATCCACAACGATCCGGGGAATCCGGAAGGTACGTTCTACACGACGCCGGGACCGATCATGGCGGCGGTCGATACGTTCGAGATTCATATCCAAGGCGTCGGCGGCCATGGCGCCATGCCGCATCAGACCCGCGACCCGGTCATGGCGGCCTGCGGCATTGCGCAGGCAATCCAGACCATCGTCAGCCGCAACCACTATGCGGTGGAAGACCTGGTTGTTTCGGTCACTCAGATCCATGCCGGAACGGTGAACAACGTGATACCGGACACCGCTTATCTGAACGGCACGGTTCGTACATTCGATCCTTCGGTGCAGAAAATGGTGATGGAGCGGATGGAGCAGATCGTTCAGGGGCAGGCCGCGTCTTACGGTGTCGAGGCACGGCTGGAATATCAGGTGGGATATCCGGCGACGATCAACGATGCTGAAAAGGCAGCCTTTGCCGCGGCCGTCGCGCGCGAAGTGTCAGGGCCCGAGCGGGTGATCGACACTATGGGGCGCGACATGGGCGCCGAGGATTTTTCATACATGTTGCAGTCGCGGCCGGGGGCCTATCTGTTCCTGGGGCAGGGTGAGGGTGCCGGGCTGCATCATCCGAAATACAACTTCAATGATGATATCGCGCCGGTGGGGGCATCGTTCTTCGCTCGGATCGTGGAAAAGGCGCAGCCGTTGGGCTGATGGGAGAGCGAAATGGCACTGGAAGACGCGAAAAACCAGGTGGATGAAGCATTCACCAATCCGGACCTCAAAGGGCTGTCCTATGAAAACACCTTTGGCGGGGCGACCTCGTTTCTGCGGCGGCTGTATACCAAGGACCTGACCGGTGCCGACATCGCCGTGACCGGCGTGCCGTTTGATCAGGCGGTGACCAACCGCCCGGGCACCCGTCTTGGCCCGCGTGCGATCCGCGAGGCCAGTGCGCTGCAATCTCCCGATGCGCCTTATGGCTGGCCCTTCGATGCGCTGAGCGAGCTGGCGATCATCGACTACGGCGACATGGCCTATGACTATGCCAACATTCCCGCCTTTCCAGACACGCTGACCGACCATATCCGCACCATTCTGGCGGCGGATGTGGCCTCGGTTACGCTGGGGGGCGATCACTATATCAGCTTCCCGATCCTCAAGGCCTATGCCGAGAAATACGGGCCGATGTCGCTGTTGCAGTTCGATGCCCATACCGACACCTGGGCCGACGACGACATGAGCCGGGTGGACCACGGCACCATGTTCTACAAGGCGGTGAAGTCGGGGATCGTGGATCCGAAACGCTCGGTCCAGGTGGGGATCCGCACCACCAACGAGGACACGCTGGGCGTAAACATCATCGACGCGCGCGAGGTCTACGAATCCGGCCCCGCTGCCGTGGCGCAGAAGATCAAGGGCATTCTGGGCGACAGCCCGGTCTATCTGAGCTTTGACATCGACGGTCTGGACCCGGCCTTTGCACCGGGTACGGGGACACCGGTTTGGGGTGGTTTGAGTTCCATTCAGGCGCAGATCATCCTGCGCGACATCGCCGGGATCAACATCAAGGGCGGCGACGTGGTCGAGGTGTCTCCGCCGTTCGATACATCCGGCGCCACGGCGATTGCGGGGGCGCATGTGGCGACGCAGATCGTCTGCCTGTTGGGGTGGAACAAGCTGGCAAAAACATAACCGTTTGGACGCGCATTAACCATTGGTTAGCCATACTGCCGGTATGTGCTGGGTAAAGAAAGTTGAAGGGATGGGGATACAACGCGCATGACTGAATTCAATCAACCGGTCAGCGGCAATGATCTGGCGCGGTTTTCGGGGCCGAATACGTTTATGCGCCTGCCCCAGGCTGCCTCGTTGGCGGGGCTGGATGTGGCGGTTCTGGGGATTCCGATGGATATCGGCACCTCGTGGCGATCGGGCACCCGGTTCGGACCCAAACAGATCCGCAGCGAAAGCGCGATGATAAGGCCCTACAACATGGCTACCTCGGCGGCTCCGTTCGACAGCTTGCAAATCGCTGACATCGGGGATCTGGCGATCAACACCTTTTCGCTTGCGGACAGCCTGAGGATCATCAAGGAAAGCTATGATGCAATCCTGGCAAAGAACGTGACCCCGGTGGCGATGGGGGGCGATCATTCGATCACCCTCCCGATTCTGCGGGCCATTGCGGCAAAGCATGGGCCGGTGGCTCTGGTGCATGTGGATGCCCATGCGGATGTGAATGACGAGATGTTCGGCGAGAAGGAGACCCACGGAACCGTCTTCCGCCGCGCCTATGAAGAGGGGCTGATTGTCCCCGACAAGACCTTTCAGATCGGCATTCGCGGATCGGGCTACGCGGCTTCGGATTTCACCGAAGCCAAGGATTGGGGCTTCCGCCAGTTCCCGGCCTGGGAGTTGTGGCAGCAGAACCTGACGCAGATCGGCTCTCAGATCCGCAAGATCATCGGGGATCATCCCGTTTATGTCACCTATGACATCGACAGCCTGGACCCGGCCTTTGCGCCGGGCACGGGTACGCCAGAGATTGCCGGTTTGACCACGCCGCAGGCGCTGCAACTGATCCACGCGTTGCAGGGTGTGAATGTGGTGGGGTGTGATCTGGTCGAGGTTTCACCTCCGTATGACCCGTCCGGCAACACGGCCCTGACGGCAGCCAACCTGATCTACGAGATGCTGTGCATCCTGCCGGGGGTGACGTCACGGTAAACCGGCCCGGAACGGCTTGCCCCGGCGCTTGATCCGCATAGGGTTTCTGCAAGAGGGTAAAGCGGGATGAAAAAGATGGTTCTGTGGGCAGTGATCGCGCTGGTGCTTGGGCTGGGCGCTTACATCCGGCTGGCCCCATCTGCGCCGGCCCAATGGCATATTGCACCGGTTGCAGAGGTTGATCAGGACTTGCCGGGTGGCGTTCTGCGCGTTGTTGCAACCGGCCCGGAAGGGTTGCAAAAGCTCGATCGGATCGCCCGCGCCACGCCGCGCACCTCGGTTTTGGCAGGTTCGGTCGATGAAGGCATGATCACCTATGTCACCCGCACGAAATGGATTGGTTTCCCCGACTATACCACTGTTCGGCAGGACGGCGACACGCTTCGCATCCATGGCCGTTTGCGGTTTGGGCGCAGGGATTTCGGTGTGAACAAGGCACGGGTTGATGGGTGGTTGGAGCAGATGTAACTGTTCTACCGGCGCTCAGGACGCCTCATCCTGTTCAAAGTGATCAACAGGATCGCTCTGCAACCCGGATGACAAACATCCCTCCTGCACCTCGCGCCACATGGGCACGTTCAGGGACATCTGGCACTGTGCCGTGAACATGCGGCCGTCGACTTGCAGGCAGATCATCTCACCCAGTTCGATGCGGGACCCGGACGTGTCGGTGCAATAGCAATCGCGGGTCTTGCCGTCGGGGCCGATGTAATCGGCGAAAACCGGCGTGGACGTCAGCAAAAGGGCAAGCAAAATCCGTTTCATGACAGCAAGCTTAGCACGACGTGGCCCTTGACCAAAGCCCCCGGATGATAGACACCGCCGGGATGATCCCCGAAGAACGTCTTGAACAGATCACCCAGCGATTCCAATACCTCGAAGCTGCCATGGCGGATGGCGCATCGGGCGACGATATTGCGGCGTTGGCCAAGGAATATTCCGACCTCAAGCCCGTGGTCGATCAGATCATGGCCTGGCGCCAGTTGGTGGCAGATCTGGCTGAGGCCGAGGCGATGCTGGCCGACCCGGATATGAAGGAGTTGGCCGAAGAGGAAATTCCGGACCTGCAATCGCGCATCCCCGAGGCGGAACACGCGCTGCAACTGGCACTGCTGCCGAAGGATGCGGCGGATGCGCGGCCGGCGATGCTGGAAATTCGCCCCGGTACCGGCGGGGACGAGGCCGCTTTGTTCGCGGGCGATCTGTTACGTATGTATCAACGCTATGCCGAGGCCCACGGGTGGCAGTTCGAGATCATCGAAGAACAGGCTTCTGATTTGGGCGGGATCAAAGAGGTGGTGGCCCATATCAAGGGCGACAATGTCTTTGCCCGGCTGAAATACGAATCCGGTGTGCACCGTGTGCAGCGCGTGCCCGAAACCGAAAGCGGCGGGCGCATCCACACCTCGGCGGCGACGGTGGCGGTACTGCCCGAGGCCGAGGATGTCGACATCCAGATAGACGCCAATGACATCCGTATCGACACGATGCGCAGTTCCGGCGCGGGCGGGCAGCACGTGAACACCACCGACTCGGCGGTGCGGATCACACATATTCCGACGGGCTTGGTGGTAACAAGTTCCGAGAAGTCCCAGCATCGCAACCGCGAGATCGCCATGCAGGTGCTGAAGACGCGGCTTTATGACCTCGAGCGGCAGCGGATCGACAGCGAACGTTCCGCCGACCGGGCCAGCCAGGTGGGATCAGGGGATCGTTCGGAACGCATTCGCACCTATAATTTCCCACAGGGGCGGATGACGGATCACCGGATCAACCTGACGCTCTATAAACTGGATCAGGTGATGCAGGGGGATCTGGACGAAGTGATTGACGCTCTGACGGCGGATGATCAGGCCCGGTTGCTGGCCGAGATGGCGCAATGATGGGGCTGCAAACAGCAGCGCAGGCCATGGTGGCCGCAACCGCGCGTCTGAGGGCCGCGGGCGTGGATGACCCGGCGCGCGATGCGCGCCTGTTGTTGGCCCATGCCGCACGGATAGAAGCCAGCCGGGTGACGCTGATTGCCCCGGAAGAGTTGCAGCCCGAGATCGCTGAACGCTATGACCAGCTGGTTTCTTTGCGTGCCATTCGGGTGCCGGTGTCTCATCTGCTGGGCGAACGCGAGTTCTATGGGCGCAGGTTTCGTGTCAGTTCCGATGTTCTGGATCCACGCCCCGAGACTGAAACCTTGATCGAGGCCGCGCTGAGCGAACCTTTCGACCATGTTTTGGACCTCGGGGTCGGGTCGGGCTGTATTCTGGTCACACTGCTTGCGGAGCGCACCAGCGCTTCGGGCCTTGGGGTCGACCTGAGTGAAGCCGCCTGTCTTCAGGCCAGCGCCAATGCCGTGCTCCACAAGGTGCAAGGACGAGCCGAGATTGTGCAGTCAAACTGGTTCGAAGACATTGAAGGCCAGTTTGACCTGATTGTTTCCAACCCACCGTATATTTCCGTATCCGAAATGGAGGATCTTTCGCCCGAAGTGCGGGAGCACGAGCCGCGCATGGCGCTGACCGATGAAGGGGACGGGCTGGGCGCGTATCGGCAGATTGCGGCCTCGGCCCCGGATTACCTGCTGCCAGGCGGGCGAATACTTGTGGAAATTGGCCCGACACAGGCAAATCTGGTGTCTGCCTTGTTTGATGCGGCGGGTTTGGCGGATATTCGCGTAATCCCCGATCTGGACGGGCGTGACCGGGTTGTCGGCGCGAAGATGCCGGGTTGAAACTGTTGTCTGAAGCCAAAAAACGCTGCCCCGAGTAAAAAAGCGTGTGAAAATCCCAGATTCCTCTTGTCTGCGCGGTCAGGACATGTTTACTCAGGATTAGTCGGCGAGGTTGACGCTGTTGCAGCGCACCCCTGACGCCAAGCCCAAAAAAGTCGACATCCCGTCACGGCAAACGCCTCTGAGCAGTGCAAAACACGGGTTGAGCGACAGCGCATTGATAAGGCTGACGTAAAGAAAGATGAGATCTTCCAAATCCCGCTCGCGGGCCAAGAACAACCGCAATCGTCCTTCCGGCGGTAACGTCGTAAACCGGGTTTTTGACAGCTCGGGCCCTGAAGGCAAGGTGCGTGGCACGCCGCAGCAAATCATTGATAAGTACAATCAGCTGGCGCGTGACGCTCAGCTGTCAAACGACCGCGTTGCGGCGGAAAACTTCCAGCAGCACGCAGAACATTATCTGCGCATGCTGAGTGAGGCGCAGCGCGAGATTGAAGCGCGCCGCGAAGAGCAGGAACGCCAGAACCGCGAACGCCAGGCCGAGCGTGATCGTGAGCGCGCAGAGCGCCAGGAACGTGAAGCGGCCCGACAGGCCGATCCCGCCGAAGCGCCGCAGCCGGACGTAATGGATTTCGCGGCACCGGACGCTGCTCCGGAAAGCGGTCTGGTCGAGACACCGGAAAGCAAAGGGGCCGAAGCCCCGGCAGCTGAGAAGAAGGAAAAGCCTGCGCGAAAACCGCGGGCACGCAAACCCAAACCGGCGCCAGCGGCTGAAGATGCGCCCAAAACGGATGGCGACGCACCGGAAGCGGCTGAATAAGCCGTCATCAGAATTTGCAAAGCCCCGAGGTCAAGCCTCGGGGCTTTTTTGTGATCAGGGTTTCTGGATTTCGCGCGCCAGGGCACAGAACGCTTCAAGCGGAACCTGCTCGGCCCGTTCAGTGGGTTGGATACCTGCGGCCCGCAGGCGATCCTCGATATCCGGGGCGACGCCTTTAAGCGAGGCACGCAGCATTTTGCGGCGTTGATTGAAGGCAGAGGCCACCACACGCGACAGGGTCGCGGCGTCAGCAGGATAGCGCGGTTCTGGCAGGGCGGTCAGGTGGACCACCGCGCTGGAGACTTTGGGCGGAGGGGTGAAGGCGCCGGGGGGCAGGGACATGGCGATGCGCGCCTCGGCCCGCCATTGGGCGAGGATGGCGAGACGGCCATACGCCTTGCTGCCGGGTTGGGCCACGATGCGTTCGGCCACTTCGCGTTGGAACATCAGCGTCAGGCTCTGCCAGAACGGCGGCCATTCCGGGGGCGTCAGCCAGCGCACCAGCAGTTCGGTGCCGACGTTGTATGGAAGGTTGGCCGCGATGCGGATTGGCGGGGTCAGGTGTTCGAGCGGGTTGATCTCGAGCGCGTCACCATTGATGACCTCCAGCCTTCCGGGATAGGCGGCGGCGATATCGTTCAGGGCGGCGATGCAACGGGTGTCTTTTTCGACCGCCACGACCTTGCGCGCGCCTTCGGACAGAAGCCCTCGGGTGAGGCCACCAGGACCGGGGCCGATTTCCAGTACGTCGCAGTCTGCAAGATCGCCAGCCTGACGGGCGATTTTGGCGGTCAGGTTGAGGTCCAGCAGGAAGTTCTGACCCAAGGATTTGCGCGCCGAGAGTTGATGTGTGGCGATGACCTCGCGCAGAGGGGGGAGATTGTCGATAGCACTCATGATCCGATTACCGTGACGCAGGCCGCAGGGGCAGCGCCAGAAATTTTATGCCTCCGGCGGGGATATTTTCAGCCAGATGAAGGATCAAGAGCCTTGTGCCATGCGTTGGGCAAGCTTCAGAGCTTCGATCAGGCTGGTAGGATTGGCGATGCCTTTCCCTGCAATATCCAGTGCAGTGCCATGATCTGGCGACGTGCGGATGAAGGGCAGGCCAAGGGTGACGTTCACGCCCCGGTCGAAATCCAGTGTCTTGATCGGGATCAGGGCCTGATCATGATACATTGCGATCGCCGCGTCATAGCGGGCGCGGGCAGCGGCGTGGAACAGCGTATCCGCAGGGTGCGGGCCCGTCAGGGT
This sequence comes from Ruegeria sp. THAF33, assembly GCF_009363615.1. Lineage (NCBI taxonomy): Bacteria > Pseudomonadati > Pseudomonadota > Alphaproteobacteria > Rhodobacterales > Roseobacteraceae > Ruegeria > Ruegeria sp. THAF33. The sequence continues at coordinate 1,750,401 of NZ_CP045384.1, read as the reverse complement.
CGCAGCTTCCGGGTTCAGATCGGCCAGCATTGGGGCGATCCAGTCAAGCTCCTCGCTGCCCATTTTGCCACCTTCGCCGGCATGGGGGTTCAGGCCGGCTATGGCGATGCGGGGGTGTTGTATGCCAAACTGGTCGCGCAGACCGCGCGTGGTGATTTCGATCGTCTCGCGAAGCAGGTCGGGTGTCAGCGCGGCGGGAACCTGCGCCAAGGGAATGTGGATTGTCGCCGGGACAACCCGCAATTGGTCGCTGGCCAGCATCATGACAACCCGGCGGGTGCCCGACAGCGCAGCCAGAAACTCGGTATGGCCGGGATAGGTAAACCCGGCCCCGTCGATCAGGGCCTTCTTGTGAATGGGCGCGGTGCACAGAGCGGCCGCTGCCCCGGCTTTCACAAGATCGACGCCGGTTTCGATGGCATCGATCACCGATGGGGCATTGGCCGGGTTTGGCTGACCGGGCATGTTTGCAGCAGGGAAGTTCAGTTGCAGCACGGGCAAGGCCTGATCACTGACTGCAACAGCATCCGAAGGGGTTTGGATTTTCGCAATGGGCGTGCCAGCGGGCAGGTGGTTGGCGTCGCCGATAAAGAAAAACGGGCAGGTTTGGCGCAGCTCGGCCCATGCTTTGGCCGCGATTTCAGGGCCGATCCCGGCCGGTTCACCGCAGCTGAGCGCAATCGGGCGTGTCATTCCTGAACAATGGTGGCGTCAGCCCGCAGCTGCTCTACCAAGCTGGACGCAAAGGCCTGTAGCCGCTGCTGCGCCAGTGCATTCGCGACATCCGCCCGCGAGGTGTCTTCGCCCAGGTCGCGGACTCGGTTGCACAGCATCAAGAACACCAGCGTCTGCCCGTTGTTGCGGGTCAGGTTTGTTGACACCTCGAAGCGATCCAGCTTGGCCAGCTCTACGGCGAAATCGCGTGGTACTTCTGAAGGGCTGGCTTCGATACGGTCCAGGACTTCGACGGGTTGATCTTTGGCGATTCCATACAAGTCATCGCAGGTGTCGATCTCCTCCCGCAGGGCGGCAGCCCGTGCCAGGGTCTCGGCGCTGCGACCACCCGGCAGGTAATAGGCAGCATAATCTAGCTTGGAAATCCGCGGCGCAGCGGTCGCCACCTCGCGCAATCCGCGCAACTGAAACAGGGCGACTGCGTTTGGCAAACTGATGGGATCGGTGATCTCACCGTTCTGAAGCCCAAGAATAACCGGCTGCAAGGCAGGCGGCAGGTTGGAGATATTCAGCCAGTCCAGACGTCCGCCTTCGTTGCGGGTTGCGGCTCCGGAATATTGCGCCGCTGCGGCTGAAAACGCTTCGATAGTTTCAAGTCGCGAGATTTCTTCCGCCAGCAATTCGGTCTGTGCAACGGTTTGCGGGTTCACCGGGATGATGATCTCGGACAGCAAAACCTGAAGGCCGCCGCCACCGGTTTGTCCCAGCGCGCGATCAATCTCGTCTTCGGTCGGACGGGCCTGCGACAGATAGCGCGAGCTGACATAGTCGCGCCAGGCCAGCTGATCTGCAACATAATCACGGACAGTTTCCGGGTCGACGCCTGCCTCACCCAAAAGTTGCAGGAACTGTTCGGTGGACAATTGCCCGCGCGAGGCGAACTCGTCGATACCCAGTTGTACGGCTTCCGGCGCAGCTTCCACGCCTGCTTCACGCATGGCCTGCTTGCGCAACTTTTCTTCGATCAGGGCTTCTCTGACGTCAGCTTCATTGCCGCCGGGCAGGCCCAGAACATTCAGGAATTGCAGGCGTTGTTCCAGTTCGTACCAGGTGACGATATCCTGATTCACGCGGATCGCTGGCGAGAACAGGCTCTGGGCGCTGACCTGCGGCGCTGAAAAAGCGAGGAAAACGGCGGCCAGTGCCGGCGTGACCGGTTTGTGCCAACCGGAACGAAGAAACCTGGAGAAACCTGATATCAACTGCATTTTCTCTTGTATGTGTTACCACCGCCTTCAAGGGCGTATCCTGTCAGCGATAGGGTAAAGCCGAATTCTGTCGAAGGCTCAATAGTGGATGTTGAAGTAAAGCGTCTGCTTACGGACATGTTAACCTGAACACATTCATTCTGGTAGGTTACACCAAGCCCCAGCCGGATTGGCTCTGACTGGTTCAGATCATAGCGTGCCTCGGCATTCGTAAGCCAGTTCTGGTCGACTTGATAGCGGCCCAAAAGCCAGATTTCCGAGATTTCATCCGCAATGTTTTCCGCCGGATCCTCTTCCTGCCAGATATAGCTGCCAGACAAGCCGGCAAATTCGGATGCCCAGGCGCCGCGCAATTCAGCTTTGACGAAACTGAAATCGCTGTCTATCAGACCGCGCCCGCCGAGTGACCAACCGTTGGCTGTGGTGATTTGCCCCGCCACCAGCAAGTCGGACGTGGTGCCCTGCAATCCGGATGTCAGGGTGAAATTCGGGTCGGCATCCGCCCGAAACACCTGACCCAACGTTACAAGCGCCTGCTGTCCGTCTGCACCATAGCGGGCCCAGTTCAGACCGATGACCCCGGTGGCACCGTCTTCGCGCTGATCTTCCGCAGGGAATCGGGACAGGGCCAGCAGGTTACCCTGATCGAATTCCTGAAACGTGCTTTCATCATCTGGCACATCAGTGTCCGAGACATGGGTCCATCCCAACTGTGCGATCGGTTCCAGAAGCTGAACCGCGCCGGTCTTTTCACGACGGGTCATCGGATAGCGAAGCGTCAAAGCCGCGCGCGGGGTCGAGCGGGTCACATTGCTGGGAAAGTTGCTGTCATGGCGAATATTGAACGTATCCACCGATGCGCCCAGCGTCGCGTCCGCGCGCAGGCCCGATGCAAATGTCCAGCTTCGCAACCATTCGGCATCAACAGTTGCCCTTGCTATGTCACGGCCAACGATATCGGCGTCGCTGGTGCGTTCATGTGCGTGGCCGATAAAAGCCAGCCGAACCTCGCCGCCAAGTGCGCCGGGGAAGAATCGCTTTTCATAATTCAGGTCGAATACGCGGGATGGGATTTCGTCCTGATTTTCACTGTCACGCAGTGTTTTGTAATGGATCAGGCTTGTTTTGAATGCGGTGTCGCGTTTGATCCGTTCCAGCGCAATTTCACTGCGCAAACGGTCCAGGTCCGGCAGCCCGTAGTCCGCCAGATAGGCGTCGTCCGAGGTGGTTTTCAGATCGAATGTTAGCCGGAAATCGTTCTTCAGGCTGAACCAACCCCCGGCGAACAGATAACCGCGATCCTGATCGGGCTGGACATCATCACGGGTATAGGCCCCTTCAAGCTGAATGCGCCCGTTCACGAACGCCTGGCGATATCGATACCCCAGCGTCGTGGTCTTGCCCGACAAGTACGGCGTCAAGGTCAGATCCTTGTGGTCCCCCAGCTTGAAGAAATAGGGAACCTGAACCCCCGTTCCCAGTTGTGAGGTGCTGCGGATCGACGGCACAAGAAAGCCGGTTGCGCGATCCAAAGTGGGGTCCGGCAAGCGCAGATAAGGGAAATAGAATACCGGATAATCAAGCACCCGAAGCTGCGCGCCTTCAAAGTACAATTGCCGCTCCAACTGGTCATGGGTGACCTTGCGGGCGCGGATCTGCCACAGGGGTGGCTTACCGTTGGTGCAGACATGGCAGGAAGTGGCCGAGACCTTGCTGAATTGCGTATAGCGGCCCGCTGCTCGTTTCGCCTGAACCGAGGCAATCTGGATCTGCTGATCGAAAACCATCCGAGCACCGATCAGCAGACCGTTCTGGATACCGCTGTCCAGCTGTCCGGAATCGGCCAGAAGGGTCGACTGGCCCCCCTGATCAATGCGAATAGGTCCCTCCAGCGTCAGCTCACCCGTTTCCCGGTCATAGGTGACACGTTGGGCTGACAGCTTGGTATCTCCCTGAAAGGCTTCGACATTGCCTTCGGCCACCAGTTTTCTATCGGGTGTAATAAAGACTTTGTCGGCAACCAAAAGGGCGGGTTCGGCCTGTGACTGCGCAGCTTGCGGGTCACGCTCGGCCGACGTGGTTTGCGCCGCCAGAACGGTCGGTGCCGACAACGCGATTGCGCTGGTCAGCAGCAGGGAAATCATGCTCCGCATCAGCCGTCCTCCGCGTGTAGAAGCAGGCCAAGGGACAATAAGATGGCGGCGAAGGGCGGCGCCCAGGCCGCGATATAGACGGGCAATTGTCCGTTTTCCCCGAGGATTTGCGCAAAATTGCGGACGAAATAGATGGCAAAACCAAGCAGTACGGCCGTCAAAACGGCAATTCCGGTACCGCCGAACCGAACGTGGCGCATGGTGAAAGCAGCCCCGATCAGCACCATCGAGACCAGAAAGAACGGCCGGGCCAGTTGCACCTGCAACCAGACTTCATATTGCTTGGTCGAAAACCCGGCTTCGCGCAGATCCTTGATCAGTTGCGGCAGGTCAAAAACCGATACTGAATCCTGTTGCCCCAGAGTGTCCAGAATCCGCTGCCGGGTCAGCGAGGTCGGCAACTCCAGCCGTTCATGCTCCACCGAACTGGTTTCGGGGTTCTGCCCATTCTGCAAATTCCAGATCTTGGCCCGCGACAGGACCCAGTTTCCGTCTTCCAGCACGGCCCTGTCGGCGACGATCTGCTGGGTGGGTTTGCCATCGCGCGCAAAGGTGATGATGGTCACGTCGTCCAGGCCAAGCGTATCCCCGTTCGAGGTGCCCCGGGCGTGGATGACGGCCTGTCCGTTTTCCGCCGATTGACGCAGCCAAAGGCCTTCGCTGCTGATCGAAAGCGCTGAACTGCCGTTGTTGCGATAGGAGTCAGACAGGCGTTGGAATTCCTGGGACGTGGCCGCGGCGATGGGGTTCAGCAATACCACCGCAAGCGCACCGATGATCAGGGCCAGCGCCGCCGGCGCGACCAGTGCGCGGATACCCGAGCGACCCGTGGCGCGGGTCACCACGAGTTCAGAGGTCCGTGCCAGCCCTACGAACAAGGCAATGGTGGACAGAATGACCAGCAGAGGCAGCATTTCACTGATGGCGGCCGGTGTGTTCAGAAGCGTCAGGTGCAACAATTGGCCGAAGGACAGGTCGACGTCGTCAAATCGGCGGATCTGTTCGATCAGATCGATGAGAATCATCAGGGTCAGAAAAATACCGCCGATGACCAGAAAGCTCTGTAGAAAGCGGCGGGCGAAATAGCGGTCGAGGATCACAAGACTGCCCCCGCCAAGCCTTTTGCGCCGGAAAACGGGCCGAAATCGCGCATGCATGTCTTCCTGCGCGACGGCGTATGCCTGCCCTCTCGTGTCACGTCGTTCTCCCCCGAGCCTGCCGGTTATTTTTTCGGGACCTTACTGCAATTGAAACGCGGGGAAAACTGCTATCTGGTCAAGTCGGGCGGCGCGGGCTAGGTCTTGGGGAACAGAATTCGAGGAGTTTGCAATGAGCAGTCTGATACCGGTCCGCTTTCAGGAGTTTGACTTGGATGCGATGGCGCAGGCCGAAGGGCGGGTGGCCATCATCATTCCGTCGGACGGAAAAATGAACCCTGCGGCGCGTCGGGCCAATCGTCTGACGAAAGGCGCTGTGGCGCGGCTTGTCGAAAGTGAGAAATTCGGAAAGTCCAAGACCGGCGATGTCATCTCGATGGCCTGGCCGGCCGGGATGGCGGCCGAAGCGCTGGACGTCGTGGTGCTGCCGCGCCGTCCGGAAGCCGACGAGGCCCGCAAGGCCGGTGCCGCGCTGGCCAAATCCGCAGTTGGCAAGGACATGCTGGTGATGGTTGGCAATCAGGCGCAGACCGAAAACCTGGCCCTTGGCATGGTGCTGCGCAGTTATGATTTCAACGCGCACAAAACCAAGGACAGCGAAGGCAGCGGTTCGATTACGATCGGACATTCGAAACCCAAGGAAGCCGAAGCAGAGTTTGCACCGCTATACGCGATCGCCGACGGCGTGCGGATGACCCGTGATCTGACCAATGAACCTGCAAATGTTCTGACGACCACGGAATTTGCCGATCGTCTTGTCGAGATGCAGGAGCTGGGCCTGGAAGTCGAAGTTCTGGAAGAGGACAAGCTGGCTGAACTGGGCATGCGCACTTTGCTGAGCGTCGGGCAGGGCTCTGCCAGCCCGTCCAAAGTCGTTGTGATGCACTGGAATGGCGGCGACAAGGACGATGCGCCCTTGGCTTTGGTGGGCAAGGGGGTGGTTTTCGACACAGGTGGCATTTCGCTGAAACCGGCCGGTGGCATGGAAGACATGACCATGGACATGGGCGGTGCCGGTGTTGTCGCGGGCACGATGCGCGGGTTGGCCAAGCGCAAGGCCAAGGCCAATGTGGTGGGCCTTGTCGGGCTTGTCGAGAACATGCCTTCGGGCAATGCCACCCGTCCGGGCGATGTGGTCAAGTCGATGAAGGGCGACACGGTCGAGATCATCAACACCGATGCCGAAGGCCGTTTGGTTCTGTGCGACGTGATGTGGTACGCGCAGGAGCGGTTCAAACCGGTGGGCATGATCGATCTGGCCACCCTGACCGGGGCGATCATCATCGGGCTGGGTCATGAGAATGCTGGTGTGTTTTCCAACAATGACACATTCTGTGACGCCTTCCTGAAATCGGCCCGGGCCGAGGATGAAGGCGCGTGGCGGATGCCGCTGGGCGATGGCTATGACAAGCTGCTCAAATCGCGCATCGCCGACATGAAGAACGTCGGTGGCCGTCCGGCGGGCTCGATCACGGCGGCGCAGTTTCTGCAACGTTTCGTGAAAGAGGATACACCCTGGATTCATCTGGATATCGCGGGTGTGGCTTCGGTGTCGTCCGAGACATCCTATGCGCCCAAAGGTGCCACGGGCTGGGGTGTGCGCGCGCTGAGCCGGTTCGTGCAGGACAATTTCGAGTAAGCGAATGGGTGCTGTCTATTTCTACCATCTGACCCGCCAGCCGCTGGAGCACACCTTGCCTGTGCTGCTGGACAAGGCGCGGCAGGCCGGGTGGAAGATTGCCGTGCGGGGCACCGATCCCGCACGGATGGACTGGCTGGATGAAAAGCTGTGGCTGGGCCCCGAGGACGGGTTCCTGCCGCATGGTCGCGAAGGCGGCCCGCATGATGCCGAGCAGCCGATCCTTCTGACCACCAGCGCCGAGGCCCCTAACGGCGCGGTGTGTGTCATGGCGGTGGACGGCGCGCCGGTCGAACCCGAAGAGGTGTCGGCCCTGAAGCGGGTTTGCATTCTGTTCGACGGCAATGATGACATGGCTGTGCAGCACGCGCGGGGGCAGTGGAAGACGCTGACCGGCGCCGGATGCGCCGCGCAATACTGGTCGGAGGAATCCGGGCGGTGGGAAAAGAAGGCCGAAGCCTGACGGGCCGTGCCATTTATCAGGAGATTTGAGGATGCAGATGAAGCCTCTGGGCCGCACCGGGATTGTCGTGAGCGATCTTTGCCTCGGGACGATGACGTTCGGGTCGCAGACCTCGGAATCGGATGCGCACCGGCAGATGGACATGGCGCTGGATGCGGGGATCAACTTTGTGGATGCCGCCGAGATGTATCCCGTGAATCCTGTCGCCAAAGAGACAATTGGTCGTACCGAAGAAATTCTTGGAAATTGGAACGCTGCAAATTCGTCGCGCCGGGCGGACTTCGTACTGGCGACCAAGCATTCGGGTGAGGGGTTGTCATATGTTCGCGACGGTGCGCCGATCACGGGAAAAACCATTCCCGAGGCCATCGAAGGGTCCTTGCGGCGGTTGCAGACGGATTACATCGATCTCTACCAGTTCCACTGGCCCAATCGCGGCAGCTATATGTTCCGTCAAAACTGGGATTATACGCCTTCGGGCCACAATACCGCGGACGTTCTGGAAAATATGCAGGAGTGTCTGGAGGCCTTGCAGGTTCAGGTGGACAAAGGCAACATCTGCGCTTTTGGTCTGTCGAATGAAAGCGCGTGGGGTACGGCGCAATGGCTGAGACTGGCCGAGCAGACGGGCACACCGCGTGCGGCGTCCGTACAGAATGAGTATTCGTTGCTGTGCCGTCTGTTCGATACCGACATGGCCGAGCTGAGCGTACATGAAGATGTCGGCCTGATGGCGTTTTCACCCCTGGGTACCGGGCTGCTGACCGGGAAATACCAGGGCGGGGCCGTGCCGGACGGCTCTCGTATGTCGCTTTCGCCTCAATTGGGCGGGCGCAAGTCTGACCGGGTGTTTGATGCGGTCGCGGCCTATCTGGATGTTGCCGCGCGACATGGCCTGGATCCGACCCATATGGCGTTGGCCTGGTGCCGCTCGCGACCATTCATGATGTCGGCGATTTTTGGCGCGACCACGGTCGCGCAGCTTGAACACGTATTGGCCGGTGCGGATTTGACTTTGTCAAAGGAGGTGTTGGCCGAGCTGGACGCTGTCCACAAGGCGCACCCGATGCCGTACTGAGGCGAGGGGGCTCTGCCCCCGGCACGCTGCGCGTGCCTCCCCCGGGGTATTTCTGGCCAGATGAAGTTGGATCCGGTCAGTGATGGGTGGGGTGCGCGCGCTCTTGCCTGAGGTCGCGGGCAGATTGGCCATGCGCGGTGCGGAAAGCGCGGGCGAAGCTGGATTGCGAGGCAAAACCGGTGGCCAGCGCGACATCCATCAGTGGAAGGTCGGTGTCTGTGACCAGACGGCGGGCCTCGGCCAGGCGCAGTTGCAGATAATGATCCTGCGGCGTGGTGTTCAGGCGCAAGCGGAACTGTTGTTGCAGGGTGCGCGGGCTGGTGCCAAGCTGCTCTGCGATATGGGCCAGTGGCAGGGGGTCATCCAGGGATGCCTGCATCAGCGAATTCGCCTTTGCCGTCAGCGCGGTGTGGCGATGTGGAACGCCGGTGCGGCTTTGCGGTTTGCCCGGGTCCGGCGCGCCATCATAGAGGAACAGGCCCGAGACACGGGAGGCGAAACCCGCGCCATGACGGGCGGCGATGATGTGCAGCATCATCTCGACAGCGGGAATCGCGCCGCCAGAGGTCAGGCGACCGTCCGAGACGGTGAAACGGTCGGGGCGCACTTCGACGTCGGGGAAGCGGGAAGCGAAGCTTTCCAGGTCTTCCCAGTGGGTTGTCGCGGGGTGGCCGTCCAGCAGCCCGGCCTCGGCCAGCAGCCAGGGGCCGCCGTCAATCCCGGCCATCGTCGCCCCGGTACCGGCAATGCGGCGCAGCCCGGCCAGCAGGCTGGGGGTGGCGTGGCGGGCCAGTTGGAAGCCCGCGACGACAATCATTAGGTCGCAACCTTGCAGGCGAGCGAGCGGGATACCGGGCACTTGCAACGCGCTGGTCAGCATCGCGGGTTCGGCTGTGGCGGTCACATAGTCCCAGTCAAATGCGGGCCGGTCCGCTAGGCGGTTGGCAGCGCGCATCGGATCGACCGCCGAGGCGAAGCTGAGCGTGTTGCATTCATCCAGCACCAGAACGGCGGTTTTCAGGGCCCGATGTTCGGGTTGCAGTATGTTTTTTGCGGATTGCATCAAGTTCGATTCGCATTCTGCCAAGTGGTTTTCCCAAGGCTGCGCCAGAGTCGGGCCAGAACGCAAATCGGAATCCGGGGAGAAGCCTGGGGAAAACCCAAGGCAAAACCGGGTATAACTTGGGGAAAACGCCATGCCTCTGGAAATGAACCGCGAAGTCTTCATCACCTGCGCCGTGACCGGCTCGGGCGGGACGCAGGATCGAAGCCCTCATGTGCCGCGTTCACCGAAGCAAATTGCCGACAGTGCGATTGCCGCCGCGAAGGCGGGTGCTGCCGTGGTGCACTGCCATGTGCGCGACCCCGAAACAGGTGCCCCGTCGCGCGATCTGGCGCTGTATCGTGAGGTGACCGATCGGATTCGGGATGCCGAGGTGGACGCAGTGCTGAACCTTACGGCTGGCATGGGCGGAGACATGGTGTTCGGCGGTATCGAAAACCCGTTGCCATTGGCCGAGGCTGGAACCGATCTGGTTGGTGCGACCGAGCGTGTGGCGCATGTGGCCGAATGTCTGCCCGAAATCTGCACGCTGGATTGCGGGACGATGAACTTTGCCGAGGCGGATTACGTCATGACCAATACGCCCGGCGCGTTGCGGGCTATGGGGCAGATGATGACCGATCTGGGCGTGAAACCCGAGATCGAGGCCTTTGACACCGGCCATCTGTGGTTTGCCAAGCAACTGGTGAAAGAGGGAATTCTGGAACCCAACGCCCTGGTTCAACTGTGCATGGGCGTGCCGTGGGGCGCGCCGGATGATCTGAACACCTTCATGGCGATGGTAAACAACGTGCCCGATGACTGGACCTTCAGCGCGTTCTCGCTGGGGCGGCATCAGATGGCCTATGTGGCGGCCTCGGTGCTGGCGGGCGGCAATGTGCGCGTGGGGCTGGAGGACAACCTGTGGCTGGACAAGGGTGTGCTGGCCGAAAACTGGCAATTGGTCGAACGCGCAGGCACCATCATCGAGAACATGGGCGCGCGGGTGATCGGGCCGCAGGAAGTGCGTGAGAAGCTGGGTCTGGTCAAACGGGCGCCCAAAGGTTGACCTGTTTGCGTCCCTTGCCATGACCGGTAAGTGCAGGGGCGCCAGCAAGAGGAAGTGAGCAATGCGATCGGTGCTTGTAATCTGCGCGACGGTTCTGGCCGTTTGTCTACCCCGGGCCGGGGTGGCACAGACCGCGGAAGACCCTTTGGCCCGCAAGGACTGCGAAGCCAAAGGGGGAAGCTATGAGGTAGGCGGGCGGATACGGCAGTTTATCTGCTTTGAACCATTGCCCGACGCTGGAAACTCCTGTGAAAAAGCCTCTGACTGCGCAGGGTTCTGCCTGTCGGACACCAAACAATGCAGCGCGGTGACACCGCAATTCGGATGCATTCCGCATCTGGATGAGGCGGGGCGCGCGCAGGTAATCTGTATCGATTAGAGGACAGCATGACAAAGACGGCAGCAATTATCGGTGGCGGTGTCATCGGCGGCGGATGGGCCGCACGGTTCCTGCTCAATGGATGGGACGTTCGGGTGTTCGACCCGGACCCCGAAGCAGAACGCAAAATAGGCGAAGTACTGGACAATGCGCGGCGATCCCTGCCGGGGCTGAGTGACGTTCCGTTGCCGGCCGAGGGCGCACTGAGCTTTCATGACGACATGGCCGACGCCGTACAGGGCGCGATGTGGATCCAGGAAAGCGTGCCAGAGCGGCTGGACTTGAAGCTGAAGGTTTACAAGGGCTTGCAGGAGGCTTGTGATCCAGAAGCGATCATCGGGTCATCGACCAGCGGGTTCAAACCATCCGAGCTTCAGAACGGTGCTTTGCGGCCCGAACAGATCGTCGTGACGCACCCGTTCAATCCAGTCTATCTGCTGCCGCTGATCGAGCTGGTGCCGACCGACAAAAACCCACAGCAGATGATTGAACGGGCCAAGGAATTGCTGACCTCGGTTGGATTCTTTCCGCTGCATGTCAAAAAAGAGATCGACGCGCATATCGCCGACCGCTTTCTGGAAGCCGTCTGGCGCGAGGCGCTCTGGCTGGTCAAGGATGGTATTGCCACCACCGAAGAAATCGACGAGGCGATCCGGATGGGCTTTGGCATCCGCTGGGCGCAGATGGGATTGTTCGAAACCTACCGCGTGGCCGGAGGTGAAGCGGGAATGCGGCATTTCATGGCTCAGTTCGGGCCAGCCTTGAAATGGCCCTGGACCAAACTGATGGACGTGCCGGAATTCACCGATGAACTGGTCGACCTGATCGCCGATCAGTCAGACGCGCAATCCGGAATGCATTCGATCCGGGAACTGGAACGCATTCGCGACAACAATCTTGTTGGCATGATGCGGGCCCTCAAGGCGCAGAATTATGGCGCGGGGGCGGTGCTGAACCAGCATGATGCGCTGTTGAAACCGGGTGCCCTGCCGTCGCTGGATCAGGCGGATCTGAGCCAGCCGATCCTGACCCTGTCTCGCGCCGTTCCGTTGGACTGGACGGATTACAACGGCCACATGAACGAAGCCAAGTATCTGGAAGCCTTTGCGGCCGCCACGGACCGTTTCATGGAGATCATCGGCTGCGATATGGAGTATATCGCGTCGGGTGGCAGCTATTTCACCGCCGAGAACCACATCCGTTACATCGACGAGGTCCATGCAGGGGCGAAGATCGACGTGCGCACGCAGATGCTGTTGGGGCAGGGCAAGAAGCTGCATGTCTTTCACAGCATGTATGAAGGCGACAAGCTGTTGGCCACGGGCGAGAGCTTTCTGCTGCATGTCAGCCTTGAAACCCGCCGTCCCAGCCCGCCGTCGCCCAGGATCGAAGCAGCGATGGCGCGGATTGCCGAGGCACAGGCCGCTTTGCCTTACCCTGAAGGGGCGGGTGCCGCCATCCGGAAGCCCTCATGACCCGGCGCGTATTGGTAACCGCCGGGGCATCGGGTGTCGGTCATGCCATGGCCGCGGCGTTTGACGCTGCCGGCTATGATGTCTGGGTGACGGATATTGACCAGTCAGCCCTGGATATCTTGCCCGACCATTGGGTGGCGCACAGGGCTGATGTGACCAACGAGGCCTACATGAGCGCGGTGTTTCAGGCTGTCGGGGCCGCCGGCGGGCTGGATGTTCTGTGCGCAAATGCCGGAATCGCCGGGCCGACCAGCGCGATCGAGGATATCGATCTGGATGCATGGCGCGCCTGTCTCGCAGTCAATCTGGACGGGGCCTTTCTGGCCGCCAAGCACGCGGCCCCTATAATGAAGTCGGCGCGGGCGGGCAGCATCATTCTGACCTCTTCGACAGCCGGTCAGTACGGCTATCCGTTCCGAGCGCCTTATGCCTCGGCCAAATGGGCGGTCATAGGGTTGATGAAAACGCTGGCGATGGAACTTGGGCCGCTGGGCATTCGCGCAAACGCCATTTGCCCGGGTGCCGTGGAGGGCCCGCGCATGGAAGGCGTCTTGGCCCGAGAGGCAGCTGCGAAAGGCATGACCCGCGATGAGGTCTATCAGGGCTATGCCTCGGGCACCTCTATGGGGCGCTTTGTGGAAGCGCAGGATATCGCCAATATGGCCGTCTTTCTTGCTTCAGACGCAGCACGGCTGGTGTCTGGGCAGGTGATTGCGGTGGATGGGCACACGGTCAACCCCGACCCAAAACTGTAGGTCAGCCCTGATTTGGTCCCCGGATCTGGCGGATGGTCTGACGGACCGCCTGCCAATCCTGCGCCTCTTTCTGGTTTCCGGCGGCTTCGCATTCACGCATTTTCTGCGCGGCTTCCGCCTCGGCCCGGTCTCCGTGCGCGGCATACAGCGCGCGCGCGTATTGAGCGGTTTGAATTGCGTCCATTCCTGTGGTCCTCCGTCTGTGATCGGAATGCCCGTTGGTTCGCGCCAAGGGACGATAGCACAGGTTTTGCGCCGCTGCATCAATTCTTGCCGGATACAGCCGTTCTGAGTTGTCGCAAGTGGTCCGGGAAATCGCGAGCGGCCACATCGGCCTCGCGCACAAGTGTGTCGAAGTGCCGTGAAAATGTCTCGATCCGGTCCCGGTCTCGGAACGCCATATAGTGACTGCCTGCGTAAAAGACGCACAGCAGCGGCCCGAAAATCGTTACAGGGGCTGAATAAAGCCGTTTGGCATCGAACAGATAGATACGCATTCGGGGATAAAGCTGTTCACACAGCTCCAGCAGATGATCGATCTGCTCCTGACGAATTTTTGGGCAAAGGCCATGGTAATACCCCGTGCCGCTTGCAAAGCTTTCGATCTCGAACAATGGCATTGCAATTTCGTAATCAGACTGCGCACTGCGCATCCACGCCAACCTGTCTTCGGACGCACCGATGGCCTGATCCGCCGTGCGCCCCAGATGGGGGGCATATTCCCACTCCAGCACCGCGCGCGTCTTGAGCATGTCAGGCAGGGCGGCCGGAACATAGCGGATCTTGTACCCGGCGGCTTCTTTGTGCCAGTCGAAAATCCGCTCATCGACCAGGGCGCGGGGCGCTTCGGTAATGGACAAGGAACTGGCCAAAATCTCTGCCGCGCTTTCCGGCCTGTCGGACAGGCCCAGCAACCAGTCGGCCGAAACGCCCAGTGCCGCGGCGCAGCCACCCACAACATGCGCATTGGGAAGACGCGCGCCATGATCGGTCAACAACTGAGATACGGTTGATCGGTCCACGCCGATATGGCGCGCAAGCGCGCTTTGGCTGACGTGACGGTCCTCCATCGCGCGGGCAAGGCGTTGGCGGAATTGAGCGGCGCGGTCGCGTTTGTCGATATTTTCCTGCATTAGGTGAAAAGTATCACAATTGATGAATTTTGTTAATCATATTCAGAATTTTCAGCGCGTGCACTGAACGGTACCCCCTTTGTAAAAGCAAAAAGAATGGGGTTCGGAATGGAAACGCGGCGAAGATCTGTCGTGAAAGCAATCGTATGGAATGTCATGGGGCTGGCCACCATGACGCTGGTGGGCCTGATCGCCACAGGCTCGGCCGCCGTCGGCGGGGCATTGGCGCTGGTGAATACCGCCATCGGCCTGGCGCTTTACATTGTATATGAAAGAATTTGGGCCGGAGTTTCGTGGGGGCGCAATGGCTGAGCCCTCGACACCCAAGTCGCCCGAATGGGGTACATTTGCCCTGATCGTCGGCTGCTATGCCGCATGGCTGGTCGGGCTGTTCTGGCTGGCGGATATTTCGCTGTGGTTGGCGGTGCTGGCTTTGGGCTTTGTTGCGGCCCTGCATTCGTCTTTGACGCACGAAGTCCTGCACGGGCACCCGTTCCGAGCCAAATGGCTGAATGAGGCGCTGATGGCGCTGCCGCTGACCCTGGCCATTCCGTATAACCGTTTTCGCGATCTGCATTTGGCGCATCATCAGGATGCCACTTTGACCGATCCGTATGACGACCCCGAATCCAACTATCTGGATCCCAAGGTTTGGGCGGACCTGCCGCGCGGCGTGCAGGCTGTGCTGGCCCTGAACAACACGCTTCTGGGGCGGATGGTTCTGGGCCCGGCCATTGGGCAGGTGCTGTTTCTGCGCGACGAATGGCGGGGGCTGCGGCGCGGCGACAGGGCGATCCTGCTGGCCTGGGCATTGCATATCCCCGGCGCGGTTGCGGTGCTGTGGATCGTTGCACAATCGGCCATGCCGATCTGGACCTATCTGATTTCGGCCTATATCGGGCTGGCATTGCTGAAGATCCGCACGTTTCTGGAACACCGCGCGCACGAGAAGTCTCGCGCGCGGACCGTGATTATCGAAGACAGCGGGCCGTTGGCGTTTCTGTTTCTGAACAACAACCTGCATGTTGTTCATCACATGAATCCCGCCGCACCATGGTATCGGCTACCGTCTTTGTATCGGGATGGCAAAGACAGGTATCTGGCCTGCAACGAGGCGTATGTTTACCGCTCCTATGCACAGATTTTCCGGCAGTATCTGCTACGCGCCAAGGACCCGGTTCCGCATCCGCTCTGGCCAAAGCACTGATTTGGCGACACAACGGGTGACATGAGTCTCTGGATCCCTGTCACCATCGCCGCCGCCAGTTTTCAGACCGTGCGGTTCATGCTGCAAAAATCCTTGAGCAGCGTGAAACTGTCCGCCGCCGGCGCGACCTTTGCGCGATTTGCGTATTCCATGCCGCTGGCCGTTGCCGGGCTGTTTGTGGCGATGCTGACGACGGGCGCCAGCTTGCCTCCGATTGGTGGAGTGTTCTGGCTGTACGCCGTCATCGGAGGTACGGCGCAAATCCTGGCGACGATCTGTGTTGTGGCGTTGTTCAAACAACGAAACTTTGCGGTTGGAATCACCTTCAAGAAAACCGAAGTCATTCAGACCGCGATCGTCGGCTTTCTGGTTTTGGGCGACAGCGTTTCCAGCGGCGCGCTGGTTGCGATCCTGTTGGGGTTGATGGCGGTGCTTTTGCTGTCGAAAACCCCCGGAGGAGGCGGCGCCTGGTGGCGGCATCTGACCAACCGCGCGTCCCAATTGGGGCTTGGATCAGGGGTTTTGTTTGCGTTCTCCGCCGTCAGCTATCGCGGGGCATCGTTGCAATTGGGTGATGCCGACGCCTGGTTCCGCGCACTGATCACCCTGGCCGCCGTCGTGACGTTTCAGTTTGTCAGCATGGGCCTGTGGCTGTTGTGGCGCGACCGGGCCGAACTGCGCGCGGTGTGGCAGACCCGATCCACCGGTGTGTTTGTCGGACTGACCAGTCTGGGCGGTTCGTTTTGTTGGTTCTGGGCCTTCACCCTGCAAAACGCAGCCTATGTCAAAGCGCTGGGGCAGGTAGAGCTGATCTTCAGCCTGATGGCCTCGATCCTGTTTTTCCGCGAGACGATCACCCGGCGAGAAATCGCCGGGATGTTGCTGTTGGGTGTCTCGATACTGGCCTTGGTGCTGGCGATTTAGCCGGCACGACGCTCGTCAAAGCTCAGGGCAATGAAGCTGGGCAGGTGATCGCCCATACCCACCACGGCCCGGCCATTGTCTTCCTTGCGCCCGCGGCCACGCCCTTTGGGCTCTCGCTCTTTCCGGGTGTCTTTCTTGGCTTCGGAGTCCCGGGCTTTTTTCTCGGGCTTCGGCTTTTCAGGCTTGGGCTCTTCCTTGACCGGATTGTCGATGCGCGGGATGTCCTTCTGGATCAGTTTTTCGATCGCAGCCAGGGCTTTTTCATCGCGGACCGAGCAGATCGTGATGGCCTTGCCTTCGCGCCCGGCGCGACCGGTGCGACCGATACGGTGCACGTAATCCTCGGGGTGGCCGGGGACGTCGAAATTGAACACGTGGCTGACGGCTGGAACATCCAGACCGCGCGCAGCGACGTCGGATGCAACCAGCAGACGCAATGATCCGTCGCGGAACCCGTCCAGCGTCTTCATCCGTTGCGATTGGTCCAGATCGCCATGGATCGCGGCAGCGTCATAGCCGTATTTCTTCAGTGATTTCGCGCAGATATCGACATCTGTCTTGCGGTTGCAGAAGATGATTGCGTTGGTGCACTTTTCGCCCTCTGCGTCGATCAAGGCGCGCAGCACGTTGCGTTTCTGGCTTGCTTCACGGTCCCGACGGCCGCCTTTGAACATGACAACGCCCTGTTCGATCGTCTCGGATGCGGTCGCTTGCCGGGCGACTTCAACCCGGGCAGGGGCGGACAGGAAAGTATCCGTGATGCGCTCGATCTCGGAAGCCATGGTCGCCGAGAAGAACAATGTCTGCCGCGTGAACGGCGTCAGCGAGAAGATGCGTTCGATATCAGGTATAAAGCCCATATCCAGCATCCGGTCGGCTTCGTCCACCACCATGATCTGAACACCGGTCAGCAGCAGCTTGCCACGTTCGAAATGGTCCAGCAGGCGGCCCGGAGTGGCGATCAGAACGTCGACGCCGCGATCGATCAGGGCCTCTTGTTCTTTGAAGCTGACACCGCCGATCAACAACGCCTTGGTCAGTTTCAGGTGTTTGGTATAGGTGTCGAAATTCTCGGCCACCTGGGCGGCCAGTTCCCGCGTCGGACACAGCACCAGCGAGCGCGGCATGCGCGCGCGGGCGCGGCCACGGGCCAGCAGGGTGATCATCGGCAGTGTGAAGCTGGCGGTCTTGCCAGTGCCGGTCTGGGCAATCCCCAAGACATCACGGCCTTCCAGAGCGGGCGGAATCGCGCCTTCCTGGATCGGAGTGGGGGATTCGTATCCGGCCTCTTCAATGGCTTTGAGGACCTTCGGGTTCAGGTTCAGTTCGTTGAATTTTGTCATGTATGTCCGGTTTTTGCGGACACTTGACCTGGCCCGCGCGTCAAAGATGTGCCGGGCCCGGATGGCCATGCGCGTAATGCGACATTTCGGCTTGTACGCGGACATAACAAAAACGTTGATCGGGGTCAAATGAAGAGAATTTCACCTGCCCCTGCCTGTTGCCTGCGGTGAATTTCAGCAACAATTCAGCAACTTCCGGGGAAGTGTTTCTGTAGTTTTTCGTCCAGGTTCAAAGGGCGGTGGCGCAGCAGGCCGTGGCGTTCCAGGTTGGCGCGCACCTCTGCGTCCGCGCCGCTCATTTCATTGTAGAACGCGCGCAGCCCGACCATGCCCTGTTCGGCCTCGATCCAATTGAGCAGTTCGTTCTTGCTCAGCCCCCCCTGTTCGCGCGGAACATTCGGAGCCATGCCGGCCTGATACGAGCCACGATCCATGCGGAACTGGTAGTGCGCTATCCAGTGGTCCCAGTCCGGGGCATGACGATGGCACAGATCGATCTGCGGAAGCTCGTATTTGCAGGGCAGCAGCACCTTGTTCTGAAACAAGTTGTGGATGCGGATGCTCAGGTTCTTCAAGCCGGTGCGCACGAACAGCTTTCCCTGCACGTGGCTCAGGAAACCGCCCATGACGAAGGCGCCGTAATTCGGGTAAATGGTCTCGACTAGCGCTTCGCGGTTCGGGCCATGCGGGATATGAGCTTTGTACAGATCATCGCCCCCGGCCAAGGCCTCCAACGGGCGGACACGCACCGCGGGAACCGTGTCTGGAACATCGCGCAGAACATCGGAAATGGAGGCCGCCGGCCAAAGAAACTCATCCACATCGATATGTGTCAACCAATCCAGCCGAGTGTTTCGATAGGCAAAAGTGGCGTGAACCGACTGGCGCACCTGATGCTTTTCCGGTCGTGCGCGTCCGCGTTTTTCCCAAAAGGTGTCATCACAGTTACGGACCCGGACCTTGGGATGCATTCTCAGTGCCCTGAACGTGCGGCGGTTGGGTTCGTCCATGTAGATATACATGAAATCCGCCCCCAGTTCGAGGTGATGGGCCACGAACCGAAGGACGTCTTCGGTTGGCCCCCGGACCATGGAAACAATGCCCCAGGTGGTCATTTGCGCGGTGCGCGGGCGTCGCGCATGCGTTTCAGGCGTCGAAAAATTCCACCTGGGTCCTTGTTCAATTGGATCATCAGGTGATCCACCAGCGGCGCAATCGTGGGATCATTCATCGCCCTGGTCCAGATCGGAGCGATGAGATTGACGTCAAGCCCGCCTTTTTCAAAGGAAAAGCCTTTCATCTGATAGGGCAGCGGGACGTGGTTCCTGTCCTTGAACTGAAACGGCGTTTCGGGGGCCAGCCCCGAGAAGAGCCGCTCGAACTCATACAGCTTCATCATGCTGAAGAACACGCGCAAGGCATGTCCGACCTCGCGCTGTGTCGGCGTCTGACCGTGATCCGCAAAGGTCTGAACAGACGACACCAGCCAACGCAGGTCGAGGACGGACAGAAGATGGTCGGATTGTTCGTCCCACAACCGGCAGAACAGCGCAGGGGCCTGACGCGGAAAGGAGCGTTTTCTGAGATTCGAGATCAACTGGGCGTTCAGGAAGGCAAGCTCTGACTTTCCGACGAATTCCCGCGCGATCTGAACGCGTTTGCGATCCCAGGTGGTGCTGCGCCCGGGTGGCAATTCGGTGGCGGTGTCGGGCACGATGCGTTTGGCCAGATCATCCAGATCGACGTCAAGCTCGGGCAGGGTCAGGGTGCCGAACTGAAACGGGCTGCGCCGGTTCTCATAGCTGTCCAGCATGTCGGGCAGGCCACCGGGATAGGTCAGTTCGTCGTCACTCATGCGCGCAGGATTGCACAGCCAAACCTGCCTGTGCAATCAGACAGTTGCCTCAGGTCATCATCTCTTTTGTCGCGGTCAGGTTCAGCGCGGGATAGTCACGGACCACCCGATCGATATCCCATTGCAGGCGGGTCAGATAGACGATGTCGCCGTCATGATCATGCGCGATGTGCTGCTTGTTGGCGGCCACGAATTTCTCGACTTCGGTCTTGTCACCGCTGACCCAGCGGGCCGAGGTGAACTGCGAGGCCTCGAACCGTACCGGCAGGCCGTATTCCATCTCGATCCGGCTGGCGAGCACTTCGAACTGCAATGCACCCACGACGCCCACGATAAAGCCCGAGCCGATCGAAGGCTTGAACACCTTGGCCGCACCTTCTTCGGCGAATTGCATCAGGGCTTTTTCCAGATGCTTGGCTTTCATCGGGTCGCCCGCGCGGACGCCTTGCAGCAGTTCTGGCGCAAACGACGGGATGCCGGTCACCCGCAGCGCTTCGCCTTCGGTCAGCGTATCGCCAATGCGCAGCTGCCCGTGGTTGGGAATGCCGATGATGTCACCGGCCCAGGCCTCTTCCGCCAACTCGCGGTCAGAGGCCAGGAACAACACCGGGTTCGAGATCGCCATCGGCTTTTTCGACCGCACATGGGTTAGCTTCATGCCACGCTTGAAGTGACCGCTGGCCATGCGGACAAAAGCCACCCGGTCGCGATGCTTTGGGTCCATGTTGGCCTGAACCTTGAACACAAAGCCTGCAACTTTCTTTTCATCTGGGGAAATCTGGCGGGGTTCTGCGGATTGAATCTGTGGCTGCGGACCATAGGCGCCGATGCCTTCCATCAGTTCCTTGACGCCGAACGAGTTGATGGCCGAACCGAACCAGATCGGGGTCATGTGGCCTTCCAGTACCGCCTGCGGGTCAAGCGCAGGCAGCAATTCGCGCGCCATCTCGACCTCTTCCAGCAGTTTGTCCAGCAATTCGGCAGGCACATGCTCGGCCAGTTTGGGGTCGTCCAGCCCGTTGATTTCGATGCTTTCCGCCACCTTGTTGCGGTCGGCGCGGTCCATCAGTTCCAGCCGGTCGCGCAGCATGTCATAGCAGCCGATGAAGTCGCGCCCCACGCCGATGGGCCAGGCGGCGGGCGTGACGTCGATGGCCAGCATTTCCTGAATTTCGTCGATGATCTCGAACGTGTCGCGGCTTTCGCGGTCCATCTTGTTGCAGAAGGTCAGGATCGGCAGATCGCGCAGGCGGCAGACCTCGAACAGTTTCTGCGTCTGGCTTTCCACACCTTTCGCGCCGTCGATCACCATGACGGCCGCGTCCACGGCCGTCAGCGTGCGATAGGTGTCTTCCGAGAAATCGCTGTGGCCGGGTGTATCCACCAGGTTGAACCGGAAGTTCCCATAGTCGAACGACATCGCCGAGGCCGAGACTGAGATGCCGCGATCCTTTTCCATCTGCATGAAGTCCGACCGGGTCCGCCGCGCCTCGCCTTTGGCGCGCACCTGACCGGCCATCTGGATCGCGCCCCCGTACAGCAGGAACTTTTCCGTCAGCGTGGTCTTGCCCGCATCCGGGTGCGAGATGATGGCGAACGTCCGGCGTCGGGCGATCTCGGGCGGCAGGGTGGGTTGGTTCGAGGTATCAAGCATGAGCGCGCGTATATGCGGGGAATCCTGCCGAAGCAAGACAAAGGGTCTGGTACGAATCATGGGTCTGTGGCAGAAAGAACATATAGTGAACAAATGATGGAGTGGATCAATGAATTTGAAAGAGATTGCCGATGAACTCGTGGCTGGTTGCCGGGAAGACCGGGCCAAGGAAAACCTGTCCAAGCTGTATGCGCAGGATGCGGTGTCGGTTGAAGGGCAGGATTTTCAGGGAATGGGTCGGGAAACCAAAGGGATCGACGCCATCCGTGGCAAGCATGAGTGGTGGGAAAGCGCTCATGAAGTGTCTGGTGCGTCTGTCAGCGATCCGCTTCCTCATGGCGAAGACCGTTTTGCCGTGATTTTCGAAGTGCAGGGCACCGTGAAGGAAACCGGCGAAGCGTTCGAGATGCGCGAGGTTGGTGTCTATCACGTCGCCGACGGCAAGATCATCCGGGAAGAGTTCTTCTATTGATCGACGATCCGTTTCTGGTCTTCCCTGTCTGGCCGGTGCTAGACATGCGGCGATGACTGACAGGGAGGATCGTATGGATCTGGGAATTCAAGGAAAACGCGCGCTGGTCTGTGCCAGCAGCAAAGGATTGGGTCTTGGCTGCGCCGAGGCGCTTGCCGCGGCTGGCGTGAATCTGGTGATGAACGCACGCGGCCCCGAGGTGTTGGAGGCTGAAGCCGCACGCCTTCGGTCAGAGCACGGCGTCGAGGTGCAGACCGTGGCCTGCGACGTGACCACGTCCGACGGTCAGGCACAGGTGATCGAGGCCGCGCAGGGCGTTGATATTCTTGTGACAAATGCCGGCGGACCGCCACCCGGATCGTGGTCGGACTGGGAGCGTGATGATTTCATCAAGGCGCTGGATGCCAACATGTTGACGCCGATTGCATTCATGAAGGCCCTGCTTCCCGGAATGATGGAAAAGGGTTGGGGCCGGGTGGTGAATATCACCTCGCAATCCGTGCGTGCGCCAATTGCGGTTCTGGGTCTGTCAAACGCGGCGCGTACAGGTCTGACGGGCTATGTGGCCGGAACCTCGCGTCAGGTGGCGCCACACGGGGTGACCATCAACAACCTGCTTCCGGGCATCCACGCCACGGACCGGGCGGATTCTCTGGACAGCGGTGTGGCGGCGCAACAGGGTATTTCGATTGACGAAGCGCGTGCCAACCGTGCGGCGACGATCCCGGTCAGGCGCTATGGTTCACGGCAGGAATTTGGTGCGACCTGTGCGTTTCTGTGTTCGCAACATGCGGGCTTCATCGTTGGCCAGAATATCCTGCTGGACGGCGGTGCGACCAACCTGACGATGTGATCATGGCGCAGGGGTTTTCGTTGAAAGATCAGTTGTTCAACGCTGAGAAAGTCCGCTTTCTCAGCGACTTGTTCTTGGGTGCTGAACCGGGTTTCGACGCCTCTGCGTTTCAGGCGCAGGTCATGTCACGTCTGCCTGAACTGGAACTGAAGCAGCGTATGAGCTGGATCGCGACATGCCTGCAACAGGCCGTGCCGGGTGACTTGCCGACAGTCGCCCCGGTGATTTTACGGTCTTTGCCGCCTCCGCTGGACCCTGCCAGATCGGATGATGATTTCGGCGATTTCATTTTCGCGCCGCTGGGTGAATGGGTCGCGGCCATCGGGCTGGATCACGTAGATCTGTCTTTGGATGTGTTGAAGGAGCTGACGCAGCGGTTTTCGATGGAATGGGCCATTCGGCCTTTCCTGAACCATGCCCCGGACAGGGTTCTTGGGCGGATGCAGGACTGGTGCACCCACAGCAGCTATCACGTGCGCCGACTGGTCAGCGAGGGAACGCGGCCCCGTCTGCCATGGGGGCAGGGCATCGGTCTGGGTCTGACGGACCCGTTGCCGCTGTTGGACCGGTTGCACGGCGATCCGACCCGGTATGTGACGCGGTCGGTGGCCAACCATTTGAATGATATCACCAAGAAAGACCCGGGCCTGGTGCTGGGGCGTCTGGACAAGTGGCGCACCGAGGCGCGACAGACCGCGGCAGAGCTGGAGTGGATGACCTCGCATACGCTGCGCGGTTTGGTCAAGGCCGGGCACCCTGAGGCGATGAAGATGCTGGGATATGACCCTGCTGCGGATATCGCCGTGACTATTGATCTGGGTTCCGAGGCCCGTATCGGCGAAGCGCTGGAGTTTTCCGTTGATCTGACCGGGGCAGGGAAACAACCGGTTCTGGTGGACTATATTATTTATTTTCAGCGCTCTGCGGGAAAAACATCACCCAAGGTGTACAAGCTAAAACAGGCGGCTTTAAACAACGGCAGGCTCACATTGGCCAAGCGTCACAGGCTGAAGGGTGATGCGTCTACCTTCAGGCTGATCCCCGGCGCGCATCGGCTTGAGGTTCAGGTGAACGGCGTTGTCCGTGCCGGCGTGGACTTTGAGTTGCTGGGGTAGTTGCGCGCAAGAACACTCACGCTTTCGTCAGAACGACCGTGGCTGGATTGCGAATGCAAGGCCGCTGCACTAGCTGCGTACAGGCAAGCATGACGGGGAAGCAGCGATGAAACACGATTCGGTACGGAATTATTATGGTGAAGTCCTGCAAAGCAGTGCGGACTTGCAGACCAACGCCTGTTGCACGCCGGACGACATGCCGGATCATCTCAAGCGGATAGTGTCCAGGATTCATGACGATGTGCTGACCCGATATTACGGGTGCGGTCTGATCGCGCCTCAGGATCTCGAGGGCGTGTCGATTCTGGATCTTGGCTGTGGGGCGGGGCGCGATGTCTATGCGCTGTCTGCCATGGTTGGTGAAAAAGGCCGGGTCGTCGGTGTGGACATGACGCCCGAACAACTGGACGTTGCCCGCGCGCATCAGGACTATCACGCCCAAGCCTTTGGGCACGCCAAAAGCAACGTTGAATTCCATCACGGCTATATCGAGAAGCTGGAGGAATTGGATCTGGAACCCGGATCGTTCGACATCATCGTCTCGAACTGCGTCATCAACCTGGCGACCGACAAGGATGCCGTGCTGCGCGGCGCGCATCGGTTGCTGAAAGAAGGCGGCGAGATGTATTTCTCGGACGTCTATGCCGACCGCCGTGTCCCGAAGGCGATGGCCGAGGATGAGGTTCTGTATGGCGAATGCCTGTCGGGTGCATTGTACTGGAATGATTTCCTGTCGATGGCGCGCAAGGCAGGTTTCGGTGATCCGCGCCGGGTGACGCACCGCCCGCTGACCATCGAGAATCCTGCGCTGGAAGAACGTGTTGCCCCGCTCAGATTCCTGTCGGCGACCTACCGTCTGTTCAAGCTGCCGGCGCTGGAACCGGCCTGCGAGGATTACGGCCAAGCGGTGATCTACAAAGGCACTGTTCCCAACGCGCCGCATGCGTTTGTACTGGACGATCACCACGTCATCGAAACCGGCAAAGTCTTTCCGGTCTGCGGCAATACCTGGATGATGCTGCGGGACACGCGGTTTGCCCGCCACTTCGACTTTATCGGTGATTTTTCCACCCATTTCGGCATTTTCGAGGGCTGCGGCGGCGAAAGCCCGTTCGAGGCAACAGGTGAAATCGCATCATCCGGCGGTTGCTGCTGATCTCTTGCACCTGAGGGGCGGGGTTGCTATCCCCGCCCAAGCCCGATGGATTTGATCGGGAAAGGCAATGGGGTCCATCGGTGACAGGAAACGCAACTCCTCCGCGTCTGGAAATTCGCAACATTATTCGCCGGTTCGAGGGGCGGGTTGTTGTGGATGACGTTTCATTGACCGTGCAGGCCGGCAAGGTGACGTGTTTGCTGGGGCCGTCAGGTTGCGGGAAATCCACCACCCTGCGCATGATCGCCGGGGTCGAGATGCAAGACTCGGGCGAGATCTACGTCGATGGCAAACTGATCTGCGACACCGTGTTTCGGGTGCCCCCAGAGCGGCGCGAGATCGGGTTGATGTTTCAGGACTTTGCGCTGTTTCCTCATTTGAGCGTGGCCAACAACGTGGCCTTTGGCCTGAAAGGCAGCAAGGACGAAAAACGAGCCCGGGTCGAAGAGCTTTTGCGCAAAGTGGACCTGATGCGGTTCATCGACGGGTTCCCACATCAGCTGTCGGGCGGCGAGCAACAACGTGTGGCCCTAGCCCGCGCTTTGGCGCCACGGCCCCGGATCATGCTGATGGACGAGCCCTTTTCGGGCCTCGACAACCGTCTGCGCGACGGTATTCGGGATGAGACGCTGTCCATTCTCAAGGAAGAGGATGCGGCCGTTCTGCTGGTTACACATGAACCGGAAGAGGCGATGCGGATGGCGGATGAGATCGCGCTGATGCGGCGCGGCAAGATCGTCCAGCAGGGCGCGCCATACAA
The DNA here is from genome assembly GCF_009363615.1 of Ruegeria sp. THAF33. NCBI lineage: Bacteria > Pseudomonadati > Pseudomonadota > Alphaproteobacteria > Rhodobacterales > Roseobacteraceae > Ruegeria > Ruegeria sp. THAF33. The sequence continues at coordinate 1,724,776 of NZ_CP045384.1, read as the reverse complement.
TGTCTATACCCGGCCGGCGGACAAGGCGGCCGTGGCCTTTTTCAGTGATGTCAACGTGTTGCGGGCGCAGGTGAACGGAGCGCTGGCAGACACGCCGTTCGGCCAGTTTCTGGCGCCGGGTATTCCGGATGGAACGGATGTCGAGATCGTATTTCGCCCCCAGCATGTCAAACTGGATTTCGACCGCAACGGCAAGGGCCCGCTGCCGACCGCGACCGATGGCGTTGCCGCGCGGGGCGTGGTCGAGCGTGCGCGTTTTCTGGGAAACGAAAGCCTGGTCGAGTTTCGCATGGACTACGACGGCTCGATCCTCAGGGCGACGGTCCCGAATGTCTTTGTGCCCAATCCGGGCCGTGTCATGTGGCTGACCATTCGCCGTGACAAATGTTTCGTTTTCCCCGAGGCGCAGAGTTAACCTCGCGATTTCCGTGCAAGTGGTGCGCGAAAGCCTCAGATTGCAGGGTCGCGTCGCTTGCCGCATCGCGGGGCTGGGTCTATCAAGGGCCAAACGCGGGGGTAAATCGGGCACATGCGTATTCTTCTGACCAATGATGACGGGATCAACGCTCCGGGCTTGATCACGCTGGAGGCGATCGCTGCCGAACTGGCAGGTCCGGATGGTGAGGTCTGGGTGGTCGCGCCCGCCTTTGAACAATCGGGTGTCGGGCATTGCATCAGCTATACCCATCCCACGATGATCGCCAAGTTGGGAGAACGGCGTTATGCGGCGGAGGGGTCGCCTGCGGATTGTGTATTGGCGGGGCTGCATGACGTGATGTCAGACAGCCCGCCGGATCTGGTCCTGTCCGGCGTGAACCGGGGCAACAACTCGGCCGAGAACACGCTTTATTCGGGCACGATCGGCGGCGCGATGGAAGCGGCGCTGCAAGGTGTTCCTGCGATTGCTCTGTCACAGTATTTCGGCCCGCGAAATCTGGGGCTGGACGACCCGTTCGAGGCTGCCGCGCGGTTCGGGGCCGATCTGGTCCGGCGTATTTTGGGTGCAACCCCGGCCGAGCAGGGCGATTACCGCCTGTTTTACAACGTGAATTTCCCACCTGTCCCGGCAGATGAAGTGCGAGGTACGCGCGTTGCCGCGCAGGGTTTCCGGCGCGACACGCATTTTTCGGTCGAACCGCACAGCTCGCCCTCGGGGCGGCGGTTCCTGTGGATCAAGGGGGGCTATCAGCATAACCCGACTGCGCCGGGAACGGATGCTGCGGTCAATCTGGAAGGCTATATCTCGGTCACACCGATGCGCGCCGACTTGACCGCATATGACATGCTGGAGGCATTGAAGGCGGTCGAATGAGCGGACTGGACCCGGAAACCGTGATGCAGTTCCTGTTTGCCCTGCGCAAACGGGGGGTCACGGATGCGCGCGTTCTGGAGGCAATGGAACAGGTTGATCGGGGCCGCTTTGTCACCGGCCTGTTCGCAGATCGCGCTTACGAGGACATGCCATTGCCGATCTCCTGCGGTCAGACGATCAGTCAGCCGTCGGTCGTTGGTCTCATGACGCAGGCGCTGGACGTTCGGCCGCGCGATACCGTGCTAGAGATCGGAACCGGGTCAGGTTACCAGGCCGCAATCCTGTCGAAACTGGCGCGCAGGGTCTATACGGTCGAACGCCATCGGCGGCTGGTCAGCGAGACAGGGAAGCTTTTTGCCGATCTGGGGCTTACGAATATCACGGCCATGTTGTCGGATGGATCCTTTGGCTTGCCGGAACAGGCTCCGTTTGATCGGATCATCGTGACGGCCGCGGCCGAAGACCCTCCGGGACCGCTCTTGGCGCAGCTGAAAATCGGGGGTATTATGGTTTTACCCGTGGGTCAGTCGGACACGGTGCAGCAGTTGATCAAAGTAACGCGCACCGAGGCCGGTCTGGACTATGAAGAATTGACGTCGGTCCGTTTCGTGCCTCTGCTTGAGGGGCTTGGCAAGGACGAGGCGTAACAGGCTTGATAAATTGGTCGTCGAAACCCCGGACAACAGGGGCAGGCGTTGAGGACAGAATTATGAGTGCAGTATCCAAATCAGCTATGCGTCGCTGCGCGACCGGAGTGGCCGCTCTGGCCATTCTGGCCGGGTGTGAAGGGCCACTGGATTATGACCTGCGCGGTCAGGTCGGCGGATTTTCGACCACTGATGCAGTGCAGTCGGCAACAACGTCGCGCCCGTCGCCCGACAGCCGGGGGGTGATAACCTATCCGAACTACCAGGTTGTCGTGGCCCGACGGGGCGACACGGTGCGCGATGTGGCCGCGCGTGTCGGCCTGCCCGAGGGTGAGCTGTCTCGGTTCAACGGCCTTCAGACGACCGATACCCTGCGAGAGGGCGAAGTTCTCGCCTTGCCGCGTTCGGTAGGTGCAGGCAGTGGCGTAGATATCGCATCAGTTGCCGGAGCCGCCATTGATCAGGCCCCTGAAACGGGGGGCGTCCGGACAACGACGCTGGAGCCTGCCAAGCCAGCCCCGGCGCCCGTCGCAAGCGGGCCGGAACCTGTCCGCCACAAGGTCAAGCGCGGCGAAACGGCTTACACGATCTCGCGCCTCTATCAGGTGCCGGTGGAATCGCTGGCGGAATGGAACGGCTTGGGGTCCGACTTCACCGTGCGTGAAGGTCAGTTTCTGTTGATCCCGGTCAAGAACCAGTCCGCGCCACGTCAAAGCGCTGCTGCAGCGGCACCGGTTGCGGCCACCGAGGTAACGGAGCCGGGGCAGGGGTCGCCGACGCCGACGCCTCCAAGTGCCACGCAGCCCTTGCCCGACGAAAAGGTCGCGCCGCGCGCTGAAGCCCCTGATGTGACTGCCGAAGCCCCGACAAACACGCGATCTACGGCCCTGTCCCTGCCGGTCAGCGGCACCATTATCCGCGGCTACAAAAAGGGCAAGAACGAAGGTATCGACATCGCTGCGGCCCCCGGCACAGCCGTCACCGCGGCTGAGGCCGGAACCGTAGCGGCGATTACCGCGGACGCGGATCAGGTTCCGATCATCGTGGTTAAACACAAAAACGATCTTCTGACGGTCTATGCCAATGTTGATGACATCACCGTCAAGAAAGGGGATCGTGTGCGCCGTGGACAAAAGCTGGCGCAATTGAGGGGCGGAGACGATGCCTATGTGCATTTCGAGGTGCGCAAAGGGTTTGAATCAGTGGATCCGGACCCATACTTGAAGTGAGGGTGTATGGCCCGTTTCGGGCCATGCCTCCGGCGGGAGTATTTTTGAAAAGATGAAGTGCGTCAGGCGTTTGGATCGTAGTCGCTCAGGCGTTTGCCGGGTTCGTCCGCGAAGATCTCTGGCAGTGGCGAGACGGATTCGATCAGGTCGACTCGGAAGACACGGAAACCGTTTCGCAATTCGCACCATGCTGTGAGCGTCCAGACGCGGCCCCAGTACTCCATGTGAAGCGGACGGATTGTGCGTTCAGTCAGAACGCCGTCAATGCGGCGGTAGGACAGCCGAAGCTTTTGGCGTGATTTGATGGCCGCGCGGATCGGAGCCATATGTGCAAGCCCGCGGGCTGCATCTGCAAAAGGGTAGACCGCGAATTTCCAGCTATCGGCTTCGGCCACAACCTGTGTGGGCAGAACGGCATCGATCTTGTCTGCCAAAGAGTTCGCGGCGGCTTTCAGGTCTGTATCTGCGGCCTCGGCCACGATCGCCATGCCGAGGTTCAGGGCCTCAAGCTCGGCTGGGGTCAGATTCAGCGGCGGCAGGGTGATCTGCTCTCGCACCATGTAACCCACGCCGCGCTCTCCTTCGACCGGAACGCCCGAGGCGACCAGAGTGTCCATGTCGCGATAGATGGTACGGACCGACACTTCCAGCTGGTCCGCGATGTCCTTCGCGCGGTGCAGTTTGCCGTCGCGCAGGATCTGGATGATATCGAACAGGCGGTCAGTTCGGCGCATGACACGCCGTCCGGACCGCGCCTAGGCAATCATGTTCCACAGTACGGCCTCATGGCGCATCTGAACGCTTTCAGGGTTGATGGCCGCCATCATGCCTGCTGCACATTCCTGTTGCGGGAACTGCGCCGCAGCGTCCTGCGCGGCCTTCATGTCCGCCCAGACAACATAGTCGGTCCAGCGGCCGTCTGCGCCCTGGCTGAGCTGTCGATGGGCAAAGCCAGGTGCGCTGCGAACAAAGGCTTCGGATGCCTTGCTGAGCTTTACGAACTCTTCAGGGGTGGTGCCGTTGGCAAGAGTGAAGGTGACGATTTCAGCAACATGGGTCATGTGAGTCTCCGTTGACCAGGTTTCGATGCCATCGTTCTAGCCACTTCCAACTGACATAAACCTGTCAGTTGGAAAATGCGAGCCCATAGTTTTTTGCAGATGAGGTCAATTTTCGCCCTCAATCTGTGCCGGATCCCTTTTGGGACAGGGCCTGGGGGCGTAAACACGGACCCAGTTCATATTCCCGGCGCACAAGGGCGCCGATGAAAAAGGAGAAATGAGATGCTGAACAATATTGGCCTTCCCGGTCTTCTGCTGATCGCCGTTGTGGTTCTGGTTCTGTTTGGTCGCGGCAAGATCAGCTCGCTGATGGGCGAAGTCGGCAAAGGCATCACCGCGTTCAAGAAGGGCGTGAAGGACGGTTCGGAAGAACTGGAACAGGACGCGTCGGAACTGGCCAAGGACGTGACGCCTGAAACCGAGAAAGACAAGGCGTAAGCGCAGATGTTTGATCTGGGCTGGACCGAACTTCTGGTCATCGGCATTGTCGCCCTGATCGTCGTCGGGCCGAAGGACCTGCCGGTTTTGTTCCGCAATGTCGGGCGATTTGTCGGCAAGGCCCGTGGCATGGCACGCGAATTCAGCAGCGCCATGAACGAGGCCGCCGATCAGGCCGGTGTGAACGAGATCAAGAAAGGTCTCAACGCCGCCGCGAATCCGGTTGGCTCGGCCATGGACGGCGTGAAACAAGCCGCGCAGGATATGGCAAAAAGCATGGATCCCACCAAGTTCGATCCTGACAGCGAAACCGGCAAACTGGCAGCCGAGCGAGCCGAACAGGCCAAGAAAATTCAGGCCTCAACGGCCCGCGCTGCCGCCGAGCGCAAGGCCAAGGAAGCTGCCGAGGCCCTGGCCAAGGCCGAAGAAGCCGAAGCGGCGCTGAAGACTGAAGGCGAAACATGACCAAGACCGACGAGATCGAAGATACCTCGGCCCCATTGATCGAGCACCTAGCCGAGCTGCGTACACGGTTGATCCACTGCGTCTTGGCTTTTCTGGTCGGGATGATCATCTGCTTTACGGTGGCCACGCCGATCTTCAATTTTTTGACCAACCCTTTGTGTGAGGTCCTGACCGAGCGCGGACAGGATTGCGGCCTGATCTTCATCTCGCCGCAGGAAGGGTTCTTTGTCGCGATCAAGGTCTCGCTTTTGGGGGGCTTCATTCTGGCGTTTCCCTATATCGGGATGCAGATGTGGCGCTTTGTGGCTCCGGGCCTCTACAAGTCGGAAAAGAATGCGTTTCTGCCTTTCATGCTGGCCTCGCCCTTCATGTTCCTTCTGGGCGCGAGCTTTGCCTTCTATGTCGTCACGCCCCTGGCTTATGACTTTTTCCTTGGGTTCCAGCAATTCGGCGCTGAAGGCGAAGCCGTGGCTGATGGCGCGACGGCCGCGCCGCTGAGCGTGGTGTTTCAGGGCTCGGCACAGGAATACCTGAACCTCACGATCAAGTTCATCGTGGCCTTTGGGCTGTGCTTCCAATTGCCGGTTCTTCTGACCCTCATGGGCAAGGCAGGTCTGGTCAGCGCCGAGGGTCTGGGGGCCGTGCGCAAATATGCTGTGGTCGGCATTCTGGTGCTGGCGGCGATAGTGACGCCTCCTGACGTGATCACGCAGATTATCCTTTTTGTCGTGGTCTATGGCCTCTACGAGATTTCGATCTTCCTGGTTGCCCGGGTTGAAAGGAAGCGAGAAGAGCAGTTGCGAGCCGACGGCTATTATGACGATGAAGAAGCCGAAGCGGACGAAGATCTGATGCGGGAATTCGAAGACGACAAGTAACCGGCTGAAACAACAGCCGAGGCGCGCCCCGTTTGGGCGCGCCTTTCTCGTTCGCGGGCCTTGTTGCGCCAATCAGAACATGCTTTGAACCGATCCGTATCTGACCGGAGGAGCCGATGGACGACCAAGCCCTGAACCGTATTGCTGCCGCGTTGGAGCGCATGGCGCCGGCGCCTTTGGCCACACCGGATTTCAATGCGGCCCCGGCCTTTGTCTGGCATGTGGAACCGGAACGCTTGGAGCCGGTTGAACAGGTCAATCGCGTCGATCTGGATCTGCTGGTCGGCATCAATCGGTCGCGCGACACGTTACTTGACAACACCCGCCGCTTCGCGGCCGGCTACAAGGCAAACAATGCACTGTTGTGGGGCGCGCGCGGGATGGGCAAATCCAGCCTTGTAAAGGCTGTCCACGGCACGCTGAGCGCAGATCATCCTGACCTGAAGCTTGTGGAGCTACAGCGCGAGGATATGGGCTCGGTCGCGCGTCTGCTGAACCACCTGCGCGCGGCGCCTTATCGGTTCATCCTGTTTTGCGACGACCTCTCGTTCAGTCACGATGACCAGCATTACAAATCGCTCAAGGCCGTTCTGGATGGCGGTATTGAAGGTCGCCCGGAAAACGTGGTGTTCTACGCGACCTCGAACCGTCGCCACCTGATGCCGCGGGACATGATTGAAAACGAACGTTCCAGCGCCATCAACCCGTCAGAGGCGGTCGAGGAAAAGGTATCATTGTCCGACCGCTTCGGTTTGTGGCTGGGATTCCACCCCTGCGATCAGGACGAATATTTTGCCATGATCGACCGCTATTGTGCCGCCTATGGCGTTTCGGTCGATGCCGAAATCCTGCGCGCCGAAGCAATTGAATGGCAGGCCACGCGCGGATCGCGTTCAGGCCGTGTCGCGTGGCAGTTCTTCGTCGATCTGGCCGGGCGCAACGGCGTTCATATCGCCTGATCCCAGCTTCATCTGGCCAAAAATATCCCCGCCGGAGGCATGGCCCGTCAGGGCCATTTCCTAAAGCAGCGCCAGGATCCGCGCAGCTTCATCTGCGGTGCTCGTCAGTGCATCGCGATCTTCGCCCGGGTGGAACCGGGCACGCACGGCGGTCGGCATCGGTGCTGGTTCCACGATCGAAACGCGCGGACCGGTGCGTTCGGTCTCGGCCGCCCAACTGCGGGCCAAGGCCATTTGCGCGGCCTTGGTGGCACCATAGATGCCATAGAACTTCTGACCGGCTTTCGGGTCATCGAAAAACACCGCGTGGCCGTTTTCACCCAGCAGGGGCGAGACATATGGGATCAGAACCGAGGTTGCGTTTGCATTCGTGTTGACTGCCTTGGTCCATTCCTTGGGGTCGACGAAATGTACCGGCGTCAGCGCCGAGGTGTGAACGGCCGTATGCAGCCACAAATCCACCTTGCCCCAACGGTCATGGATCCCGCGGCACAGGGTTGCCATCGCGTTCGGATCGGTGATGTCCATCGGTGCCAGCGTGGCAGAGCCACCCTTGGCCTTGATGCGATCGTCCAGTTCTTCCAGCCCGCCGGTGGTCCGGGCGACGGCGACGATGTGGTATTCGGGCGCCAGCGCTTCGGCCAGGGCAGCGCCCAGCCCGCGCGAGGCCCCGGTTATCAGGGCGATTTTGGTCGTATCGGTCATGCCTGCGGTTTGAACCCCCGCGCGCGGGGCGTCAAGATGTGATCAGCCGCCAGGGATGGCGATACGTCTGGTCTGGCCGCTTTGTCGCAGCATTATGCCATGCTCATCAATCGCGATAACTGTGCCCGAGGCAACGCG